>PEAL01000012.1 GCA_002753725.1 Deltaproteobacteria bacterium
ACAGGCCATCAGTTATATTTGTTTATTGATGAATACGACAATTTTGCCAACGAAATGATTGCAAACAAACAAGATGAAGAATATTTCAGCATGACGGGTCTGGGCGGTTTTATGAAAACACTGTTTAAGCAGTTAAAATCAGCAACCAAGGGCAAAGGCCTGGATCGCATGTATTTAACGGGCGTTACCCCAATATTGCTCAGTGATGTGACCAGCGGTGACAATATTCGAACTGATATTCATATGCTGCCCGATTTTTCAGATCTGTGCGGATTTACTGAACCAGAAGTAAAAACCCTGGTTCGACTCTTTGCCGATTCATTGGAATCAAGTCCTCGATACAGACGTATAGATATTTCATCTATTTTTCCAAATGGTAAACAGGAATGGATAAATGATATCGTATTGTTGATGAAAAATCTTTATGATGGTTATATTTTTTCACCTTTCACAGTTGATCGGATTTACAATCCAACATTGGTCATGTATTTATTCAAACATATTGAACAACTGTATGGCCAACTGCCACTGTCACTAATGGATCACAACCTTGTTACCGATGAAGGACGTCTTGAATTTATTGCTGAATTGCCGGGTGGTAAAGAAATGATTATGGAACTTAATCAAAATAAGCGGGTTGATATTCCGGAAATTACGTCAAGATTCGGCCTGAAAGCCATGACAACAGTGAGTTCAAAAAATAGAACATTTATGGGTTCTTATCTGTATTTTATGGGCATGTTGACACTGAAACAGTTATCCGTTTCTGGCGATCCCTTACTGACCATTCCAAATCCAGTCACCCAAAGTCTGTATATCGATGGTATTGCCAGGTGGATTATTCCTGATCCTGTCATTCAAGATGAAGGTCATGACGCATCAAAAGCGTTTTTATCTAAAGGACAGATCGCATCCCTTCGCAGTTTTATTGAAAAACAGGTTTTTCCGACCTTTAATTGGCGCGACAACCGATGGGCCAACGAATTGACCATAAAAACCATATTCATGTGTTTACTCAAGAATAACAATTATCTCATGATCAGCGAACGACAAAGCCGATCAGGCTACGCCGACCTTGCCATGATTGTTCGTCCGGATTGTAGAAAATATCAACTCATTGACACCTTGATTGAATTTAAATTTATTAAATCAAAAGATTTCAAGCAAAAAAATATCAAAAATTTATCAGACACTGCCCTGTTTAAATTAGATGCTGTTAAAGCAAAATTAAAGGAAGCCAAATCTCAGGCAAAAATATATTCAAAGGAATTGATCGATGAATTTGGTGATAGGGTAAAACTTCAAACCTATGCCGTGATATCCATTGGATTTGATCGATTGTTGTATAAGAAACTGTGATGGACAGCCGTGCGTCTCTACGTAAGACAAATTATACTCGAAAAAGTGTTAACTGGAATATGAAGTATGCCGACACAAAGGAGCATTTCCATGAAAAATCCATACGCAATCAGCAATTTTGAATCAATCAGGTTAGAAGGGTATACCTATGTTGATCGAACCAGTCGAATTCCATCAACAGAAGAAGTTGGCAAATACCTCTTGTTTTTACGCCCCCGACGATTCGGAAAGTCCCTCTGGCTGACAACCTTAAGAAACTATTATGACATTGCAAAGGCCGATACATTTGAAAAACTGTTTCAAGGAACATGGATCTATGACAATCCAACACCGCTTCATAACAAATACTTTGTGATGGAATGGGATTTTTCATGTGTGGATTGTTCTGATAAATTTGTAAAACAACATTTGTTTCAACATATAAACGATTGTATTCAAACATTTGCATCATATTATAAAGACATTCTGCCTGCAAAAATAGACATAGACCCGAAACAGGCGATGAGCAGTTTCAACAATCTGTTATCTGTTATCAGTCAAACAGGCCATCAGTTATATTTGTTTATTGATGAATACGACAATTTTGCCAACGAAATGATTGCAAACAAACAAGATGAAGAATATTTCAGCATGACGGGTCTGGGCGGTTTTATGAAAACATTGTTTAAGCAGTTAAAATCAGCAACCAAGGGAAAAGGTCTGGATCGCATGTATTTAACTGGCGTTACACCAATACTGCTCAGTGATGTGACCAGTGGTGACAATATTCGAACTGATATTCATATGCTGCCTCACTTTTCTGATCTTTGCGGATTTACAGATACTGAAATAAAGGACTTAATCAGCACATTTGCAGATTCAATGGAAAAAAAGCCCAGATTTTTATTTTCAGAAGATACACCTGTGTTTCCAGAAGGTAAAGAAGTATGGATCAATAATATCTTTCATTTGATGAAAAATCTTTATGATGGCTATATTTTTTCGCCTTTTACTAACAGACGAATTTATAATCCAACATTGGTCATGTATTTGTTCAAACACATTGAGCAGCTGGATGGTCAACTGCCACTGTCACTAATGGATCACAACCTTGTTACCGATGAAGGACGTCTTGAATTTATTGCTGAATTGCCGGGTGGTAAAGAAATGATTATGGAACTTAATCAAAATAAGCGGGTTGATATTCCGGAAATTACGTCAAGATTCGGCCTGAAAGCCATGACAACAGTGAGTTCAAAAAATAGAACATTTATGGGTTCTTATCTGTATTTTATGGGCATGTTGACACTGAAACAGTTATCCGTTTCTGGCGATCCCTTACTGACCATTCCAAATCCAGTCACCCAAAGTCTGTATATCGATGGTATTGCCAGGTGGATTATTCCTGATCCTGTCATTCAAGATGAAGGTCATGACGCATCAAAAGCGTTTTTATCTAAAGGACAGATCGCATCCCTTCGCAGTTTTATTGAAAAACAGGTTTTTCCGACCTTTAATTGGCGCGACAACCGATGGGCCAACGAATTGACCATAAAAACCATATTCATGTGTTTACTCAAGAATAACAATTATCTCATGATCAGCGAACGACAAAGCCGATCAGGCTACGCCGATCTTGCCATGATTGTTCGCCCGGATTGCAGGAAATATCAACTCATTGACACCTTGATTGAATTTAAATTTATTAAATCAAAAGATTTCAAGCAAAAAAATATCAAAAATTTATCAGACACTGCCCTATTTAAATTAGATGCTGTTAAAGCAAAATTAAAGGAAGCCAAATCTCAGGCAAAAATATATTCAAAGGAATTGATCGATGAATTTGGTGATAGGGTAAAATTGCAAACCTATGCCGTGATATCCATTGGATTTGATCGATTGTTGTATAAGAAACTGTGATTTATAAGGTCCCTGATAATTAAAATCTATCAGATGATACCTGATACCGAAGATTGAGTTATTTTTTTGTCAAGAAATGGCAAATTGGTATTTTAGATTTAAATCAAGGGATCTGGCGTGTAGAGGCAAATACAAAAAATATAAAATATTTGAAGGCTGAGAATGCAAAAGGTCGACATATTTTGATGCAACCTATCCCATTACCATCCATTACCACTATTCCTTTACCGCCTCATAAACCCTGATATTATTCATCTCATCCCTTACCAACACATTAAAGTAATAATCCTCAGCGATGTCTAACTCCACATCAACTTCTGCATAATCACCACCGGCTGACCGAATAGTTTCGCCACTACCGGAACCTGATACTGTTTGAAATGGTATTTGGGTTTGAATCTGACATGGTGTCAAATTCTCAGCGATCGCTGTAAGTGTTTCCAAACATGTCAGCGAATATGTACTCATGACAACTGCATATTCTAAATTCGCAGATAGTGTCTGATCATCAGTTGCAATGTGAAAGTTTAAATGTGTGCTTGAACCTGAAGATGTTGCTGTAATTGTATATTCAGTTGATTCAGGTTGAATGCGGTCGTTTTTGAAATCTATAGAACTGTATAGCGTTAATGAATTTCCAATGCTAATTTTGGGTGCCTCTGTTCTGTTGTATACTTTGTTGTAAATGTGTAGTGGACTGGATGATGAGGCGCTGTAGCCTGCCCCTTTGGTTAATACTAAATTATTTACTGAAGATGGCGCACTTAATTCAGGTTTTCGAATACCTGCATTTATAATTGTAAACCCAGGATTATTGACAGTGGGTACAAAACCCGCCTCCCAATTTAAGGGATCGTTCCAATTCTTTGTGTTTGTATTTAGCCAGTTATTAAATGCAATCAGTTGTGATCTTGCAGGACCTATTCCTTTTACAGCGTTTTCATAAAGATATGCATGATTGCTATTAAAGGTATCAAATATTTCCAGCCCTGATACTGCACTGATGGGATAATACGCCACCAGTTGATCATAATATGGATGACTTTGCGTCAATGATTTGAAAATCCATTCTCGAACAGTTGTGATGGGTAACGCTGTTTTCCAGATTCGAACTTCATCCAGTTTGCCTTTAAACCATTTACTTTGACCCAAAAAGCTACCCAAATATAATTGATTGCTACCTGAATAGCCAATAGCATCTGATGAAAACGTATCTTGATATCTTAACTGACCATTTAAGTAAAAATATCCCTCATTTTGTGAATTATTCCAAAGAACACAGACATGATGCCATTGTTGTTCTGGCAATCCCTGTGCAGAAAGGTCTTTAAGGCTGACAAATTCTGAGTTTGATCCATTTTTTAATCGCAGTTCTAAGTTATGACTGGTATGTTCAAAGCTGATACTTTCATGCGCATTATTACCATAGGTCAAGATCGCCATATCGGTTGTGTTGGTATATAGATATATCCAGGCTTCAATCGCAAGGGCTGAGGTTGGTTCTTCGGAAAATGGTATATCGGAAACCACATGATCGTTAATACCATCCAGTTCTATTGATCGATGTGCAGCATCAACCACTGTCAGCATAAACGATTCAGTAACTGACAAACCGCTGGGGTTTATTATTGTTATCAAAATTTCGGAAGTGCCAAATACGTTTATTTCTGGAGCGATTGTCAACGTAATTGATTCTGATATACTTTCAGAAACTGTTAATGAATATCCATTAAAATCTAAAATCATCGATGGGTGCGTTAGTTGTAACCCATCAGATTTAACAAGCACTTCATTTGAAGAAACGCCAGTCAATGACAACACGCCATCTATGGTATCAGTTAAGGAAAAGACAAGGCTGACAGCCAAATTTTCAAGGGTTGTCTGCGGTGAAATATCAGAGATTGCCGGAGCGCCATTTGTACTATTGACTGTTATCACGAATGCATCAGAAACACTTGATGAATATTGATCTGTTGCTGTTACTGTTATGGTAATCGTTCCAACATCAGAATGTGTCGGCGTTCCACTAAAAGTTCTTGCAGGCGCATCAAAGCTCAGCCATGTTGGCAATGAATTTCCATCATATAATGTTGATGAATAGGTTAGAGAATCACCAGAATCAACATCGTTGAATGTATTTTCTGCAAATGTAAACGTTAATGCACTGCCTTCAGTGACTGATTGATCTGGAATTTCATTTGCAACAGTCGGTGTATCATTTACCATCGTTACTGTAATGCCAAATGAGGTTGATGCTGTCAGTCCATCTGTCGCTGAAACGGTTACAGTTATTGTTGATGCACCGCTTTGATTTTCAAAAGGAATCATGGTTATTGTGTAATGAGATGCATTACAGGTGTAACTGATATTTTCGGTTGGAATCAAGGATGTGTTGGATGACACAAAGGTTATGGTCAAGCTGCAAGGGGATGTGTTTGTATCAGTAATCATAAAGCTGATGGCATTGATTGTTGTATCTTCTGTGCTACTTTGATTGGAAATCGTTGAGATCTCTGGCGCTAATGAGATTTCAAGTGTGCTTTCATTCGCAAATTCAGAAGCAGCAAAGGATGTATCAATGGTTTGAACACTCCAGTAATAGGTGCCTTCAGGTAAATGATATGTAGCTGTCAGATTTTGAATCACTCCTCTTGCAGGAATCTGACGATATCCATTGCTTAATGGATATGCCATAGGTGCCAGGATATCACTGGCCCCAGGCGTTGAACCAATTCTTAAATTATAATTCAATCCTGTTGTGCTGATGGTTTCTGCATCACTGCCAGCAGACCAGGATAAAAGAATTTTTGAGTCTGTTACAACCGAAGTTAAATTTGATGGTTTTGAAGGGACAGTGTTTGAATGAAGACTGTTATTGTTATATATTGTGGCAATTTTGCTACCTGTATCTCCAGTAAGTAAAATATCGAGATCACCATCATTGTCATAGTCGCCAAAGGCTGTTGAACTATAATAAACTCCAGGAAGATTGATGGCAGTATCTTCGCTGAAACTGCCTTCTGTATTTTGATATATTTTGGCAATATACCCACTGTCGGCGTTTCCGGTAAGTAAAATATCGAGATCGCCATCATTGTCATAGTCTCCAAATGCTACTGAGCTTTGTTCGACGCCAGGAAGAGATATGCCAGTATCTTCACTAAAACTGCCTTCTGTATTTCGGTACACTCTGGCTATTTTGCTGCTAACGCCAGCGTTTCCAGCGATTAATAAATCCAGATCGCCATCATTATCATAATCTCCAAACGCTACTGAACATGAAGAAATGTCAGGAAGAGAGATGCCAGTATCTTCATTGAAATGGCCATCTGTATTTCGGTATACTTTAGCACTGCCAGTGCTACCAGTATGTCCTGTGACTAAAATATCGAGATCGCCATCATTGTCATAGTCTGCAAACGCTACTGAACCGCTATACACGCCAGAAAGTGTGATACCTGTATCTTCACTGAAATTGCCATCTGTATTTCGATATACTTTGGCAATTTTAAGACTACCAGTATCTCCAGTGAGTAAAATATCCAGATCGCCATCATTGTCATAGTCTCCAAAGGCTGCTGAACTCAAATCGACACCAGGAAGCGTGATGCCGGTATTTTCGCTAAAACTGCCTCCTGTATTCTGGTACACTTTGGCAATCTTAGTACTATTATTTAATCCAGTGAGCAAAATATCGAGATCGCCATCATTGTCATAGTCTCCAAACACTGCCGAACTTCTATAAACACCAGGAAGGGAAATGCCAGTATCTTCACTAAAACTGCCTCCTGTATTTCGGTACACTTTGGCAATGTTACTGCTACCAGATCCAGTGAGTAAAATATCCAGATCGCCATCATTGTCATAGTCTCCAAAGGCAACGGAACCATAATAAACATCAGTAAGTGTTATTCCCATATTTTCTGTGAAAGGTGATAAAACCGTTATATCAAAGGTCTCAAATATCCGCGTGTCACCATCAATGACACTGATCGTAAGGGTTGCACTACCCGATTGATTGGTTGTCGGCGTTATTGTTAATGTTCGTGAGGTGCCTGTGCCTGAAATTACAATGTTCTCCAGAGAAATAAGGCTGAGGTCAGACGATTCTTTACTTAATACAAGGTTACTGGTCTCATTGTCTGAAACAGTGAACGCAATGGCTTCTGACGAATTGGTGCCAATGGACAAATTACCAAGTCCTGTAATGGTAGGCGCAGAATTAACTATTAATTGAAACGCATAACTTGATGTCAATCCTGTTGAATCCATTGCATCTACTGTTATCGTTATCATGCCATAAGTAGATGTTGTGGTAATTTCTATAGGAATAGTTGCTGTTTGCTGGCTGGTTGTCGTTAACATGCATGTATTTGTACTGGAATTACACAATTCAATACAGGTATAGGGCAAGATGCTATTATCTGAGGATGTTGCTATCAGAGTAACATCATTGCCCTCTGGATCAGCAAGGGTCAAATGAACAGATCGTGTCTGATCATTTTGATTGATAACATTTGCGCGAAAATCTCCAATAGCTTTCCAACCAAGAACCTTTCTCATATTTCGTCGTTCATTGGTCGTATTATCTCCAACACTTCCATTGGTATTATTTCCGCACGCCCAAACCTGTCCATCAGGTTTGACAAATATGGAATTATTCGTTCCAGCATCAAAAGATAAAATATTTGTTAGTTTTGTGACACCATTAAATTCTTCAACTTCAACGGGTGTGAATCTATCAATTATTTGGCCATCGCCAATTCTGCCAGATTCATTTCGTCCCCATCCCCAAACAGTAGTATCTGATTTAATTGCAAGAGTATGTTCATCACCCACAACAATATCAATGACATCTGTTAAATAACCATTGCCATCAAGACCTAAGATCTGAACCGGCCTGTCTTGATCCGTGCTGATATTTCCAACTCCCAGCCATTGTTTTTTACCCCAGGACCAGACTGAGCCATCGTGTTTGAGTGCTACACTGTGATAATATCCTACGCCAATATCTTTTACATTGGTTAATTGTGTAATACGAACTGGATAATTTTGATCTCCCGAAGGTCCTATGCCCAGCTTTGAGTTTCCATTATGTCCCCAAATATAAACATTACCATTAGAACAAAGCGCCATGCTATGAGTATCGCTGGCTGAAGCCTGTATAACATCAGTCAGAAAGCCAGTTCCTCCAACGCCTTTAACTTGAGCAGGAACAAGCTGATCGGCACCGGGCGTAATTCCTAATCTTCCATAAGAATCCTGGCCCCATGCCCAAAGTGTTTGATCTCTTGTTATTGCCAGACTATGAAAGGTTCCCAGGCTGACATCAGTAACCAGGTTTATTCCAGAAACTTGAACAGGTACATGTCGTTCGGTTGTACTGTTGTCACCTAATTGTCCATTTGCATTTGATCCCCAGGCCCAGAGAGTACCATCGTGTTTAAGAGCCATAGAATGATTATTTCCTGCAAAAACAGCTTTAACATTGGTTAGACCTCGTACAGGAACCGGTGTATGCTGTTCAGTCGTTGACCCATTTCCCAGTTGTCCATTGGTATTTAATCCCCAGGCAAAAACGGTTCCATTTGCCTTTAAAGCCAGGTGATGTCCACCTCCTGAAGCCACAGAAACGATTTGAGAAACTTGCGGGGCATCTTCTACTGCTGTTATTGTTAAATCAAATGATACTGAATCACTGAATCCATTTGAATCTGTGACTGTTACAGATATTATAGAGGTGCCATATTGATTTAAAGCTGGATAAATAGATAAGGTATAGTCGCCACTATCACAACTGCTTGTAATATTATATGCAGGAATGACTGTTGGATCAGATGACACAATCGTCAGTGTTAATGAGCATGGATCAGTTTCTCCATCTGTTGCAGTAAAGTTAATGGGGCCACTTGCAGTATCTTCAATCAGGCTTTGATTTTGTATTGAACCAATTGATGGATATCCATTTACTGTTAAAGTAAAGGATCTTGAAAAGGACGCATTCCCATCACTTAAAGTCAATGTAATATATGATGCGCCAGTTTGATCACTCACAGGGGTTATGGCAAATGTTCTATTGCTTGTTGTTCCGCTGATTACAATATTGGCATCAGGTATCAATGATGTATATGATGATTCAGCAGTCACAACAAGATCAGTAACACTCGTACCACTATCAGAGACAGTAAAGGAAATGGCGCCAGTGGTTGCATTCTGACCGATTGTCATATTATCTATCACAGACATATATGGAATATCATTAACAGAAAGTAAAATAACATTAACATTGGTCAGCCCGATTGCGTCTTGAACGCCAATAGCAATCGTTGCCTGTCCAGTAACGCCTGCACCAGGTGTTAAATCGATGGGTTTAATATAGTTTACGAGTTGCGTTGATGTAAAACTATAAGGATTCGTTCCAGCCCCCAGATTCATGCCATTTTCAGGCATCACTGATTGATTATATGATACGCCCACCAGTGTAATGGGCCCGCCCTCAGCATCATTGATTAAATACCGGATGGCATCCACATGAACATCTCTATTTACGCGAAACAGATTCAGATAATCAACATCATACAAACCATGCACCTGAACTGCTGTCTCCTGATTTGTAAGACTCTCATCACCCAATTGACCTTCTAAATTACGTCCACAGGCCCAGACCTCACCTTCTTTTTTTACAATAAAAACATGACTGCCCCCCACTGCAATAGCTCGAATGTAGCCGGCATTGGAAAGCTGAATGGGTGTGTGTTGATCCGTTGTATTGCCATTACCAAGTTGACCACTTGAGTTTTTACCAAATCCCCATGCTGTGCCATTTGCTTTTAAAACAACAGTGGTATCGCCGCCTGCTGCAATGGATTCCACTGGCGACAAACTCGTTATATGATAGGGTCTATATCGATATGACCATCCATTATCACCCAATTGTCCATCTGTGCCATCGCCCCATGTCCAAACCGATCCATTGGTTTTTAGTGCCACAGAATGTAAATTCCCCGCAGCAATGGCTTTTACATGCGATAAATTGATTCCCTGAACAGGCGTTGGTTCAACTCCCCCATAGCTACCATCACCTAATTGACCATATAAATTACTTCCCCATGCCCATACATTGCCATCAGCGTCTAAAGCCAGACTATGAGAATCACCGGCAGCGACATCGATTATATTCGATAAATACCCCACACCACCTGAACCAACCACACGAACTGGCGTATATCTGTTCGTAAATGAATTATCACCTAATTTCCCACTTCCATTACACCCCCATGACCAGGTTGATCCATCATCCTTTACTGCCAGCACAAAATGATTACCACAGGCAATTGAAACCACATTGGTTAAATATCCCACACCGCTTTCTCCCAAAACCTGAGCGGGAAGTAAGGTATCATCGGTTGTGTCATTACCGATCATACCAAATGAATTCCATCCCCATGCCCACACCGAACCATCGTTTTTGAGTGCCACACTGAACGATTCGCCAGCAGAAACATCAATAACATCTGAAAGATTTTTTACTTTAACCGGTGTAGAACGAGTAATAATCGTTCCATCTCCCAATTGACCATGATTATTATTTCCCCACGTCCAGACAGTGCCATCAGCATTCAAGGCAATGGAGTGTCTATCTCCAGCATCAATAGTGGGATACAAGCCAATTACCGGGGCATCCTCAACGGAATTTATCGTAACACTAAAATTTTGTACATGGGTTAAGCCCTCTGAATCGGTTACTGTCAGACTGATGGTTGATATCCCAAACTGATCGGATTCCGGTGTCAATAATACTGTCAATGACACAGCATCTCCGGCTGAGGTTGTCACGATTAATGGATTTTTGTCTGAATTTGAATCAGAAATCAGCACATTATATGGATTGAACAACGTCAGATTATTCGCAGATGACGATACAACCAGCATGCCGCCATCCGTATCAGTAATTACAAAGGGAATGGAAATGATGGTATCTTCATCTTCATTCACATTGGCAATCAGTGATGATTCCGGAGGGATATTTACAGGATTTACAGTAACATCTATGGTTTGATAATAATTTTCACTTAAATCATCAGCGGCAAAGATTGTAATGGTCGCAGTGCCATATTGATCTGAATTCGCCTGAATATTCAAGGTATATTGATTACCATTGGAATCAATACTCAGATTGCCATTTGGAATTAAAGTCTGATCACTTGATGTTGCCATAACTGATGTCACTGTGCCTAAATTATTGGTAATTTCAAATGGTATTTTGGATTGCCCTGAGTTTTCATCAATGACGATATCCGGAATGTTGCTGAACATCGGTTTATCATTCAACGTTGCCACAAAACTGCTTGAACGGGTCAGTCCCAGCGGATCAGTTACTGTGATGGTGACTGTGGATGTGCCTGTTTGACCGGGGTTCCCAATAAGTGTCAGGCTCAATGGTTTTGTTTCGTTAGCTGTAAGTGTTAGATTCATGGCATTGGAAAATGTTCCGGCAAGATTAATGCCCTCATTGCTTAAAACACTTTGATTGGATGACTCGCAATTAATAGAGATCAATCCGCCCAGATCATCACTGATATCAAAATTAATATTCAGTGTTGTCCATGTTATTAAAAGGTAATCAATCTCAGGTGTTATGGCAGGTGATAACGTGTTGAGTCTGGCAGACCAATACAATCCTTCTGACATATCGCCAACGGCTATGTCAGGAAAATTATAGATTCTATTTTGTTGAACGCGATAATATTTTGTGTCGTCAGAGCTAAAATATAATTCAATGTCTGTATGATCGGGTAATGCGGGTTCTATTGTTATTGCTGCGCGATCCCTTCCGATACCACAGACTTTGATGGAATGCGCAAAATTTTTGACTGTATCATAAGCTGTAGCGGTAATGCTTGTATTTACATCCGCAGTCAAAAAATAATGATTCAGTTCGTTTTCATTGAAAACCACAAGGTCGGGGGTGCCATCGTTATTCAAATCGCCTGTATCCAGAGCAACAGTATTATCTGCGGTTTCCTGGATATTCAATCCGATTACACCTGAAAAAGGTGATGATGTGCCATTGTTTAAATAGATTTTATTGGCTTGTGATGCATTTCCTTCCAAAACATCCAGATCGCCATCGCCATCGATATCCACCAGTTTTAAAGAAATGGTGTTAAAGCCTGTCGCGCCTATTTCCTGGCCAGAAACGCCATTAAAGGGATCAGGCCGACCATTATTGAGATATAATTTATTGACCTGATTGTCATTTCCAACAATCACATCCATATCGCCATCATTATCCATATCGCCAACTGCTATGACTGTTGTTTGATCGGTATCTGTGGTAATGAGCAGGCTTGATTCACCATAAAAAGGATCATCGGTGCCATTGTTCAAATGAATTCGATTCTCCTGGCCATAATTCCCCACAATAATATCCATATCACCATCCAGATCAATATCTTCAATGACGAGTGTGCGGGTTGCCTCCTGATGATGTGTCAATGAAACCCTTGTTGCAGATTCATAAGGCGTTGATGTGCCAGTGTTAAAACTGATCCGGTTGTATTCATTGTAATTACCACTGATCACATCAGGAAGGCCGTCACCATTCACATCGGCAACTGCAATCACTCGCGTATCATAGGTTTCATCGCTGATATTCACGCCTGTTATGCCATAAAAAGGATCAGCCGTGCCATTGTTTAAATAATAACGATTGGGTTGAGCTTTATTGCCGACAATTACATCAAAATATCCATCGCCATCAATATCTGAAACCGCAATAACAGTGCTGGTATAACTATCCGCAGTAATATAGGTACCTGTCACGCCATTGAATGGATCAGACGTTCCATTATGAATATAAATGACATTGGGCGCAATACTGTTTGAAGCGATAATATCAAGATACGAGTCACCATTTATATCCGCCACAACAAGACCAGTAAATGTGCTTTGAGTATCGGTAATTTCTGTGCCTGTTATGCCTTCGAATGGATTTGATGTAGACTGATTCAAATACAGGCGGTTGATTTCACCGCCTGATGGAAAATTATTGTTGCCTGCAACAATGTCAATATCACCATCATTGTCCATATCGGCAATGGCCAGTTCGCGGGTATCATGGGTATCGTTAGAAATTGCGGTTCGGGTAATATTGCTGAAGGGTTCTGAGGTGCCATTGTTCAGATACAGATAATTTGTCTGAAGTGAATTGCCTTCAATTAAATCAAAATGACCATCATTATTAATGTCATAGACAGCAATTGCTTTTGTCGAGTTGGTATCTGATGTAATGGTCATAGCGCTTACGCCATTAAATGGATCAGCAGTCTGATTGTGAATATACAATGTATTGACCTGATTGGTATTTCCGCAAACAACATCTAAATAACCATCACCATTCATGTCTTTTAAGGCAATGGCTTCAGTGTCATAACTATCGTTTGTAATATTGATGGCAGAAACTCCATTAAAAGGATCATCAGTGCCATTGTTCAAATAAAGCTTATTGACATCTGATTCATTGGCAACCACCACATCTCTAAAACCATCATTATTGACATCGCCAACAGCAATATCCTGCGTAAGATCGATGTCACTGGTAATGGTTAAAGGCGTCACCCCATTAAAAGGATCAGCCGTGCCATTATTGATATACACATAATTTACCTGACCTTCGTTACCTTCGATGATATCCAGGTTGTCATCATTGTTAATATCTATAAGAATAATAGCTTCGGTATTGCTGGTATAATCAGTGACATTTGATCCAGTAATGCCATCAAAAGGATTGCTCGTGCCATTGTTCAGATAAATTCTGTTTTTGACGCCATAATTTCCGGAAATGACATCTAAATGACCATCATAATTAAGATCAGCCAGGGCCAGATCGCTGGCTAAAAAGTTATCAGAAGTAATATTTTGACCGGTCACGCCAGAATAGGGTGCGGCCGTGCCATTGTTCAAATACAGCCGAAGGGGATGACCTGCACTGCCGGTAATGAGATCCATATCGCCATCGCCATCCATATCGCCGATGATTAAAGCGCTTGTGGGGTCTGTATAGGATGTTATATCTGCGCCAACAGTATTTTCTGAAAAGGCATGATAACGGTTTTGTTTTGCAGAAAGTTTCAATAATCCATCAGATATTGACCAATTTGCGGTTGTAGCGTTTAGATCGGCATTGCTGGTTGATGAAAAATCTTCAAGAAATTGAGAAAGAGCAACATCGCTTATAGATGTTATTGTTGGCGCACTGTTGACGGTTACATCAAAAGATGTTGATACTGTTAATCCATCAGCATCCAGAACAACAATAGTGATCGTGGAACTGCCAGATTGATTGCTTGCTGGTGCGATGGTTAGAGTATACTGATTGTTATTGCATGTGTAGCTGATATTTTGATTTGGAATGAGTGTTTCATTTGAGGATGATAAGGTCAGTGTCAAGCTGCATGGTGCAGAACCGGTATCTGTAATACTGAATGCAATGGATGTGAGAGTGGTATTTGCCGCAGTTGACTGACTTGAAATAGCTGATATTTCTGGCATACCAATGGTAAAAGTGCCTTCAGTTGAAAATTCTGACCCGGCAAATACAGTATCGATGGCCTGAACACCCCAATAATAGGTGCCATCATTCAGATTTTTAACTGTCGCTGTGAGTGTTTGAATAGTCCCTCGTGCCGAAATCATGCGATACCCATTGCTGAGCGGTAAGGCCATTGGTGAAAGAATATCCATTCCCTGCGGTGTGCTGCCAATATATACATTGTAATTCAGACCTGCTGAAGTAATGGTTTCTGAATCGCTTGCGGCTGACCAGGATAAGCGAACATTTTGACCAGAAACTTCTGCATTTAAGGCTGTTGGAATAGATGGGGGTGTATTCCCGATTAAATTGTTTCGGTAGAATTTTGTTGTATTACCACCATCGATTTCTCCGGAAAATACAATATCAAGGTCGCCATCATTGTCATAGTCGCCGAGGGCCAATGCGCTGTTCGATATACCCATGAGATGAGTAGCAGCGGCTTCTTGAATAAAATTTCCATTGGTATTTCGATATATTTTCAAGATATTACCGAAAGAAGAGTGTCCTGAAATGAAAATATCCAGATCACCATCATTATCGTAGTCGCCAAAGAGCCCCAAACCATGATCAACGCCTGATAAATTTACTCCTGTCTGTTCGTTAAAGTTACCAGTTGTATTTTGATATAGTTTTGCAATGCTTGCATAGCTAGTATCCCATCCGGTCAACAGGAGATCTAAATCACCATCATTGTCATAATCTCCCAGGTCAAGACTTCCATTTCTAAAACCTTCAAGCGTTATTTCAGCGTTTTCAATAAAATTATTCCCTGAATTTTCATATACTTTCGCAATCTTTCCAGTACCTGAATCACCTGCAAGGATCAAGTCCAGATCGCCATCATTATCGATGTCTCCAAATTTTACTGAACAGGAAGAAACGCCAGTTAGCGTTATAGTGGTATATTCAGCAAAATGACCACTGGTATTTTGATAAATTTTGGCCAGGTTTCCGCCGCCAAATCCAGTGAGTAAAATATCCAGATCACCATCAGTGTCATAATCTGCAAAAGCGACTGCTCCACTTGAAACGTCAGTCAGGTTGATTTCAGTGTATTCACTGAAATTGCCGCCTGTGTTTTCATATAGTTTTGAAATGGTATTACTGTCATTATCTACTCCAGTGATTAAAATATCCAAATCACCATCAGTGTCATAATCGCCAATGGCTGTTGAACTGCTGGAAACACCCGCAAGTGTAATGCCTGTGTATTCACTAAACTCACCATCACTATTTTGATAAATTCTGGCGACTTTTGTTGAATTGTCGTATCCGGTAACGAGAATATCCAGATCAGCGTCATTGTCAAAATCGAAAAATTCTATTGTATACATATGTGGAAAATTAAACATTTCTGGAAATAAAACTGTCATGTCTGAAAAGGCTTCGATTGATAATGCCTGATACGCTGATTTATTGCCCGTGGGATCTCGTACAATAACAATAATATAGTAATTACTTTTTTCATTAAGACTTGCAATCGTAGCGGTTGTTGTATTGGCTGTCCAGTTGGATATGGCTGTGGCGTTTGTTTCCCATGCCTCGATATTATTACCAAAGTTGTTTGTTGATGTATACAGCCTGTATTCCAGTGAACTTGAAAGTGTGACAGCATCTGAAGCGGTTTCCCAATAAAGGATATTACTATTGTCTAAAGATAAAGGCGCGTAAGTGATCGCTCCATTGTTTCCAGGAGTTGGGGCAATATCTGTTACAGTAAAACTGTATTCACTGGAAAATGGCGAGCCACTCAATGCGGTATCGATTGCCTGTACACGCCAGTAATAGGTACCAGGAGTATCAATGGTTACAGTTGCGGTTAACTGTTGAATTGTGCCCCTTTCAGCGATTTGACGATAACCATTGCTTAATGGCAGTGCCATAGGTGCTAAAATATCACTGCTGCCCGGGCTTGATCCAATACTCAGGTTGTAACTCAAACCAGTTGACGTTATTGTTTCTGCATCACTGGCAGCAGACCAGGATAAAAGAACGTTTTCTCCCTGTACAACTGCGTTCAAACCTGTTGGTTCAGAAGGCGGTGTGTTGGATGTGCAGGTATTGTTTCGATAAATTTTAGCTATTTTGGTATTACTGTCATCCGCGCCGGTGAGCAGGATATCAAGGTCGCCATCATTGTCGTAGTCGCCAAATAAGGACTGGCCGGTAAAACAGTTTTCGAACGTGATATCAGTATTTAATATAAAATTGCCGCCTGTATTTTCGTAGATGTTTGCAATTTTTGCAACACCCGTGTATCCAGTGATTAAAATGTCGAGATCACCATCATTGTCATAATCGCCAAAAGCGGCTGTTCCAGTATCGACAGCCGGAAGCGTAATGTTATTATTGACACTGAACACGCCGCCGGTATTTTCATATATTACTGCAATACGAGTACTTCCGGTATTGCCTGCGAGTAAAATATCCAGATCACCATCATTGTCATAGTCGCCAAATGCTGCTGATGAATTGTCTACTCCGGTAAGTGAACTGGCGGTATCTTCTGTATAGTAACCATTTGTATTCTTGTATAATTTACTTTGTCTGACATAATCACTATCTTGTCCGGTCAGAAGGATATCCAGATCACCATCATTGTCATAATCGCCGAATACTGCTGAGGGATAATTCCCAACACCCGCCAGCGTAATGCCAGTATCTTCATCAAAACTGCCATTATTGTTTTGATACACTTTGGAAATGTTATTATTATTGTTATCCTGTCCGCAAATCAGAATGTCTAAATCGCCATCATTGTCATAATCGCCAAATGCTGCTGCACTGTTCTGAACACCGGCAAGGTCAATGCTTGTATCTTCAATAAAGCTGCCACCATTATTTTGATATATTTTAGCAATTGCTGCGATTCCTGTATATCCAGTGAGCAAGATATCCAGATCGCCATCATTATCAATGTCGCCAAATGCAACTGCACCAAACATTACCGGGGTCAGGCTGATACCGGTATCTTCAATAAAATCTCCATCAATATTTCGATATACTTTAGAAATTTTATTATAATTTGCAATATCTCCAGTGAGTACCAGATCCAAATCGCCATCATTATCAATGTCTCCAAATGCAACTGCACTTCGGAAAACACCTGATATGGAAATGTTGTCATCTGTAGTAAATAGTGGAAGCACACTCAGCTCAAATGTTTTTTCAACAATATTGCCATTATCATTCACCTGAATGGTAATGCTTGAATTTCCTGTTGCATTCATTGAAGGAACGAATGTTATGGTGATGGTTTCTGGTACCCCTGGTGTTGATGTGAGTGTATAACTGATGGCATCAGTGATTATATTTGAAGATGAAAAACTGATATTTTCATTGGCGAGCAAGGTTAAATTAGATGATGTTGCTGAAAGTAATAAATTTAAGCTTTCGGTACCAGTTATCTGGAATGCGATGCTGATAGATGAATTCATCACTGTTTCCTGATTTTCAATTGATGATATGTCAGGCAAATCAAATACAGTCAGATCAAACGATGTTGACGATGACAATCCATCCGGCGCAATGGCTGTCACAGTGATGCTTGATAATCCACTTTGACCGGTTGCAGGGATTGCAGTAATGGTATAATTCCCTGAATTACAGATATAGCTGATATTTTCAGTTGGTACCAGCACTGTATTGGACGAATCAACAATGATGGTCAAACTGCAAGGTGCTGAACCGGTATCTGTGATGCTGAATGCAATGGATGTGAGGGTGGTATTTTCAGCGATTGATTGACTGGAAATGGTTGAGATGTCAATCGAGGTACTTCCCAGAATCAATTCAACTCTGCTATAGCTGCTAAAGTTTAATGAATGAGCAGTTGTATTTAAAGTCGCATGGGCTGATGACCATGTATTGATTGAGTTGTCTTCTCTTTCTGCCATTTGGAGTCTGTTTTCATTATCAATAAAAGAATTTCCACTATAATGATAGTTGATATTAAAGCTTGATGAACTGCCTACAGGAAATACACCCCAATAATGATCAGTATCGATGGCTGTCCAGCCCGATGGTGGTGTTGTGATATTTGGGGATTCATTGACCAGGAAAAGTTGAAGACCAGTGTATGTGCCGCCATCACCGATTGCAGTAAATTGATCACCATTTGATGATGCTAAATGGACAACAAAATCTGAAAATACTGAACCGGTATAATCATAAATGCTGACATCACCAATGGCTGCGCCTGATAATATCCAATCCTCATTGGTCATATTTGAAAGTGTGCCATGCTTTCCATTTCCTGAAAGGTCTAAAAGCGAAGTTCCTGAATCATGATCAAAACGATAATATGCAATCAGATTGCTGAAATTGCTGACGCGTTTACACATATGATCACGTATATCTTGAAGTGTCAGTGGAATACGCCAGAAAGACAATTCATCGATGCGGCCATCAAAATAATAGTTACTGGCGTATGGCATGCCATTTGTTAATATGATCCCTATAGCGACATTCACATTACTATCAATATATCCTAATGAAATTGTATTATCTGGTTTGCCATTGATATAAAGACCGACATTCATTTCATTTTTAACAACAGCAACGTGATACCACTTATTCAGTTTAATTGTTTCATTTGAACTGACTTTTTGAAAGGTTCCAGTACTCTGACCATATTGAAGTTTTTGATTTTCTACTCTGAATTCTGCCACGCAATTACTTTCTCCAGCAACCTGACCGGCAGAAATAATTGATGCAACAGTTGGATATGACTCCATATATATCCAGGCCATGATAGAAAAAGTATTGGGCCAAGTATAGTTTTCCATCGTGACAACATAATCATCAACGCCATCAAAATCTAAGGCATTGCCCGCGCTCGGGGGAGAAAAAACAACCAGAAAATGAGAAGAACTGGTTAACCCCTCAGAATCCTCAACTGTAATGGTAATTGTTGCGTATCCACTTTGCGTTGACGCTGGCGTAATACTAATCATATAACTACCAGCACTGCATGTATAGCTGATATTTTGTATGGGTACGAGTGTTTCGTTGGATGACGTTAGGGTCAAATTTAAACTGCATGGCGCGTTATCTACATCACTGATGTTCACAGGAATTGAAAGCGATGAACCCGCAGGCGTTGATTGTGTGATAATATCTCCAATGAAAGGCGCTCCCTTTTTATAACCAATGGTGTAATACCCATCTTGCAAGTCAGTATTGGATACCTGAAATAATATCTGATCACCCACTTTTGAAACATTAATTCCTTGAAAGGCAGAAAAATTGTCATTAGTATTTGAGCGGTATAAAAGCGTATAATCTTGTGGATTTGTAGCAGCCGAATTTATGCCGGAATCACTGAAATCAAAACCAATGGTTAATGTATCGGTCGGCGGGTTACTGGCTTCTGTTTTATCAATATACCAGGTTCTGGACCATCGGCGTTCAATACTTCCAGAAAGGTTCGTCCAGGAATAGGTATTTTCAGACTGTGCATGGCCGGCCATGACATAGTCGCCGGGATCGTTTAAGAAGTTAAGTCTATCCATTAAAACTAAGCCAGAAGCTGATGAAATCGCTTTTTTCCCATCATCTTCTCGGCCAACACCGATAACATCTTTATCAAAGGTCGTTGATGTATATTTATCAAGACTTGTGGGGGTCAGTGCAATGGTATATTTTGCAGACAGATAGTTTTGGACAATTGTTTTTTGAGCATTATTCAAAGGCACTGTATACATAATAATTTCAGAAATATGACCTTTCCACACATAAGGTGATGCATAATTAACTGCACCAATGCGGATTTCATCACTCTGGTTTCTTTTCAAAGGCCCTGTAAAAAGGTTATTTTGACCGATGATTTCACCATTTTCAGCATATGTTTCACCGGTTAATCTGCTCCATGAAACATCAATCATTGTCCAGTCAGTGCCAATATGGGTTGTATTTTGAACCGATGTCATACCGCCTTCACTGACAAATGTCGCATAGCCCTGATCATTGATCACACCAATGGCATATGAGGCCATTAAATCATTATTGAGATTCCATAAGGAGATAATCTCATGTTCGGTGGATGAGCCATCGTAATCTACCACAGCAAAGACAGACATTTCTTCGGGATTTAAACTTTGCCTGTTCGGCATTTTTAGATAACCATCAGTGCCATCAAAATAGATCGCAGGATGACCATTTTGAATGTTTTCCTGAAAAGTGGTTGTATTGATAGCAGAAAAGATATGATTATTACCGGATGTATCCGCCCATTGTGTAAGGGCTTCTCCATGACTGAGTGTTGTAATGGTGTCAGCTTTTAACCAGAGCGATAAAGCTGAAGTTCCATCGGTTGAACCAACACCGCCAGGCCCATTGGTGTCGGGCGGTACTTGACCACCGATAGAATAATAACCGGTAGCGAGTTGATTGGAGGCTATCTCAAATATGATCGTATTTTCTCTTTTTCTGGTTGATACAGTGGGTTTTATCGTAAAATTACCGGTGGTTCCAGGACGAAATAAAAGGCTGTAATCCTGAGGATCACCGGCTATAAATTCAAAACCCGATTTTTCGAAATCAAAGGCAATAAGAATATTGTTTGGTGAACCTGCCCCTCCCTCTGTTCGTTCAATATTCCAAATACGTTCCCATCGCATTTGAATATTTGCTGGCAAAGCATCATAAGCAATTGAGTTGCCGGGGCTATTGTGTCCTGCCATGACATAATCGCCAGCATCATTTAAAAATCCATTATCCATCAGCAAGAGACCTGCTGAAAAGGCGGTATTTTTGATGAATGTGGTTTCCATACCAATACCGGCAAGGTCTTGCGTATAGGTTGAAGATGCAAACTTATCAATAACAGTTGGTGTTATTGGAATTGCATATTTTGCTGACAGATAGTTTTGTAAAATCACTTGTTCAGAATCGGTAACAGATTGAGAGAACATAATGACTTCTGCAATATGGCCATCCCAGAAATATTCTGTTGTGTATTGAAGGCCGCCGATTCTGATTTCACCGGTAAGATTTTGGCTTAATGCGCCAACATATTCAGAACTTTCAGCAACAAAATCACCATTTTCAAAAAGATAAGCTTTGTTTAGCCAGGTCGCATCCATGAGTGTCCAACCAGATAAATTGGTTCCATTTTGAACAGAGTATGATCCACCGGTAGTCTCAAAATTGACATATAATTTATTTTGATATACCCCAAAAACATATGAGGGATAATCTCCCCATAATGAAATAATATCATTTTCTTCTGCAAAACCAGTGGGATTCGCCACTGCAAAAACGCTCATAGAAGTCGGGTTTAATACTTGAGAATTGGCAATTGCAAAATAATCATCCGTTCCATCAAATAAGATGGCCGGCTGGTTGTTTTGCGCATTTTGGACAAAATTCGGAGTGCTGTTTGGTGTAAAATGATGGTTATATCCAGAAATATCAGTCCATATTGAAACAGGAAGGCCATCAGAAGCACTTGTAAACGAACTTGCTTTTAACCACAGGCAGAGTTTTGAAAGTCCATTAATGCCGCCAACCCCGCCG
Organism: Deltaproteobacteria bacterium; assembly: GCA_002753725.1. GTDB lineage: Bacteria > Desulfobacterota > Desulfobacteria > Desulfobacterales > Magnetomoraceae > Magnetomorum. The sequence goes on from PEAL01000012.1 coordinate 22,373, forward strand.
GGCCCTTCAGGATTATATATTTTTGCGCCAGATTCAACATGCATACCTACATTGGCCAATGTACACTCATTATTGTTGCCAGATGCGTCTCTTACAGTCGTTCCGATTGCTTCATCAAATTGCCAGTATCCCACAAGACCATTCTCATTTCCGCCAAGACGCATATTCATGTTATCTAAGATTTGTTTGGGGCTGCGAATGACAGTCCATATGCGGATTTCATCCATCTCGCCAAACAGTAGTTGAGAATTATCATTATGTTTACCAAATCTCAGTTCAGCAGTGCTACTGACAATGGCGACATGTGATCCTTGGGTACCGGTAGAATTGACACCATTGAGATAGATAGTACAGGAAGCGCCATTTTTAACAATAGCAACGTGACACCATTCATTTAGAGGTAAGGCGATTGATGCAATTGTTGTGATAATAGCGCCGCCATTTCCCTGCGCAAAATAAACAACACCACTCGATAGACTGATATAAAAACCATTGTTTAAATAGTCACTTGTTTTGGATAATAACGTCTCATCTGAAGTTGCTGAGCGATTAATCCAGAATTCCCAGCTGCCATTATTGGTCACGTTAAGCTCAGCTGAGTTATTGACATAACCATAATCGGTTGATCCATTAAAAGAAACAGCATTTCCAGGCATGGATGCTGAAACCGATGATGAAAATATCAACATATACGTGAAAATAGCCAGGCATATGAAAAATTTATCGATTTTCATTTTGACCTCCAGAAGAAGGTTACTTTGATAGATGGTTGAAAATAAAAAAAAATAGCGATTTGAGGGCTGAAGACTGAAGATGATTCATAAAATTTTGGAGTGATCGTTTTTGCAGAAAATATTCCATGCATTAGCATGAGAATAAAACTTTTCAGTGTAGATTGATTTTTTTTTATAATTATTACAAGATTATAAAGAGATGTGATTCAATCTTAATTTTTTAATGATGCTAATGCAATTTTTGTACAAGTGTTTGTTAATATTTGTTTGTAGGATTGTTTACATCTTTATTGCGATAATGTTATGATCATTTTTATGAAATGGGGAACTTATTTTTCGAGCATTCCTTAACTTAACGTCGATATGATGCAACGATATTCAGATGCTAACGTTCCGTTTGTCATATGATAACAGTGGGCATGCTCAAAATGCTTGCTGATCGTAATCAAGGATGTCATGGATGATTCTTTCTTTGTTGGATTTAAAAAAGAATCAAACAGTTTCATTTCAGGGATGATGGTCGCTGCTGCCTGATGGGGGGATACTTTTGTGATGGATGATTGCTGATCAAAACATGATCGTGATGGGTTGACGCGGTAAATATGCCATAAATCCTGTTTATGTTTTGTGCAGAGATGGTGAATGGTTTTGGAAATGTCATCAGATGCGTTATAGGACATCCGGTATTCTGCATGGTGGTGATGCCTTTTTTGAATGTGAATCGTGTTGATTCTTCTCAGCCCATCAATCAATGGATTTTCTGAAGATTTCAAGCTGAGATTGAGATGAATCATATGATTGCCCGAGTGTTCGCCTGTTAAACAAATAATAATTTCAGGTTTTTCTGGATTTCTTTCCAACTTTTGATTGAATTGATGGACAGGAATTGCATGTTTGGAGCGCACGGATGATGTTTTTTGAGCATCGGATGAATCAACGATCCACATGGATCGAGGAAAAGGATAAATCAGGCCAGATCGTTTATGAAGCGGTGCGCAGTCATCTGAAAAAAAAGTCCATCCATTATTGACACATTCTTTGACCAGTGTGCTTTTTCCGATTCCAGGAGGGCCAGAAAAGATAAGGATGGTATCTTCTTTTTTAACAACACCGGCATGAATTAAATAAAAATCTTCCAACAGGCTGCTCATTATTTCAGAGACAATCACCTGAAAGGCATAATGCACAGGTGTCGGATGATCTGACAGATCCACTTGTTTGTGATTGATCTGCAAGCGCATTTCTGTCAGACAGATATGAATATCATAATCTTTTTTATGATTTGTCTCAAACCATTGATAATCCATGTGAAATGCGTGAACAAGTTCTGGATTATCACTCTTTAATAACATACGCTTGTTTAAAATTTGATACGTGTGTTGAACAGTCATGGGATATCAAACAATGAGGGTGTCGTCAATAAAGGTCATAAAGTAAAGGGTAAAGGGGCAAAATCTACTCTTGACTCTTTTTGCACTGCGAGACAAACCAAGAGAAGACTTGCCCCCTTTATTATCTTTACTTTAGTGGGTAAATTTATTTTTGGCACATTGGCCGGTGTCTTTTCATGAATATCGATTTCGATGAGGAAAAATGACAAGCTTTCGATAATAGCCAGAACCAATGCTTTGTGTTTTTAATGTGCTGTCATTTTTTAAAGCCAGATGGATAATTCGTCGATCGTGGGCGTTCATTGGGCTGACTGTTTCAGGTCTTTTAGAACGTTTAACTTTTTCGCCCAAACGAAGGGCCAACTTGGTTAAATTATCTTCGCGAACCCGAAGATATCCTTCGATATCAATTCGCACACGAACTTTTTGTTTAAACCGTGTTTTGTTAATAATTTTATCAATGAGAAATTGCATGGCCTCAAGAGATTGTCCATGTTTTCCAATGAGAACCGCTGAATTTCCACCTTGAATATGAAAGAAAATTTGTCCCTGACGCACTGAACAAGAAACTGCTGCGTCATCAGTAATGGCCTCAACAATTTTTTTCAGAACATCAAACCCTTTCTGAACATACTCATCTGATAAAAGTGGATCATTTGGGTCAGAATCATCCAGATCAGATTTTTTTTCCTTTTCTGGTTCTGGGCTCTCTTCTTTCTTTGAATGAGGACGTTCTTCCTTCACACTTTTTTGATTTTCATTTTTTTGAGATTCTTCCCGTTGAGATTCTTCCCGTTGGGATTCTTCCCGTTGGGATTGTTCCCGTTGGGATTCTTCGCGATAAGATTTTTTGGGATAAGAATCAAGGGAATGAACACGAATTTTTGCTTTTTTGGTTCCAACCAAACCAAAAATTCCCGTTGAACCAAATGAAACAACATCATACTTTAATTTTTCTTTAGATGTATTCAGCTCTTTACATGCTTTCTGTACTGCATCTTCAGCGGTTTTACCGACAAATTCCAAGTAAGTCATTCAACTAACCTCCGTATTACTCGTTTTTCTTATTAATGTAGTATTGCTGCAAGATAGATGCCACATTATTGACCAGCCAATATAGTACCAAACCTGCGGGAAAATTGATAAAAATGAACGTAAAGACAATTGGAAGAAACATCATCATTTTGGCCTGGTTCGGATCACCAGGAGGCGGAGACATTTTTTGCTGGATTAACATGGTCGCACCCATAATGATAGTAAGCACTGGAATACCATAGGGCTCTTCCATAAACGGAACATAAAAGGTGAAATGAAACAAACGGTCAGGCGCTGAAAGATCATTGATCCACAAAAAGAACGGCGCATGACGCAATTCAATAGCCTGGTATAACATCCGATAAAGAGCTATAAATACAGGTATTTGAAGCACCATAGGAAGACAGCCACCCAATGGATTGACCTTGTAGGTACGATATAACCCCATCAGTTCCTGATTCAACTTTTGCCGATCATCTTTATATTTTTCCTGTATTTTTTTCATCATGGGCTGGAGTTTACGCATTTCATTCATGGATTTGTAGCTTTTGTTTCCCAGTGGCCAAAAAAGTAATTTTATCAATATGGTCAATAATATAATAGCAATACCATAATTTGGAATAAACTTATAAATCAGATTCATTAAATATAAACAGGGCCTGGCAAGCAAATCAAACCATCCAAAATTGATAACTTGATTCAAATTATTGTCTAATCCGTTCAGGATGTCCAAACTTTTCGGGCCCAAAAATAGATGAAAAGCAATATTTTTTTGCGTTCCCGGTGCAATATTCATGGATGACTGCGTCAGTACTAAATTCATAACACTATTTTCAACGTGAATTTTTGCCTGACGGTTGTCTGCCTGATTGTCAAGAGGCAAAACCGCAGTTAGAAAATATCGATCTTCAAGGGCTGCCCATGATATCGCTCCACTAAAAACCTTTTTGTCTTCAATATCGTCCTGATCAATTTCATTTAGATGGTTATTTAATAAAATAGCAGGTCCTTCAAAAATATAGCCTTGTGTTTCAGGGACATTACGACGTAACACAATATTCAATTGATCTCCAACAGGAAAAGTTGTGGGGTTATCGATAGAAACATTTAATCCAACGGTATAAGAAGCTGGATCAAAAAGATAGGTTTTGACAACTTTAATCCCTTGCGGTGAGTTATAAATAAATCGCAATTTTTCCAGGGTTGATACCTTTATTATGGATCGCTGCGTCTCTGCCTGAAAAACAACTTTATCCAGATCTGGAATGACCTGATTTTGAAAAGATATCAAGGCTGTGCCCAGTTTATCATCCAGATGAACAATCTGTTTTAACAAAGAATCAGCATCATTGGTTTCTTTGTAATTGACAAGCATGATCCTTTGAATCGCTGCGCCACGTTCAGAAAATTCGATATCAAACAAAGGGGTCTGAACCAAAATACGTTTTGCCGGAATAGTTGATTCAATAGATTGCTCTTGATCGGCGGGTTGACCAGCCGGAAGCTTTGTTGCTTCTAAATGGGGTGGCATTTTCTCGGGAAGCATATCCGGTATTGTTTGATTCTCTGCAACGTCCGAAGGCGGTAATTCTGGTTTTTCAAGAAAGTAATTCTGCCATACAAAAAGCACAAGAAAAGACAGTGCAATTGCAAGGAGAAAACGGACCTGTTCCATTCATAATTCTCCAGTTAGTGGGTTAATGTCTCGGTCGTTGTAAATTCTCTATACTTGAACATAGACGTTTCTTAAATATTTGAAATAAAAACAAATAACACTCACGCTGTTATTTATTTCAAAGGGGTTAAGAGTCATCTACGCCTAAAGTTAGAACACTTACGACGCTCGAGTTAATCATTTAAGGTATGGGGTCAAAACCGCCAGGATGAAATGGATGGCATCGAAGAATTCGATGAATGCTCAAATACAATCCTTTAAAAGCGCCGTACTTAGAAATGGCCTGACAGGCATAAGCCGAACAGGTTGGATAGAATCGACACACTGATGGAAAAAAAGGGGAAATTGCAAATTGATAAAAACGGATAGTCTTCAATAAAATATATTTAATGATACCGGACATCAATAACCTTTTGACAGAGCAGACGCCAGAAGATTAAAAATATCTTCAATGGCATCGACCCTTTCGATGGTCGTATGATATCGTATACGTTGTTTTGCAATAATATTTAAATCACAGCTACGTGTCAATCTGTGTTTGTTTTTTCGGAAAAATTCGCGAATCAAACGTTTAATCCGATTTCGTGCAACAGCGTTTCCTATTTTTCTTGTGACGGTAATCCCCAGACGAGACGCATCAGTATTAAAACGTTGAGCATATGTTACAATGAAAAGGGAGTTGTGAACTCGCAATCCTGTTGTTTTGAGTTGCTCAAATTCTATGCGTTTTCGTAAACGAAAATTCTTGGGAAAAGCAAATAATTTCACCGTGTATCAGGCGCTTAAACGCTTTCTTCCTCGTGCTCGACGTCGGTTAATAATTTTGCGACCTGCCTTAGTTGACATTCTTTTTCGAAATCCATGCGTTCGCGCACGTTTAATTCGACTGGGTTGAAATGTTTGTTTCATTATTTTTACTCCATTTGAAACCAAAAATAAAAAGTGTCCGGCACCAAATCACAATTGAATAATTTTGTCAAGAAGAACCAATTGGAAAAACATGATTGACATTTTTTTCTGTATAACATATAAATATGAATTTTTATGTTATCGACTCGTAAGTCGTAAGTTTTCTAATTCAGATGATTCTTCATCATCTATGCAAACGTTTAGAGAACGTGTGGATTAGAACGACAAATTAAAAAAAGGTGAGCTTGAGCTCACTTCCATACAGAAAGGATAAAAATATGGCAGAAGGAATAATAGATGTCAATGATCAAAATTTTGACGAAAAAGTCATCCAGTCTGAAAAACCTGTCGTCGTTGATTTTTGGGCGTCATGGTGTGGTCCCTGCAAAGCAATTGGTCCTGTACTGGAAGAACTTGCAAAAGAAATGAGTGCGGATGTTGTTTTTGCGAAATGTAATGTTGACGACAATCCAACGACACCCACGAAATATGGGATACAGGCGATTCCAACGTTGATATTCTTCAAAAAGGGTGAAGCGATTAACCGCATTACTGGAATGGTTCCAAAATCAAAAATTGAAGAATCGATCAACGCACTCAAATGATAGGTGACACCATGCGCAGACATCAACGATATAATTATAATAGGATATGGATATTTTTTACCCTTACCCTTAGCATTACATTATTTACGATGAGCTGTGCATCCGGTCCTCATAAAAGAGAAAAAAGCGCCATTGAACTGCTCACAGAAGGTGAAGCTTTTTATAAAGCCGGTAAATTCAGAACGGCTATTGAATCTTTTGAAAACCTGATTGACTGGTATCCATTTAGTGTCCACAAGACAAAAGCAGAATTGAATATTGGAGATGCTTACTTTCAGACAGGTGAGTATCATGATGCAATTTTTGCGTATGAAGAATTTGAACGGATGCATCCCACCCATGAAAAAGCACCTTACGTGTTAAATCAAATAGGGACGTGTTTTCTTTATCAAATGGATGCCATTGACAGGGATCAAACACCGGCTATTCAGGCCGTTCGATATTTTGACAGGATTCGCCATGAATATCCGCAAAGTCAATATGCCATTGACGCCAAAAATAATATAATGACTTGCTATCAAAGCCTTGTTAAAAACGAATATTATGTAGGGAGTACCTACTACAAGGCAGAGCATTATAAAGCTGCGCTAAATCGGTTTGAAATTATTGTTACCCGTTATCCTGATGTTGGTATGCATCAGAAAGCGATTGAATACATCACAAAATGCCGGTTGGCAATGGCTAACACCGGACAAAGAACGATAAGGAGATAAACACGAATGTCTAAAATATGTAAAATATGTGGAAAAACACCAATGGTTGGTAACCATGTCAGCCATGCTCACAATGTGAATAAACGAAGATTTAATCCAAACTTGCAGCGCGTGCGTGTACTTCATCAAGGTGAGGTTCAAAAAATTACGGTCTGCACACGATGCATTCGATCTGGAAAAATTGAAAAAATTCCTCGCGGACAAAAAAAATTGGCTGCATAATTATTTTTTTATTGACAGCAATAAAAAAATAATTTAAAAAAGGTTTTTTTCAACATGGGTCGTTAACTCAGTCGGTAGAGTATCTGCCTTTTAAGCAGAGAGTCGCGTGTTCGAGTCACGCACGACCCATTTTTTTTTAGTCCCCATCGTCTAGCCTGGTCCAGGACACCGGCCTTTCACGCCGGCAACAGGGGTTCAAATCCCCTTGGGGACGCTCAAATTAAACCTCCTTGAGAAATCGGGGAGGTTTTTTTTATGCAAGAACTCCTTTCCTAAAGTCAATGATCCGTCCAAAAAACTCCTTTTCACCCCATGATCATAACTGTTGTTTATTTAAAAGTATGATATACAAGCAGGTGAGCCAATTAAGGCTGAAGTTGAGAAAAGCAAGAGTTTGATATATTTTCAACAATCAATATAAGGATTTTTATCATGAACATAAAAGGAATAAAATTAATTCTATGGCTACTGCTGATTTTCGGAGGCGTTATTCTTGCTCATCAAACAATGATCCACCAACAGGTCTCCCAGACCATCAAAGATAAATCTCAAAAAGCTGTGCCTGTTGAAGTGACCGCCATCAGGCATGGCCCCATTACCTTGAGTCGCACATTCAGTGGAACCATTGAAGCACAGGCGGATTTTGTCGTCGCTCCTAAAGTCGATGGTCGAATTAAACAACTCACTGTTGAACTCGCTGATACTGTTCAACGCGGCCAATTGGTTGCAGAATTAGATAACGAGGAATACGTTCAAGCGGTTGCCCAGGCAAAGGCAGATATTGCTGTGGCAAAAGCAAATCTTGCTGAATCGGTGAGTGCACTTGAAATTGCAAACAGAGACTTTGACCGTGTTAAAGCGTTGCGCCAACGGGGTATTACGTCTGATTCAAAACTTGATGAAACCAAAGCAAATCAATCCACCATTCAAGCTAAATTTGAGGTTGCGAAAGCTCAAATGACAAGGGCTGAAGCATTGCTTGAAATGGCCAATATTCGACTTGGTTATACAAAAATAAAGGTGGATTGGAGCGGAGGAGATGATCAACGCATTGTGGCAGAACGATTTGTTGATGAAGGTCATATGGTTTCAGGCAATACGCCTTTATTTCGTATTGTTGAACTGAATCCGATTATTGGTGTGATTTTTATCACTGAAAAAGACTATGCCCGCATAAAACCGGCTCAAATCGTACAATTAACCACAGATGCTTATCCAGAGGAGATCTTTGAAGGTCACGTCATTCGAATCTCTCCCGTGTTTCGCAATGCCACCCGACAGGCACGGGTTGAACTAACGATAGCCAATCCTTTGCACCGATTAAAACCTGGTATGTTCGCTCGGGTTACTGTAGAATTCGAAAAAATCCAGGACGCTGTCATTGTTCCAGAACAAGCGCTCACCAAGCGTGCTGATCACATTGGCATCTTTGTGGTTAATGAAAACAATAAAACAGTTACCTGGCGTACTGTAAAAGTGGGTATTCAAGAAGGTGAGCGGGTTCAAGTCATGGGTGAAGGGCTTTCAGGACGTGTCATTACATTAGGCCATCAATTAGTCGATGATGGATCCTTGATTACGATTCCTGATGAAAACCGGACAGCACCTATCGCAGATGGAGAAAACAAGTCATGAATTTACCCAGGTTCAGTGTAAAAAAACCGATCTTCACGAGCATGGTGACCTTGATTATCGTGATTATCGGAAGCGTCTCTCTGGATCGACTTCGAATTGACCTTTTGCCCAATATTGAATTGCCCACACTCACCGTGAGAACACAATACGAAGGTGCCAGCCCCGAAGTCATGGAACGACTGGTTACTCAGATTCTTGAAGAAATCATTGCAACAGTGCCAGGTGTCGAAGAAATGTCATCCCAATCATCTGAGGGAAACAGTCGTATCAGAGTAACTTTCGGATGGGGCACAGATATTGATACAGCTGCTTTGGATGTGTTATCTAAGATTGAAGATGAAATCAATGAACTGCCTGATGATATTGTCCGGCCAAGGGTTCGAAAATTTGATATTAACAGTTATCCTGTTGTCCTGTTAGGGATATCAAGCAAGCTCGATCCTGTAGAACTAACTGAATTAATTGAAAATCAAATTCGATATCGATTTGCACGAATACCCGGTGTCGCTCAAGTGGATGTATGGGGTGGGTTTAATCGTGAGGTTCGTATTGAACTGGATGTTGATCGAATTAATGCCCTGGGGCTTTCCATGGACGACCTGCTTCAAGCCTTACGTGATGCCAATCTCGATCTGCCAACCGGAAAAATTGAACAGGGTCGTTTTGAGGTCACCCTTCGAGCGCCTTCTGAATTTTTAAATATGGATCAAATTCGTAATACAGTTATTTTTGTCCGAAATGGTGCAGCGGTGACACTTGGACAAATCGCAGCAGTCAAAGATACCTATGAAAAACCCAATCGAATCGTTCGGGTGAATGGTGAGCGGGGAATACGAGTTGCCATTCGAAAACAAGCGGATGCCAACACTGTAGAAGTGTCAAAGCGTGTGCTTGCTGAAATTAATTCTGCAAACAAAGCCTTTCCGCAAATTCATATCGTCCCGGTTGTAAACCAGGGTAACTTTATTGAACGTTCCATTGCCAATGTTGTCCAGTCCGTTATCTATGGGGGCGGGCTGGCAATTCTGGTCTTGCTCTTTTTTTTACGGAACCTTCGTAGCACATTCATCATTTCATTGGCCATACCCATTTCTGTCATTGCAACTTTTGCCCTGGTTTATTTTGGGGGATTCACGTTAAATCTTATGACACTGGGCGGTTTAGCCCTCGGGGTGGGCATGATGGTCGATAATTCAATTGTTGTTCTTGAAAACATTATTCGACGGCACACTGAAAAGAATGAAGCATATGCTGATGCGTCAGTGGAAGGAACGGTAGAAGTGGGTACAGCTATTATGGCAAGTACGATCACTACACTCGTGATATTTCTGCCCCTGGTTTTTGTCCGAGGCGTTGCTGGCGTTCTTTTTAAAGAGTTAGCGTATGTGATTATTTTCTCTCTCGTCTGTTCCTTAATGGTGGCTCTCAGTCTGGTTCCCATGCTATGTTCTAAAATTTTAATATATAAAATACAGACCGATAAAGAAAATCATTTATGGCGTTCTAGATTGTCAGCAATGGCTGAAACGCTTTTTAATGGATTAAATACATTCTATCTCAACATACTGCGCGGGGTGCTAAAAAAAAGATGGCTTACAGTTGTTGTATCGGCATCATGCCTTGGCGCGAGTCTATTGTTATTGCCATTTATAGGCACAGAATTTATGCCTCCCAGTGATGAGGGAGAAGTGCGGATTACGGGCGAGATGGAAGTGGGTACCCGGCTGGATATTGTGGATCGGCAGAGTCGAAAGATTGAAAAAATCGTTTTCGAATCTGTTCCAGAAGCTGTTTCTTCAGTGGTGAGCGTCAGTTCAACCGGTGGAAACACCAATTCAATCTCTAAAAGCCAGATCAACCTATCATTGCTCCCTGCAAAACAAAGAAAAAGGTCAAATGTGCGCATTGCTGATGATTTGCGCAACCAATTAGACAATAAAATTCCGGGCATGAAAATTCGCACACGCGCTCCCCAGGGCCAATTCTTACTGGAACGTCTTCTTGGCGGAGAGGAAGGTTTGACCATTGAAATTAGAGGGTTTGATTTGCAAGCCCTGGAAATACTGGCCAATAGAGTTGCTGAATCCATCAATGATGTCAATGGTATTACCGATGTTGAAATCAGCAGCCTGGCAGGTATTCCTCAAGTGGAAATCATTGTCAATCGAGACAAAGCCGCTGATATGGGCTTGAGTATTCGTGACATTGCAAGTGTTTTGGAATCCGCCCTGGCTGGATCAAAAGCGGGTGAATTCAGATCACAAGGAAACTCTTACCGCATTTTTATGCAACTCAAAGATGCTGAAAAAAAATCCCTTGATGAAATCCTTGATCTAACGTTAAGGATCAATACAGGCGAACAAGTGCCCCTGCGAAATATTGTCATGGCATTATCCAGCAAAGGCCCTATTTTGATAGATCGTAAAGATCAGCAACGATTCGTCTCTGTCCAGGCCAATGTTACAGGTCGTGATATGGGGTCTGTGGCCGTTGATATTCAAAACCGATTGGATCAAATCGCTCGCCCAGTGGGATATGAACTCATTGTTTCTGGTAAATTCGAGGAACAACAAAAGGCTTTTCAGGAATTGGTGATTTCTCTTATTCTTGCCATTCTTCTTGTCTATATGGTTTTGGCATGCCAATATGAATCCTTAATTGATCCCCTGGTCGTTATTCTCTCCGTGCCCCTTGCAGCAATTGGTGTGCTGCTTATTCTATTCTTAACCAAAACAACTCTTAATTTACAATCCTATATTGGTTGTATTATGTTGGGAGGTATTGTTGTTAATAACGCAATTCTTCTTGTAGACCAGGCGGGCCAATTAGTGGAACAAGGCATGGCGGCATCAACGGCTGTTGTTGAAGCTGGCAGACGTCGGCTTCGGCCAATTTTGATGACAACCCTGACAACCATACTGGCGTTACTGCCACTGGCTTTCGGTATTGGTGAGGGGGCGGATGCGCAAGCGCCATTAGCCCTTGCAGTTATTGGTGGGCTGAGTGCCTCAACTCTCATCACATTAATTATGATACCGGTTGTCTATACATTGATTCATCCAGAATCCCCAAAAAAAATATAACAAGGAAGAACAGCGGTACTCGTTTGACGATTTGGGACACGTCGGGGTAAATATCTTTTAAAAATTCCTGAACAAACGAACACGACAGGAGTATAGAAAATGCATTCTATGACCTTTAACAAATATATTTTATGTGTTTTATATTGTCAGCTATTGATACTATTCAATGGCTGTTTACCCAAAGATCATCGGCAATTTTTGGAAAATGACACATTGACAATCAATCAAATAGCAACAGATCGATCGAATCACCTCAATGAATTTCAGCCCCAGGCTATTGAATCCAACGTTCCTGAGTTTCCAGTGAAAGGTCAGCTTGATCTGTCTGTCGAACAAGCTGCACTATTCGTACTTAAGTATAATAGTAACGTTCATATTCGCCAGATGAACCCAATCATCACCGGAACATTTGAGAAAATTGAACGCGGGATCTTTACGCCTGAATGGTTTGCTGAATTGAAGTATTCTGAGAATAAATATAGTGAAATCTCAGAAAATTATGACCCGTCGATGGTTGATCAACAAACATTCGATGCTGCCGCAGGAATTCAACAGGCACTCCCAACCGGCACTGACATTGCGGCAAGTGTTGAACAAAACAAAAGTATATCCAATCAAGCCCCCAAAGAACAGACGACACGGCTGGGGTTAAGTATTACTCAGTCTTTACTGCGTGGTTTTGGCCCCGCCGTGAACCTGGTAAGTGTTCATCAAGCCAAACTGGATATCGCGGCCAGTCATTTTGAACTTCGGGGGTATCTTGAATCATTATTGGCTGACACTGAAATTGCCTATTGGGATTTCGTACTGGCGGTGGAAAAAATTACAATATTTGAACATTCACTTGAGGTTGCTCGTCAACAGTTGAATGAAATTAAACAGCGCATTCTCGTCGGCATGCTTCCAAAAATAGAATCCGCTGCCGCGCAAGTTGAGGTGGCGCGACGAGAGCAGGCACTGATTGATGCGCGCAGCAATCTTAAATCCAATCAATTGAAGCTGATGCGCCTGATCGCTCCATCAAAAGAAGCCTCTTTTGATATTCAGATAAAACCTGTTAGCAATCCCCGCACAGAAGCTAAACCCATTAGCGATCTGACTGACCGACTGTCACTGGCATATCAATCCCGTTCAGATTTAAATGAGGCAAGATTAAGATTAAAACATCATCGTTTAGAAACAATAAAAACCCGAAATGGCCTGTTGCCCAAACTGGATGTATTTGTCGCTCTGGGAAAAACCGGTTATGGTGAAACATTTTCTGAGTCGTATCGTTCGTTAGATCACGACACCTATGATTTTACTGTTGGATTTCGCGTTAATCATTTTCTAACGAATCAAACGGCACAGGCTAAAAATATCGCCGCCCAAACCAGTCATCAACAAGCATTAAAAGCGGTTGACAATTTACGCCAGCTTGTTGAATTCGATGTTCGTCTTGCTGCCAACGAGGTTGAACGCGCTCGATTACAAATTGCAGCATCACATACAACCCGGTTACTTCAAGAAAAGACACTAAAGGCGGAAAAAGAACGATTTGATGTAGGTTCCAGCACTGCACTATTAGTTGCTCAGGCGCAGCGTGACTCATTAGAAACATATGTTGCTGAGGTTGAGGCAATTGTTGGATATCGTAAATCACTTGTCAATCTCTTCTTATCAGAAGGGAGTCTGTTGGAGCGTCGTGGTATAGATTTTAAGTCGCTGATTTTGAAATAAAAAATGTCAAACCAATACCCTCTTTCTCATATCTTTTAAGAATATATAATGGACAATTTCTTTTTTATTTGTTAATGACAGTTATTAAAGATAAATAAAATAATTATGTTTACTTAGGGCTCAGAAAAAAATATTTCTGGTCTTTATTTTGACGCTTTTTTTACACCAAATCAC
>PEAL01000121.1 GCA_002753725.1 Deltaproteobacteria bacterium
ATTGGGAACTGTCGCTCTTTTCAGAAATGAAATAAAAACATAATTATTTATATAATATAAGGATATTCCCGATTATCCAAAAAATGATACAGAAGCCATATCTTCATATGTATATTTTCAGAATATTTGTTCTGACGATGATTACAGGCTGCGTAAGCAACTACAAGCTCCCCAGCCCTTCTGTCAATGACTTGTTTGAGCGTTCATCCATCCGCCAATCCATATCATTACATGACAAAAACAATAATAGCTATATCCCAGGCACTTACGACAATGTTTTGTACTATTTAGATATGGGAATGCTAAATCATTATGCAGGAAATTATCGTCTGAGCAATGACTTGCTTTCCAAAGCGGAAATGGCCATAGAAACGAATTTTACAAAAAGCCTTTCACAATATACGACTTCTTTACTTTTGGATGACCGCACGCTAAATTATTATGGTGAAGATTATGAAGATATCTATTTAAATGTATTTAAAGCACTTAATTTTTTTAAGCTAAAAAATATCGATGCTGCTGGTGTCGAGATCCGACGGGTCAATGAAAAACTGGCCGTTCTTCAAGATAAGTATAGTAAACTGATTCATGGATTTAATCATTCTAAAGAAGCCAAAAAGGTCAAAAAAACAATGAAAGCGCGACGGATAAATTTTCATAATTCAGCCCTTTCAAGATATCTCAGTTCGTTGTATTATTGCATTGAAAAAAAATATGATGATGCTCGTATCGATATCCAGCATATTTATGAAGCGTTCCACCAACAGCAAAGGATGTATAATTTTGAGATACCCGAGCAAATCATGAATCAATATGAGTGTTTCTCCAATAATAGTCCTGAAAAATGTTTAATACCAACAAATAACGCACAAATCCATGTGATTGCTTTTGCAGGGAGGGCGCCGGAAAAGAAAGAAAAAACATACTGGATTGTCACACAAAAGAATAGCATCATCATTGCTAAAAATAAAAATGGGTCAGGACGAATGGATGTGATCCCCTGGCCAGGGATTAAATCTGGATATTTCTTTAAATTCAGTGTGCCATATATGAGCAAAAGAAAAAACAGTGTAAAAAGAATCGTGCTGATTGTTGATAATCAATCGGTTAAGCTGGAAAAACTTGAAGATATGGCTGATATCGCAGTGGAAACATTCAATCAGAAAAAAAATCTGATCTATTTTAAAACTTTTGTCAGAGCGACATTAAAAGGAGTTGTTGCGGCCACGATTAAACAATTAATTGAAGATAAAAAATTTGATAAAAAAACAAAAAAAGCCAAACAACTCTCTTTTGGAGAGTCAATATGGATTGAATTGCAAAAACTCCTGGTTGATGCGGCCGTGCAAGCGATCGAACATGCTGACCTGAGAATATCTTCTTTCTTTCCTGCAGAGGCCTATTCAGGAACGATTTTTGTTCAACCCGGGTCACATCATATAAAAATCATTTATTATAATCATCAAGACAAACCATTAAAAGAAAATGATTTAGGGTATCAGAATATCTCATTGGATGGATTGAATCTTTTTCCTTCCTCCTTTTATGGTATCCAATAACAAGCAACAAGGAGATAAAAAAATGAAATCCACAAGCCGTTTTATTTGTTTTATGATTTTATTCATGACGATGGGGTGCCAGACCCTTCCCCGTATCACCCATGAAAGTCCAAAGGATGACAGCTATGTCAGTGGACGATGGAATGATTCTGATGCAAGAAAAGTGGCAGAAGAAATGATCTATGATTGCCTGGATCGTGCATGGTTGTTAAATTTTATTAAAAAACATGGGGAAAACCCCACCGTTATTGTGGGTCAAATTAAAAATCAAACGAGCGAGCATATTGATATCAACACTTTTATTGGGAGTATTCAACGCGCATTGATCAATTCAGGAAAAGTCAGCTTTGTTGCATCTCAAGGTGAACGTAAGGAAGTTCGAGACGAAAGAAAAGATCAGGCAACAAATTCTCGAGAAGATACCCAAAAAGGCCCTGGAGAGGAAATTGGGGCGGATTATATTCTTAAGGGAATTATCACGAGTATCAGGGATCAGAGCGGTGGAACGTCATTGATGTATTACCAGGTAAATCTTAAATTAATCAGTATGGCTGATAACCAAATCGTATGGGTCGGCGAGAAAAAGATCAGACGAAAAATCGAACGATCCCGCTGGTCATTATGAATATTTGTTTTGGACGTATCCAATCGCTGAGAAACAGTGTTCAGCCAATTAGGTCAGGTTAAAAATCATGAAAATTTATTCACTTTTAGGATGTCTTTTTTTGCTGATAGGATGTTCACCGGCGAACATCCCTCACTCTAAAGATTGGTTTGAACCATCCACTGTCAAATATCCAGAATCCAGGTATCTCACAGCAACCGGTTTTGGAGAGTCAAAAGAATCGGCACAATATCGTGCAAAAGCGGAACTGGCCACTATTTTTGAATCAAAAATCGACAGTGAACTCAAGCTTGAAACCCGTGCCATGCTTGATTCCATTAAAGGAGAACATTCCTCTGAGAAAATAGATTCAGCCATTCGCATTTATTCTCTTGTAAACCTGAAAGGTGTTCAGATCACAGAAGTCAAATCGACCAATGGACAATATTCAGCCCTTGCCGTGCTTGACAAAATTCAGGCAAAAGAAAACTGGCTTGCTGAACTATCTCTCCTTGACACAAAAATTTCAGCAGATTTTGAAAGTATTCAACATCTGCAAAGCCAAATTCTTTGGATCAAACCCATCCAAAGAATTTGGTGCTACTGGATGGAACGAACATCCATCGCCAGTCGCCTGACAGTCATTGGATTCAAAGCCCCTTCCGGGAATTTTCAGATAAAATCTGTACTGGATATGATCGCACGTTTAAAAAACAGTTTGCGAATTCACATTTCAATTTCCGGAAAAAACGCCCGCTATCTTTCAGACACGATTGCCAAAACCTTAAATAATGAGGGGTTTATTCTGACCCTTGAGGCGCAGAAAGCTGATGTTCTTATTTCCGGTAATGTCATCATTGAGGCCTTAGATATCAAAAATGAAGAATGGACATTCACCCGAGCGACCGTGTCACTGCAAATAATCGATCAATCCACAGGCCTTCAAGTGGGAGATATTCATGAAAATGTTCGTCGGGGACAGTTGACCCATAAATCATCAGCTTTTAAATCCATCAAAGATGTATCCAGTAGCGTTCAGAAGCGGGTTTTGACTTTTTTTGATCCATTGGGAGGTTCAGATTTGTGATTCACTTCTTGAACCCTTAGATTTGAGATTCACTTCTTGAACCCTTTTGGCCCTATTTGTTACGTAGTCTCGATGGTTCAACAGCTTCCCGACTGGGCCATACCCCAAATTTAAACCGTTCGTATGCTCGTCTGCAATCATTTAATATAACGATCAGGCTGGGAATGAGTACCAGTGTCAGAACTGTGGCAAACAAAACGCCTCCGGCAATGGACAGGGCCATTGGTATTAAAAACCTGGCTTGTAAATCGGTTTCAAAAATTAAAGGCGCCAAACCACCAATTGTGCTGATTGTTGTCAGAAAAATAGCGCGAAATCTCCTTTTTCCGCCGTTTTCAAGGGCCTGAAAAAAGGTCATTCCTTCAGCCAGATTTTCATTAATACGTTCAATGAGAACAATGGCATCATTGACAACAACCCCGGCCAGAGCAACCATTCCAAAAATACTCATGATGGAAAGGTCGAATCCCAGGGCTAAATGGGCCAGAAGACCACCGATAATGCCAAAAGGAATGGTAAACAAAATGACAAAGGGCTGAACATAGGATCGAAAAATTGTTGCAATGATAATGTATATGCCAATGATTGCAAGGGGAAAACCGACAAACAGGCTGCCAAAGGATTCGCGCATTTTTTTCTTTTCCCCCTGAAGTGCAATGTGAATCCCATGATATTTATCTCGTAAATCATTAAAGTATTTTTTAGACAACTCCTGAATGATTTCATTGGCATTGGCTTTATTGGTGTTGACATCTGCGCTCACAGATACCCGACGCATGCCATCGGTTCGCGTAATGGTCGAATATCCAGGAGAAAAATGAATATTGGCAACAGACAGTAAGGGCACTTCATGACCATCTTTGGTTCGAATACGCATTTGTGAAAAATCTGACAGACAACTGCGTTCTTCTGAGGTGTACCTGACTTTGACACGAATATCATCACGACCTCGCTGAAGTCTTACAGCTTCGTCACCATAATAGCCTGAATAAATCTGACGCGCCAGATCATTAACTGTCAGACCAAGGGTTCGAGCTTCAGGTTTCAGTTCCAGGCGCATTTCATTTTTGCCAGGACTAAAATCTGAACGTATTTGATACACCCCCTCGAATTGACGCAGTTGTTTCATAAGATCATCTGCTGCGGATAGAATTTTATCCAGTTCCCGCCCTTGAATCCAGATTTCTATCGGTGCCCCCGGGGGTCCAGCTTTCATTCCTTCGAATGTTAATGATTTAATCCCCGGAATCTCCGGCACAGCCTCTTGCCATAGAACCATCAAGTCTTTGGAATGAATACCGCGTTTTTCTGATTCCAAAAACACCGTTTGAACAACACCAAAATTGGGCCCGATTTCAACCATATCACCCACTGTTTGACCGGTTAAAGCAAGAACATCACGAATTAAGGGGTCACCAGAGGTGGTTTTGACTTGTTTCTCCAGGCGTAAGACAGCTTTTTCAATTTCTTGAACAGCTTTATGGGTGACTTCAGCCGGTGTGCCATTGGGAAATTCAACGGTTGCGGTGACAATGAATCCATCGAGCTGAGGAAATACTTCAAATTTCAACAAGCCACCCTTCATCAACCCAATAACAATCATTAAAAGGGCAATGGCGGCACAAAGGGAAACATACCGCCATTTGAGAGCAAGTTTTATAAAGGGTCCATAAACATTATGAATAAAAGTGCCGAGTAGCTTTCCAGGAATTTCATGAATGGTATTGATTGCTTTTGAAAAAAAATTTTTAGCTTTTTTCTTTGCCTGAGGATCAGGCAATTCACTGAGATGAGCAGGCAGAAGAACCAGACATTCTACAAGGGAAATCAACAAACATGAAATAACCACCATGGGTAAAATCTGAATGAATTTCCCCATAATACCACCGATATAGGCCAGAGGAATAAACGCAATAATGGTTGTGATCACTGCGCAAAAAACAGGCATACCAACTTCGCAAACACCTTCCACCGCAGCTTTCAATGGTGGTTCACCATTCTGTCGGTGAACAAATATGGCTTCACCCACAACGATGGCATCATCAACAACAATTCCCAGGACCATGATCAGCCCAAAGAGTGAGATCATATTGATTGTCCCGCCAATTCCCCATAATATCGCCAGGGCACCAGCAACAGATATGGGGATGCCCATACCGCCCCAGAAGCTCAATCGGCCATCCAAAAAAGCCCAGAGAATGATAAAAACAAGAATCAATCCGATAATACCATTTTTCACCAGCAAATTAATGCGTGCGCGAAGCATGTCTGTACTTTCAAACAGTATTTTCAAATAGATACCCTCAGGAAGTTCCGCCTGTTTCTTTTTGACATAATTTCGAACCGTTTCTGAAATAAGGAGAGCATCTTCTTCTTGGGTTTTCTGGACAATCAAAAAGACAGATCGATTGCCATTGACAGTGGCTTGAATCATGTCTTCACTAAAGTCATCTTTGATGGTTGCCAGACGATCCAGTGTAACAATGTCACCGCCTGGTTTTGCCAGTACAACAATATTAGCCAGTGCGTCACCGGTATATTTTCGGCCCACGGTTCGAATGCGAATTTCTTCACCCTGAGTTCGAATGGTTCCACCAGCAAGATTCATATTGCTCTGGCGAACAGCATTGGATACCTGATCAAAGCTCAGGCCATATTCTCGAAGTCTGGCCTCAGAAACTTCAATGCTGATTTCATAATCTCGCGCGCCAAAGACAGCAATCTGAGATATTGCAGGATTTTGTTTGATTTCATCTTTTAAATTTTCTGCCCATTCTTTGAGACGTCGTTCACTCATTTTTCCTGCCAAATAAACGACAGCAATGGATTCTTTTAAAATAATTTCAGAAATAATGGGCTTTTCTGCATCTATGGGAAAGGTTGAAATGGAGTCGACTTTTGAGCGGACTTTATCCAGTACCTCATTGACATCGTAATTCTCTTTGACTTCGATTTGTGTCTGAGAAACGTTTTCACTGGACTTTGTGGTGTACTGCTTGATACCATCCACGGTTTCCAAAGCCTCTTCAATTTTTTGACTGATACCTTCCTCAATTTCCTCAGGATCAGCACCTGGATAAGGCACGGATATAGAAATCATATCCAGTGAAAATTCTGGAAAAATTTCGCGAATCATAGAATTGACTGCCAGACCACCTGACAGAAAAATTAACATCAATACGATATTGGCAAAAACTGTGTTGCCAGCAAAAGCTTCAAGAACACGTCTCATGGCATTTTATTCCTTTTTTAATTTAGAGAAATTGCGACTCTTGATTATTTTTATTGAAGTTTAAGTAATACCTGACTTTGAGTGATATCCTCAATGCCTTCTGAAGAGAATTTCTTTTCTCGAATAAAAATACGATCTGAAGCAATATGGTACGTATCCACCAGGGTATTCCTGATCATGACCATTCGTTTCAGCGATAAAGCTTCCAAATCTTCGGACACAACGGAAATATTGGATAGCAATGTTGGTTCCAGCGACTGTCGATTTTGACATTCAAGGGGAGGCATTTTTTGAAAATTCACGTAATACAGTTGAATCAGATACTGCTTGTAATTCTTTGATGTAATGCCAGAATAATCCGTATTTTTCAAGGATTTCGACGTTGCTGTTTGGTCTTTAAATTTTAGCAACTCTATTTCTTTTTTCAGCCGAATTTTTTTTAAAGCCTTGATTTCTTCCTCTGTGTTCAAATGAGCAAACAATTGTAATTTCAGCAGCGGCCGATTGACCATCAAGTCGGACACCTGTTTCAACTTTTTTCGGGTAGAGGGGCCATAGTCTGTTGTGCCATAGTCAAAGACCAAGGAATGAAGATCTTCACCGCCACCATACAATCGACTCAAAAAAGAAAAAGGTGCGGTTATCATCCGCTCTATAAGATTTCTCAACGTCTGCAAAATAACTTTTTTAAGTGAAAAATTAAGATCATCCAAATTACCCTTGATTGGAATGTTCAGTTGAATTTTTCCCTCTCGATCTTTTAATAATGCCAATGCAAATTTGAGCGGTAATGAAGGAACCTCAGCGGTTTTATTTTTTTTTCCCAATTCCAATTGATTGATCAACACCTTATTGACAGCGATGAGCTGATTTCGTTCCAATAGATAATCCAGATTCAGGGTTAACTGCCCTTTATCCAGAGGATATCCAATGTAATGATTGGTATATGGCGTAAAGACAGGAACTTCAATTCCCTGAAAACGCAATTCAACTTTCAATGACAATGGTTTTTGAAAAGGAGCTATCTGTCCCACGATTTGCAGCGGAGAAAGGTCATTCAGCTTTCCATTCAATACAAAATCCATTGATTTGGAGACATCCTGATCTAATCCCAAAATCTGCCCATTGAGTTGGGACATTTGCGCCTGAAAAGCAGGCGTCATTGTTAAATCCACAAAACGAATAGTGCTATCTTCCAAAACAACTTTTCGAACTTTCAGGCGTTGCAATGGTGGCGGTGAAGACGTCTTTTCCATGGAAACAGATATGGATTTTTCTTTACATTCAGACGTTGGTGTTATTTTATCAGATTCAGCAGGGGCGGAATCCAAAGGGTTGGTTTCTTGATTTTTCATCAAGGCCAGCCAGTTTAAGTTACCATTGGATTGAAGAAACAAAGGGGCTTTTAACAGGTTCAATCGAACCTCATCAATATCCACATAATGTGGGAAAAGCCCTGCATTGAATTTTTTAACTTCAAACTGATTCCAGGTCAATAGCTCATTCTTATTCACCGGTTCTCTCAGTACAAAATGGTTCATAGCCAATGTTCCAGAAATTCTAACGTGAGGGTGTTCTTTTTTTTGTTCAACAAAGGTGTCCATTTGTACGAAAAGTCGTCCACTTTCCAAACGACCATTGATCAATGCATCCAGGTAAGGTTGTACCATGGAAACATCCAGATCTTCTATGCCAACTGCCCCCTCCCATTGACGTTTTTTCAAATTTACCGCCCCTTTTAAGGTAAATTTTCCATGGGGAAGGATATGGGTTCGAAGCTCTATGGATGGAATGGTTTGATTCAATAAATTAATTTTTTTAGCTTTCAATTGAATGTTTTGCAAGCGTGTTTCAAAGGGGTCTTTCAAAGAATGGTCGTTTACCCGAACGACCCCTTTTTCAATGAAAACGTCCTGAACCTGAATATCCAGCGGGGAATCCTTTTTTGATTTGGCAGTTATTGCTGTTGAAGGATCTTCATGAAGAGATTTTTTAGCTGTTGAATGAGAGGATGATGACGGATGAGATGTTTTGAATACAGGGATCCAATTGAGAGAACCATTTTTCTTTCGTGTGACTTGAATATCGGGTTGAACACATTTTATCAGAGACAGGTTCACTTGAGGGATCAACGGTCGGGCATCATGAATGTTAATTTCAAACAAGGGTAAAGACATCAACGAGTGTTGGGAATTCTCTTTTAATACAAAATCCAGGATGGCAACCTTACCTTGAATGATCATATCGGGTGTACCCTTGTTTATTTCTATCTGTATTCCCAGATCCGTTGTCAGTTTTCCTGAAGATACCTCCCAATTCAAGATATCACTTAAATAAGGTTGATAAAACGAAAAATTGCCACCTCTATTTTTCAAAAGGACTTTTGCTTTAGGTGTTTCTTGAAAAATATGGGCCTGAGCTTGCGCATCAATGTGGAAATCATTGAATATGAAATTTAATGACAGGCTTGTTGGATCTGGTGTATTCATAAGGTTAGACACTTGAGGTATCTCAAAATTGAATTGTTTTAACTGATGGGTCAACGCATGTTTTTTATCTTCAAATATAAGGGATCCATTGATGATTTCAATCTTTTTTAAATCAAACGAAATGGGGAGTTGGTCAAGTCTCAGCGGCTTTGTTTCTGATTGGGTTTCTTTCATTTTTGGAACAGATGACGTTGACTGGATTAAGTCTGAAAAATTGACGGTTGAATCCGAAAACATCACACCATAAAAATAGGGCTGCTTTAAATACAGTTGATCCACAAATATACCCAAACGAAATAACGACAGCCATGAAGCGTTTAGATAAAATTCTTCAAAAGCAATAAAAGGTGTGTCGTTCGTTGTTTCCTGGATAGCGAATTTTTCAAGACGAAATTCCAGTGTAAATAAATTGATATCAACATTTTCTAATAAAACTTTTCGTTTCATAAAAGATTCAAGGTGATAAACCACTTGATGTTCAACAATGAAGGGTAATACCATCATAAAAAACAACAAGAAAAGAATCATTCCTGCGAATCCATAGCAGATTTTTTTATATTTCATTACAGAGCCTAACATTCTCGTAAAATTCAGCTTTGATTGGATTTTTAATTAATCCAACGATAATTCCTCGATAGTATTATTAAATGATAGTTATCGTTCTAACAAATATTCATCAAATTCTGAATTTCAATATCATCAGGGGATTGAGATAAATATTTGTTCAAAAGGCATGCCGCTTCATCCTTTCGCCCCAAATGTATCAACATTCCACCAAGATTATTAATAATTTTTTTTTCAAATGGAGCGTGATGATGTGCCATCTTTAAATAATGTATTGCTTGATTCTTGTCGCCAACATTCCAGTGAATAATAGCTAAATCGTTTAACGCCAGGGGATGATTTGGATATTGATTGACTATTTTAAGCAGTAATTGAATAGCAATTACAATATTTCCCTTACGCTGTTCATTTTTCGCCTGATCAAGCAACTTTTCAGGGGGTGACGGGTTAGAAAGATACGACTGATTTTTTTTATGTCTGGTGTTACTTCTCAAATCCGGTGTTGAATACAGCAACCAGTCTTGCGTCAATGGGATGATAGTGTATGGCAGATTGAAATGTTTGATATTCGCTTGTATTGATTGATGTGCTATAAATAGAAGTGTTCTATTTAACATCCTATTTTTAACAAGTCCGCCTGAAAAATCAGGATATATTGTTTGAATTCTTTTATAATTCTTATACAATTTGTCTACATAAGGTTCAAAACAAGCACATATTATATCTTTTGTCAAAGGTGTAATCGGAAAATATTTTGATGGGATAACCACTTCTGGAAGAAGCATTTCCAATGAATGAAAATGATAAAAAATAAGAGGGTAGTTATCAACCCACTTTTTTCCATGTTCGTCTATTGAAAACTGGTATTGGATATGATTCCATGGCGCAACACCCGCGCCTATGTGTTCAAGGATTTTTACCCCCTGAAAACGAGTAGGAAATTGGTTAAGATAAAGTTGATCGCCGAATTTACCCTCTTCCAAACGATAAAAACACCATTCATTGCAGCAACTCCGCCACCAATTTAATACTTTCATTCCTTGCGAATCATTCTTGAAACAGAGCAACCCAACGTTATATTTTCCATTTCGTTCTAAATATTTTTGTTCCGGTGAAAATCGATGTTCATGAATCATCACACTGTGTTGATCAAGTTCTTGCCAAATTGGATCGGGCGATGCGTAAAAAAATAGGTCAGCATCCAGATACATTAATGTTCGAACGGATGGGTTTCTTGCAAGTATCCGTAAAATAATTGTAGGGGTCAATGTCCAGTAGTATTCAAGTAAAGATCGGGTTTTTTTCGCCTTTAATAACTCAGTGTCATGATATTCAATTTCATGAAGTGGAATTAATCGCACATAAGAATAATCAATCTCTTCTAATATTATCCTTGTAAATTCATCCAGACAAATTATAAACAATTCAAAAGGTTCGTTTTCATGAGTTTTTAAAGATTCTATTAAAGCCATCCCTTTGACAAGATAGTTCCGATCAAAATAGGTACAATAATAACGCTTCATGCTAAATGCCTTTTTAAAATCTCAGATATTTGCGCCATTCGATTGACATAAGTATGATCCCGCAATGTCTTTTCCTGTCCTGCTCTTGCAATACGTTCGGCTTCTTGCGGGTGATTTAAATAATAATCAATCAAATCAACACATTCTTCAGGAGAACGATAGGCAATGACTTCTTTTCCGATCTCAAATAGATCATTCAAATTATCCTTATAATCTGTAATTAATAAGGCTCCACACCCTGTGGCTTCATAAAGGCGCATGTTATTGGCATAATTTTCAGCAACATCGATATGACGATTAATGGCTATTTTCGACTGTGCCATCAGCGTAAACATTTCAAGGCCCCAGGCTTCACCGTGATGACACTTTTTGATGCATAAATCATTTTTGATTGTATTTATACCATATCCCCAAAGATCAATACGCGTGCGCTGGCAAATCTGTTCAAGAATATCAATACCTTTTTGATGATTGGATGATATTCCACCAATGAAAGTTACAGGATATTTTCTATGAAGTTTTTTACCAATTTTATCCAATACTCTTGGATCAAAAGCCAGGGGGATATAGTATGATGAAACACCTTTTTGTCTGAAGCGTTCAACATAATGTGGAAAAGATGAGAATATGATATCAAATCCACAAATATCTGTTTGTTCTGAAAGAGGATAAGCGATTTGCCCGACAATGAGCTTTGTAAATGGTCGGATAGCAGATAGCATTTCTTTTTGTCCCCATGCAGAAAGATCATGAATATAGACAACATCTGGATGATAACTTTTTATTTGTTCCAAAAATGTTTTAAAGCTGCCTTCATAAGAACAGTTATTTTCTTGGGTCCATTGCTTTTGAATAATAGCACAGTTGGTAATTATATCGGTGGCATCCCAACCGTTCATTTTTAAGCCATTCGAATAAAAATCGCTATCTCCAAAACAATCATCTATCAGGTAACGGAGTTGCGTTTCATATGTTTGAGACTGTAACCCAGTATTATTATTATAAAAATTATATAAATAAGCATGATAATATGAGCAAAGAACAGAACATTTTAACTTCCTGGATGGACTATCATTCTGAATATTGACTGGTAATGGATTTTTATGACCACAAGATTTTGATATCATCTTACTTAATTGATGAATACGTTGCCCCATAGAATATTCTTTAAAACAACGATGTTGACCTGCTATAGCAATTTTTTTTAAATGGTTTTGGTGCATTAAATAGTACAATATTTTATCAGTAAGCTCTGTTTCATTTTTAAATGTTTCAATCTCTTTTCCTGGTTGAAAATACAAGTGGGTATTCTTCTGATATTCTGTCAGCAATAATCTTCCAAATCCCGTCACTTCAAAAAAAGAAACGTTACCTGATTCAGGATAAAAATCAAAATTAATGAAAATTTTTGCATTTTGTATTATTTTATATCGTATTTTTCCAAAACATTCACCTTTAAGATACATTGACATTTCATTGGTAATATCATCAATATTGCCTGATAAATACAAGCTGAGCTTATACGGGGTTGTGATAAATACTCTTGCTAAATGTTTAATCATATTTTTTTGATAGTCCTTTAAATTTGACCAGTTGCCTATAAAAATGACATCATCGGAGGGTGCTATCGTCTGGCATTCAAAAGTGAGCCAAATTGGAAAACCAGTAATAAAAAATTCTGTAGCTTTTGCCCCATATTTGGATGCAGCATTTAGCAAACACTTAAAATTGGATAGGATAATATCGTATTTTTCTAAGTCAACGACTTCAGGCGATTTCTCTCTACCCATCCATCCCATGATAAGACGAGGCATGAATTTCCACTGACGGATAAAAAGACTATCGATCAAAAATGGATCGACAAAAAAGACAACCTCAAACTGATAGGTTTCAATTTGCTTAGAAATTATTTCATAAATCCAATTGGTTTGATTATTAATAGATAGCTGATTTTCTTTTAGCCATTGGACTTGTGCAGGACGGTTATTTGCGATTATTAATTGAACGTTATGCCCTAAATTAGTTAAATGGGAAAAATTATAGCACTCGTCCAATTCATCTTGTATAATTATCTTAATTTGTTCTTCAAACGGTTTGAATTGAAGATTAGAATTTGCAACATAAACGTTTTCTAAATACCTATCAGGGTAAGAGGTAATTATTAAAACATTAGGCTTTTTTATTAATTGTTTTTTGGACAGCATCCAGTTTGCTGCAACCGTTGTTCTAACATTTATTAAGCCGCCTAATAATTCAAAGTTTCGCTTTGCATCAATGCCTTCTCTTAATTCAACCTCTCCCCCTTTCAGATGATTATAATGAT
>PEAL01000122.1 GCA_002753725.1 Deltaproteobacteria bacterium
ATCCAAAATAGGTTAAAAGACTTTTTTATATTTATTACATAAATCATTACCAGATAAAATTCAACCCAATGAAGAGGCATCCATGAAAATTTATTTATCCTTTAAGTTTTTTTCGCGGTTTTGCTTGTCAGGACTATTCTTTGTAACATTATTTTTTGAAATAGCGCAAGCAACGTCCATTGAGCAAATGTTTGTTCACACAAAAGCCATTTCTCTTGGAAATGCAGTAACAGCATATCCTCCGGGATTAATGTCCATCCATTATAATCCTGCGGGGCTATCCAATGTGCGCGAGGGAATTGTATTCAGCCAGGGGTTCAGTCTTGTTCATCATAAAACATCACATGCCTTTCGACCCGATCCTAATTTTTCGATTCGTGGGGACCAATTTAAAGCCCTTAATGATCCGGTTGCCAATACAGAAAGTGATTCAGATGGCAGCCGTATTTACATCCCTTTTTATGGGAAAGGTGATTTTCCTGTTTTGATGATGCCATTGCCCTTTGGTGTTTCATCCCGTCAATTCGGTTCTCGGTGGACATTCGCTTATGCAATATATTCTCCGTTCGTGTGGGGTGAGGAAACCGAGGATAATGGTTCCGCCAGATTTGAAAAAAAAGCAGCGTATATGCAACATTTAATGTATGCGGCACCGGCTGCAAGCTATCAGGTATCTGATCAATTTTCTGTCGGCCTGTCTTTGGGATTGGGACAAACCGCTATGGGACTTGAGACCGATATTCGTATGCCCAGTGAATTGATGGCTGGGCTTTACGAGATGAGAAGTGGTTCATATTTGTATACCCCCCATATGAGTCCATTTGATCCTTTTGCCGATATGGATTTATCCATGCGATCAAAAAGTGGAATGGCGCCTTCTTTTAATGTTGGATTTTTATGGGAACCTTTGAGTTGGCTGGCAATCGGTTGTGTTTATCAAAGCCAGATACGATCTGACCTTGAGGGGCATTTTAAAATCGATTACACAAATCTTTTTCAACAAATCACGCAAGAAATTCAAAATAATATTTCTAAAACGCAATCCTTTTTTGACGCTGATCCATATATCAATCAGTATTATAACACAAACCAACTGGCCCAAAAACTTGCTGCGATCAATAAAAAAACAGAAGCAGGGACTGTATCCATGGAAAATTTTTCATTTCCAGAAAGATTACAAGTGGGGATCCGATTGAGTCCATTTAAGAAACTCAGACTGATGTGCGACTTGCACTGGGCAAACTGGTTGACCACAAAATCGTATACATTGAAATTTCAACCTGAAGATCAGTCTGTACTTTCTGTTCTTCAATTGGCAAATATTATGGGGTATGCGCTTGATCCCAATCATCCCAATACATTGGTCTATGAAAAACAACTTAATCCCACATGGCACATCAGTTTTGGCATGGAATACCAAATCAAGGAATGTCTGGCGCTTCGACTGGGGTATGAAAACCGAAAATCAAATACTGATGACCAGTATTTTGACTTGTACACTATGCCAGATATGGATTTTTATGGTGCAGGCTTAGGCTGGAAATTAAAACAAGGCGTTGAGCTGGATTTAGGCATTGGATACATGGTGAATTCCGGACAGGATATTTATAATGGGACCAGCCAGAATCTGAATCAGTCCATAAAACCTATTTTACCCATTTATAATCCTTATGCTGGTCAGGACTGTCAGACAACATTTGAATCTTATTTTCTTTCAATGAATATCACCATGCCATTTGAGACGATGTATCAGAAATTGGATCAATTATTTTGATAGAAAAATTAGATATTAACTGAATTATCTGAAATTCGTGTGATCGTGGCCGGATTGAAAACGCTACAAGGATTAAAAAGGCAAGCACATGTTCCGCAAATTATTTAAACTGAGTCGTTCCATTTTTTTTCAGTTGGTCCTTCATATGATGGCACTGGTTATAATATCGGTTTCAATCTTCACATACATCCAGAAGTCAATCCATACGTTAATGATTCAAAATGTAGTGCTATGTCTTACTATTATTCTGTTGGGAATGATAGAAGCGTTTTTGTTATCTCGATCCATATCGCGGCCCATCTCTAAATTGGTCAAAGCCGCTGAAAAGATTGCCTCTGGAAACTGGGAATCGGTCAATATTCATTCAAAAAACGAAATTGGATTGCTGGCCAATGCCTTCAACCAGATGATTACCAGCCTGGAACAAGCAACCTCTGATTTAAAATTCTCGGAAACTCGCAACAGAACCCTTCTTGATACAGCATCAAAGGCTACCTTAGGAATTATGGTGCTTCAGGCGGAACAAAACAGAAAAGCTGTCATCAAGTACATCAATCATGCAATGGTCAAAATTTTTGGATACTCCCATGAAGGCTATCTGAATAAAACTTTTTTTGAATTCATCCATCCCAGGGATCAAGGCCGGGCGATCCAAAAATATTCTGATAAAATGTCCGGGAAAATTATTTCCGATATTGGCCAGTATGAAGCCATAACTGCTTCAGGAAAGCAGTGCATCATTGAAATTATCGCAGGGCTGACAGAATATGACAATCAACCTGCACTGGTTTGTTTCATTCAGGATATTACCAAACGAAAAACAGCGGAAATCGAACTTAAAGCGTCCAAAAAAGCAGCTGAGGAAGGGAACCAGGCCAAAAGCGAATTTCTGGCCAATATGAGTCATGAAATTCGAACGCCAATGAATGCTATTATTGGCATGTCAGAAATGATGCTATCCACCGAGCTTTCTGAAAAACAGAACGAATATCAAAATATCATATACAATTCTGCCCATTCTTTGCTGGCCTTGATCAATGATATCCTTGATTTTTCCAAAATTGAAGCTGGAAAGATGGATATTGAATACACCCATTTCCATCTCAGGGATTTACTTGAGGACGTTTCTGACATGTTTCGTGAAAAATCAGCCCAAAAGAAAGTGGAGCTAATCATTGGTGTTGATCCTGATGTCCCCAGTGCGCTTATTGGTGATCCCAATCGTCTCAGACAAGTTATTGTGAATTTAACCAGCAACGCTATCAAGTTTACCAGTGACGGCGAAATTGTTATTCGTGTCGTAAAAATTTTTGACAGCGATGACACCATCCGCTTGTTGTTCACTGTTAAAGATACCGGTATTGGTATCCCTGCCAATGCCATAGATAAGCTTTTTGACCCTTTTACGCAGGCAGATGGCACAACCACTCGTAAATACGGAGGGACCGGCCTGGGACTGACAATCTGTAAACGTCTGGTTCGACTGATGGATGGTGATATCAGCGTTGAAAGCGAACCCGACAGAGGGAGTCTTTTTTCCTTCTCTGCAACATTCAGGACGCAAGATTCTCAGAAAGAACATTCTTTTCATATTCCACCAGATTTAAGAGGGTTGACGGTATTGGTTGTCGATGATAACGAATCCAGTCGATATGTCAATAAAACCATGATTCAAACCTTTGGATTTCAGTCTTTTGAGGCGACATCTGGCGAACATTGCATGCAATTACTTGAACATTGGGACAGCTATAGTCAAGGTAAACCTCTGGACCTGATTCTGATGGACTGGATGATGCCTAATATGGATGGTATTGAAACCACTCGAAAAATAAAGCAACTTGAAAAATTCAATACGATCCCCATTTTGATGATTTCCGCTTTTGGAGATGAAAAAGTAATCCAAAAGCAAAGTCCAGTCACATTCGATGCATTTTTGTCCAAACCTATCAAGCAATCCACATTATTTGATGCGATCATGCAAAGCTTTGATAAAAAAGAACGAACTTTTTTTCCTGAAACCACCCCAAAAAAAGCAGAAACAACAGTCTCTAATAAAAACTGGCAGCATGTCAATCTGATGCTTGTTGAAGACAATCTGATCAATCAAAAGGTAGCGTATGAAATTCTTGGACAGGTCGGGATTCAACCAGACATGATGAACAATGGAAAAGAAGCTTTGGATGCTGTTTCTAAAAAACACTATGATGTCATTTTAATGGATATTCAGATGCCTGTGATGGATGGCATTGAATCAACACGGCATATCAGGAAACAGTTTTCGCCTGAGATCTTACCCATCATTGCGATGACAGCCAATGCGATGAAAGGAGATCGGGAGGTTTGCCTGGAAGCGGGCATGAACGACTACATTACCAAACCCATCAAACAAGATAACTTGTTTGATGTCCTTGACCGCTGGATTTTAAAAAAAATGTCGAAAAAGGCGTCCAGTCTAAACAACACTCACTCCGGCAATTCGTCTGAAAATCGTCCATCAATTTTGTCAGATACGGACATAAAAGCGATCAATATTAATGAAGGCGTGGAACGTCTAGGGGGGAATCGTTCAATTTTTTTTCAATTGCTTGAATCTTTTAAAGAAACATATTCAACCTTTATTCCGTTGATCAAGGATCTGATTCAAAATGATATCAATACTGCTGTTCGAGAAGCCCATAGTCTTAAAGGCGCTGCTGCCAATTTATCCATACCCAATGTTCTTTTGGCTGCAAAATCTCTTGAAAGCGAATTAAAAGCAGGATCTCCCAAACATTTAGATCAAAGGATTCAGGCACTTGAGCAAAAATTGATGGAATCCTTTGATGCCATTGAACGTGTGATCCATGCCCCTTCTAACGAACCTGTAGACAGCGCTTCCCTTGATCACAAAATAGTTGCGGAAGATCAAGCGGGCAGGCATAGAATTTTATTGACAGAAGATAATCCAATCAATCAACAAGTGATTGTTGAAGTCTTATCAGGCGATTCATATGAAGTCGATACGGCAAACAATGGGAAGGAAGCCCTTGAAGCCCTTGAAAAAAAGACTTACGATTTGATTTTAATGGATATTCAAATGCCTGTCATGGATGGACTGACTGCTGCCAAAAATATTCGAAAACAAGAAAAATATAAATTATTACCCATCATCGCTGTTACGGCACATGCCATGAAAGGCTACCGTGAGCTGTGTATCAACGCCGGCATGAATGATTACATTACAAAACCGGTTGACAAAAATTTACTTCATGCCAAACTCAATCGTTGGATACGTGCATAGAAAAAAAACGGTGTACAACTCTACCCCATCCATAAGTCTTGACTCTCAAGCAAAATCTTTATATAAAAATATCATTATGGCTTGAATATCAAAAAAGAAAGGAATAGCACCGATGACAGAGAATGAATCACAGATACCAACAACGTCAGAAACGCGAATGCTTTTCAGTATGCTGTCAAATACCAGTTACTTTGATACTCGATTCGAGAAAATGCAAAATCAAATGGATGAGGTTCGCAGAAATCAAGACAATTTTCGGGAGCAACTCCGCGATTTAAAATACGATATGGACCGAAGGTTCAATGAAGCGCGAGAAGATATGCTGGATCGTTTTGCTCAAGTTGATAAGCGATTCGAACAAGTTGATAAGCGCTTCGAACAAGTTGATAAGCGCTTCGAACAAGTTGATAAGCGCTTAGAGCAGGTCGTTGACTCTATTGAAAAATTAAATCACAGTATGGATAGAAGAACTGAAACCTTAAGTCTAAGGATCGAAAGTTTAAGTCAAAATATGGATAAAAAGATTGAAAGTTTAAGTCAAAATATGGATAAAAAGATTGAAAATTTAAGTCAAAATATGGAGAAAAAAAACGATGCACTACTGGAGAAACTGGATATTAGAGATTACAGGCAAAGAAAATTTACTTTACGCATGTTCAGCATTGCAATGTCTGTTACCGGATTGAGCGTATTGGGTGTTTTAATGAAAATGTTAAACGTGCTATAGCATCAATTTTTTCAAAAAGGAGAATCTTATGAAAACACGTATCTTTTTACTTTGTTTACTGCTTGTTCTTTTTACATGTGGTTGTTTACCGGATGTTCCCTTTATACCTTGTATATAGTCAAGTCTCGAATCTTTGTGCCTTTTGGGTACAGCATGATAACCATGAGGCACAACACCAACAATCCTAAAGAAAATCGAATCGTTTTGACACAGCCCGTACGAAAAAAAACACTTTCAACCGTCGAAGATTTAAAGAATTTTTTTCATCTTTCAGTTTCAAATATCCAGGTGGTCATTGATCAATATCCCATGCGAATTCATCCCTATGTGGCGAATTTAATGGCCCATGATCCAGATGGCCCATTGTGCCGCCAGTTTATTCCGACAATTCAGGAGTTATACGATAATTTGGGGACAGATGATCCCCTTTCAGAAAATCTTCAATCTCCGGTCAGGCAAATCATTCACCGGTATCCGGATCGGGTGGTTTTTCTGGTATCCAATACATGCCCATCTTTCTGCCGATTTTGTATGCGAAAGCGATTTGTGGGCAAACAACCCCAGGTATGCAAAGATGACATTCAAGCTGGCCTATCGTATATTGCAAAGACCCTGACTATCAGGGAGGTTATTTTATCTGGTGGTGATCCATTCATGCAAGATGACCAGGTATTATTTGACATTCTTGATCAGATAAAAAAGCTTGAACATGTTCAGATACTTAGAATTCATTCTCGTATTCCCATATTAATGCCTGAACGTATCACCTCTGAATTGATTTTACAGCTTCGTGCGTATCATCCACTATATATAAACTTGCATGTCAATCATCCTGAAGAATTTTCAGATGCATCTCAAAAGGTTGTTGAAAACCTGGCTGATGCCGGATTTCCGCTGGGGGCCCAAACGGTGTTATTGAAAGGTGTCAACGACCATCCAGAAACCATGTTACAATTAATGCAAAAACTGCTGACATTGCGCATACGACCGTATTATCTTCATCACATGGATGACACACAGGGGACACGTCATTTTCAAACCAGCATTGATAGGGGACTTCAGATTATGGAGCGTCTTCGTGGATATATGTCTGGAATGGGGATTCCACAGTATATGATCGATTTACCGGGTGGTGGTGGAAAAGTTCCATTGCTGCCTGACTATGTTTTGAAACGATCTTCGTCTGTATGGCTCTTTAAAAACTTTGAGGGTAAACACATTGAATGGAAAACCAGAAAAACAGACCATACGGGGATTTATGATTGACTTGCATGACTGAATATGTTAGGGATGCGCCAAAATTAAGAACATCAGATACGACCCTCATAGAAGGATATTATGAACGATGATACCCGACAATTCATGAAAGATATTGTTTATTACAGCAGTTTGGGATTCTCTATATCCCTTGCAATTTTTATCGGGTTGTTTTTTGGAATTTTTTTAGATCAATACGTTTTGGGCTCTACCCCCATTTGTACCTTGATTGGGTTAGGATTGGGAATTGCAGCCGGATTTAGAAATATTTTTCTGGCCATGAAAAAAAGTCAGAATTTATAATATAAGGATGAGATCGCGTGGATACACAAAAACGCATACTTCAATTTGTTGTTACGAGCAACTGGGTACTGTTTGCAGTAGTTACCATTGCTGGATTTATCTTGATGCCCAAATTGTTTGCTCTGGGGATATTGGCTGGTGGGTTGATTGTTACGGTTAATTTTTATCTGCTTTGGCGGACATTGAAGAAAGCATTTACTCCAGAACGACTTGTCAGTCATCATGTTGTAATGGCAAAATATTATATGCGATTTCTTATCAGCGCTATCATCTTATCTATCCTGATATCTCAACACTGGGTTGATCCATTGGGATTGTTTGTGGGGTTATCCATTGTCGTAACCAGTATCCTTCTGGCGACAGCATGTGAGTTTAAAAAATTAATATTTAAGGAGGCAATATAAGTGGAACATCCATATCTAATTTTTGGTGATGTTATCAATTTTGGGCATTTTGGCCATCAGTACCCTCATGTGGTTTATTCATGGGTGGTTATGGCTATGTTGGTGATCCTTTCATATCTGGGCGCTAAAAGCATTAAAATGATTCCGTCAAAAGGACAAAATGTTTTAGAAGCATTGGTGGGTGGCATTGAAGATTTTATGATCAGTGTAACAGGTGAGGAAGGCCGATGGCTGTTTCCCCTGGCAGCAACCATATTTATTTATATTTTTACATGTAACCTTGTTGGGTTGATTCCAGGCTTTTTTCCACCGACAGCTAATTTGAATACAACCCTGTCATGTGCATTGGTTGTGGTTGTTTTTACGCATGTGATCGGCATTATGTATCACGGCCCCGGGTATATCAAACATTTTCTTGGGCCAGTTTGGTGGATGATTCCAATTATCTTTCCCATTGAAATTATTGGACACATGGCACGAATTTTATCCCTTTCCTTTCGTTTGTTTGGAAACATGATGGGACATGAACTTGTGCTGGGAATTTTATTTGCTTTGGCAGGTGCATTCTTTGCTCCACTGCCCATCATGGCATTGGGCATTTTTGTTGCATTGGTTCAGGCATTCGTGTTCTTTTTGCTTACCATTATGTATTTTTCAGGTTCGATGGAACACGCACATTAATATAAAAAAATATCACTGGCAATCGATCAGTGTTAATAATTTCCTGCCAATCATTGAGGCAGGTTAGAAGAAGCCATAATAATATTAACTTAAGGAGGAATTATTCTCATGGAAGCAGCAGCATTAACTTTTTTTGTCGCTTGTGTAACAGCAGCCGGTTTTGGCATTGCTATCGCAGCATTTGGTTGTGGTATTGGACAAGGCCTTGGTCTTAAAGCAGCGGTTGAGGGTATCGCCCGAAATCCTGAATCATCAGGTAAAGTCACCGTTACAATGTTGATCGGTCTGGCAATGATTGAATCTCTGTGTATTTATGCACTGGTTATTTCATTGATTCTGATCTACGCAACACCAATGGCCACGACAGTGACCAATTTGCTCGCTCACTAATTTTAGCGACAATCTTAATTAAATAAAAAAGGGCTGTAGACTTAATGTTTACAGCCCTTTTTTTTATCAATCATCTGCCTTTTGTAAGATTGCCATATTTGAACATTCCCGTTTGGCCGGAAGGATTACCCGAAGGTTGTTCCATTCCATGCGAACATCTGTGGATCGATATCAATCATGTCAATATACATTCGCTCTCCAGAAACATTCAGTAAGGCTTCAAAAAAAGAAGTGATTTTGGGAGCAATTGTCTTGCATTGATCCTTGTTAAGACCAATGCTTTTTAATTGAATAACAGCGGCGGGATCCAATTGACCGCCAAACATCATAGAAGCACGGTCAGCAATGGATACCATCATCCATTTCTCTGGTTTGTTTAAAAGGGTTGCCATAAAAGATGACACTTGCGATGGAACCGATGCATCGTTGATGGCCTGATTGGTTTCAATGTGTATGAAAGGCATTTTTTTCTCCTGTTTCGTATTAAAAAATAAAATAAGGATTAACGGTTAGCTTTTGGAAGCATATCAACTTTTTTCATTAATTGAGATTCAGCAAATTTTTGCTTAAGTTCGCGTTTCAGAACTTGAAAGATCTCACTTTCAGAATCAATATCTTCCATAAGTTTCAAAACATTTTTAGCATGCTGAATGTCTCCGATGCTTACAAAGTATCGTCCAACAAGTCCCCAAAAAGCGTTTGCCTCTGTGACATGAAAAACATCTCTGTCCGGGTATAATGCTTGCAGCTCAAATTTTCCCTCCAGTATGACAGGAATTTTATCAAGTTCACCTTTGCTAAGACAAATGTTGGCATAATTGACTTTGGCAAATAAATATTCAGGAAATTTTTCATAGGTTTCACAGACGATTTCAATAACATCTTTTTGTCTGTTCAAGCCAGAATAAGCTCTGGCAAGATAATTATAAATTCTCGGATAATCTGGATAAATTTTTTTAAGTTCCAGTAATCGCTTCATAGCGTTTGCAGGGTCATCCAGCGAAAGAGAATAGAGGTTGACCCCCACCTCTTCTTGAATATCTTCAGGCACACGATCTTTGTATTCATCCTCCATTGGATCATAGGTAATTTGATACCTGACCAAC
Organism: Deltaproteobacteria bacterium; assembly: GCA_002753725.1. Lineage (GTDB taxonomy): Bacteria > Desulfobacterota > Desulfobacteria > Desulfobacterales > Magnetomoraceae > Magnetomorum. The sequence goes on from PEAL01000122.1 coordinate 9,923, forward strand.
CTTAGCTTATCATTTTTGTGTTTCCGAATCGCTTTTTTTCGCGCAATTCGTTTGATTTTTGACAGGTTTGGCTTTGGAGATCGTTTTTTTTTCATGCGATTCATCTTCCTTTTCGAGAGTTTTAAATTGTATAACATTTGGTATAATTTTCCGGCAAAATAAATTCATTTGTTCCAAACAAATCATTCAATACCTTATCAATGATGCGGATCGTTTTATTCGTTTTTTCTACATCCAGATGAATGGGTCTTATTCCTGAAACCATCAAAAATTCCATGCTATGCTTTTCATATAAAGCCTGTCCATGTTGATATCTGTTCAAGTTCTGGCTAAGCTGACGCTTTCTTTTTTTTAATTGATATACAAAATCGCTCTGATCTTCACATTCTTTACAGAAATGCAACATATCCGATAATATGTTGGGAAAGGCATCATCGTCTAAAAAAGTTTGAATGATACGTGCAATAAAATCAGAACGTTTCTCTGTCCAGGGGATCGCCTCATTCCGAAGTTGAACCAGGACGCGCCATTGTTGTTGATCCTTTTCAGGAAGCATTTTTCGTATGCTAATGGGGATTGTCCGGCTCAGGTGCAATCGATAAATAAAAGCAGAAATAATGATGGGGTCGATTGTTACTGTCAGACCTTGCAGGGACTGTTCAAATAAAATAGTTGCTGTCAGGTTGCTTGTGGACAGCCGATCAATCAACTGTGATCGATCGGCGATGGAGATCACCTCTCTTGATAACAAGGGTTCAAGTTGAATTTGAAACGTCTCATCCGGTGAAAACAACAAATCATAAAAAGACATCGCTTCTTCAGGCTCAGCCACTAAAAACGTACGAATGTCATCAAAAGAATTCAAGCCAAAAGTGTTGGATAAAAAAAAACGATGCTTTGAATCCAACGGTTTGTCCTGACAGAGCTTTTTCTGAATGAGAGGATACAGTAAAGAAAGCGGGTACACGTTTGCAAATCCTATCGTTTCATGCGATCTTTTAAAGAAACCACTTTTGCGCCTTTTCCTGATTTCTTGTTCGGTCGTTTTACAGGTTCTGGCTTTGATACAACAATATCTTCATCATTATCATCTGAGGTATCGGGCCTTTCTGGTGTTACAACTTTTTCGATCCGCATTTTTTTTCCACCCATTGTAAAGGATTCGCCTTCAATATAAATATCTCTCAATATCCAGGTTACGGTTTGCAAGGGCAATTGAAGCATCAGCAACTGGACATGATACCAGTCTTTTTTATGATCCGGAGAAATATCTTCGATTCGGGCAAAGACAACCGGGTTTTCTTCAAAATATATCAAAACTACATCGTTAATTGTGGACATTGTCGTTTTCCTTTTTTCAAACCTTTAAAGACAACTAATTTTCAATTTTCAAAATTTGTCGTTGAATGGATTCTCTATAAATGATATTTATATTGAATTTTATATGTCTCTCTTGGCTCATGTCAATAAAAGAATCATTCAATGCTTCAGAAATAAGGAATTGGGGCAATGCCATTATTTAAAGAGGATTATTCACTGTTGGACCAACCAGGGGTTACCCAACTATTGTTTTACCCCCGAAAAGATAGCAGTCTGCCACCACTGGCGTCCCAGGACTGTTCTGTCCCTGTTGAAAACGATATTACTGTCAATGTCCGGTTTCATATGAATAAAAATACGTCGCCGAACATTCTATTTTTTCATGGTAACGGTGAAATTGTTAGCGATTACGATGATATCGCTCCTGTTTACCATCAATTTGATCTGAATTTTATTGCAGCGGATTACAGGGGATATGGAAAAAGTACAGGGGCGCCAACAGCATCAAGCATGATCAAAGATGCCCGTACCGTTTTTCAATTTGTTGTGGACTGGCTGAAAAAGAATGACTATTCAGGACCCAAAATTATTATGGGACGATCTTTGGGCAGTGCTTCTGCATTAGAAATAGCGGCCAATTACAGTGCAGATATTTCTGGCCTGATTATAGAAAGTGGTTTTGCCAGTACGGTTAAATTACTGATACGCTTAGGCATTCCTGCAATACAGATTGGTATCAGCGAACAAAACGGTTTTAATAATTTGCGAAAAATTACGCATTTTATGAAACACACATTGATTCTTCACGCGCAAAACGATCAGATTATTCCCATATCTGATGCGGAAAATCTTCAAAGTTACTGTGGTGCCAGATCCAAGCAATTTCAGATGGTTCCAGGAGCAGATCATAACAATATTCTGATGGTTGCCGGAAGACAGTATTTTGAGTTGATTCAGTCATTCACCAACAAAATCGAAGGAAAACGGGTTAAAAAATTTTTCAGAAAAAAAAATCCGGAAACACCTTCATAAAAATATTCACCATGATCCAGATCATTCTTTGGGTATAGTACAAGTTTTTTTAGTCGAGATTTACAACTTGCAAGCTTATCCCGAAAATGTTCATGATCAAGATCGTTATTAACAAAAAAGATTTAAGGACGTATTTAGATGAAGTTAAAACTATTCACCGTATTTATGGTATTGGTCACCCCTGTTTTGGCCTTTGCAAGTGGGGGCGAGCAGAAGGTACACATGGAATTTGTCCATTCACTGTATGGTTATTTTTCCCTGGGGCTTTTCGTTCTGGCCTATACAATTGTTATTTTTGAAGAGAAATTACATCTGAGAAAAAGCAAACCTGTCATTCTGGCAGCAGGTATTATTTGGGTCTTTGTGGCATTGGCCTATATTTCCATCGGTGATATGGAACATGCACACAATGCGATCAAGCATAATTTTGTGGAATATGCAGAGTTATTGCTATTTTTATTGGTTGCAATGACCTATATCAATTCAATGGAAGAACGAAATGTGTTCCAATCCTTGAGAGCCTGGCTGGTGTCCAGAGGTTTTTCGCTTCGGGTTGTCTTTTGGGTAACAGGCGTCTTGGCTTTTTTTATTTCTCCGATTGCTGACAATCTGACAACAGCGCTTTTGATGGGTGCGGTTGTCATGGCTATCGGCCGGGACAACAAAAAGTTTGTTGCCATTGCCTGTATCAATATTGTCGTTGCTGCCAATGCAGGCGGGGCGTTTTCTCCCTTTGGTGATATCACCACATTGATGGTCTGGCAAAAAGGAAAAGTTGATTTTATTCATTTTTTCTATATATTTATTCCATCTGTTGTGAACTGGCTGATTCCGGCTGCATTTATGCACTTTGCTGTCGGAGAGGAAAAACCCGATCCCATTGACGAAGAAGTTGCCATGAAATTGGGTGCCCGCCGCATCATTCTTTTATTTCTGGCAACAATTATCACTGCTGTTTCTTTTCACAATTTTTTACATTTGCCACCCGCCGCGGGTATGATGTTAGGACTTGGATACCTGGGATTCTTTTCCTATAACAAATGTCCATTTCAA
>PEAL01000123.1 GCA_002753725.1 Deltaproteobacteria bacterium
TCAACCCCGGCAATGCAAGGCAAAGTTCACGAGCATCAGCCATCTGTGGAACCAGGCGTGGAGAAACAAATGATGTGACTTGAATATGTTCAATCCCTGCATCAATCAGACGAGTAAGGATATCCAGTTTCATTGATGTTGGAATGGGTTTGGATTCATTTTGAAAACCATCCCGAAGGCCAACTTCAGTGAGAGTGACATGTGGAGGGAATGAATTCATATAATGACAACTTTTTTAACATATCGAACAATTTCTTCAGGGTCATCCATCACCTGAAGAATATCCAGATCTCTCTTGCCCACACAGCCATTGGACATCATTTGATCTTTCACCCAATCAATCAGACCTTTCCAGTAACCTGAATTGACCAATATAACAGGCAAGGGTTTGATACGCTGGGTTTGAATAAGCGTAACAGATTCAAAGAGTTCATCAAGGGTGCCAAATCCACCGGGTAAAATGATATAAGCCATTGCATATTTGACAAACATGAATTTTCGAATAAAGAAATATTTGAATTCCAGTTTCATATTGGCATAATTATTTGGAATTTGTTCCATAGGCAATTTGATATTTAACCCAACTGAAGTTCCGCCGGCATTTGCCGCTCCACGATTGGCGGCCTCCATAATTCCTCCGCCGCCACCGGTAATAACAGCAAAACCTTCTTTGACAAATCTTTCTGAGATATCAACAGCCGTTTGATAATTGGGAGATTCTGGTGTCAGTCGGGCTGACCCGAAAACACTGATCGCCGGTCCAATATCCTGGAGCGTTTCAATGCCTTCAACAAATTCTCCAATAATTTTAAACAGCCGCCATGAATTATGCGTGTTAAAATTATCAATAAGGAATTGTTTGTCCATTTGTTTTTTTCTTTCGTTTTTTGTGAAAAAATTGTTGTATAATTTCTCGGCACTCTTGCTCATGAATACCTTCTGTCACTTGAATGCTATGATTCAGGCGATGGTCACATTCCAGATGATATAAGGAACCACAACCACCCCACTTTGAATCTTTTGCACCAAAAACAATCCGTTCAATCCGTGCATGAATGATCGCGCCCATGCACATGATACAGGGTTCAAGGGTTACATATAACGTAGCACCTGGCAATCGATAATTGTTCACTATTTGAGTGGCTTTTCGGATAGCCAGGATTTCTGCATGTGCTGTGGGATCAGCCAATGATATGGTTTGATTATGCGCTTTGGCCAATATCTTTTGTGAATGAACCAGGATCGCACCAACGGGTACTTCATCAATGAACACAGATTGATGGGCTTCTTGAACAGCCATTTGCATAAAATCGAAATCGGTCATGGTGAAATCACTGATAGGAAAAAATCGGGGCAGATGATTATTGTCTGCCCCTGATGAAAAGAATTCGTGTCGTTCAATGGTTATCTGGATTGAAGCCTTTGAGGTTTTGGATAATCCTTGAAAATATTTTTGCCTTCTTCAATGGTTTCATCCGGAAGCGAGACATCGGTCAGTTCTCCTGAAAAAAACTTGTCGTAGGCTGCCAAGTCTAACAAACCATGACCACTGAATGTTGCAACGATTACTTTTTCTTTACCTTCTTCTTTGGCTTTTAAGGCTTCTTCAACAACACAAGCCAGGGCATTCGTGGTTTCTGGTGCTGGGATGACCCCTTCAGTTCTTGCCCACAAGACGCCCGCTCTATAAGAGTCAAGCTGGGATACAGATCGTGGCGTGATTAGACCTTCAACGATCAATTGGCTGACTGTCGGTGCCATGCCATGATACCTGAGTCCCCCTGCATGAATGGGTGGGGGGATAAAATTATGTCCGAGACTGTGCATGGGTAACAACGGGGTGTATCTGGCCGTGTCACCATGATCATAAACAAATGGAGCACGGGTCATGGTTGGGCAAGCTTTAGGTTCCACCGGATAAATGGCGATATCTTTACCGTTCATTTTATCCAGTACAAACGGAAATGCCAATCCAGCAAAATTACTTCCTCCACCAGCACATCCAATGATAACATCTGGATATTCATTGATCATATTAAATTGTTTTTTAGCCTCAAGACCAATAATCGTCTGATGGAGCATGACATGATTCAGCACACTTCCAAGAGAATATCGGGTTTTTCCACTGGTATCACTGACTGCTGCTTCAATGGCCTCACTGATTGCAATACCAAGGCTTCCTGGAGTGTCGGGCATTTTTTCAAGAATATCACGTCCGGCTTTGGTTTCCATGCTTGGACTGGCAACGCATTCCCCCCCCCATGCTTGCATCATGGCTTTTCGATAGGGTTTTTGGTCAAAACTGACGCGTACCATAAATACCTTGCAATTCAGTCCAAATTGACTGCATGCAAAAGAAAGGGCACTTCCCCATTGACCGGCGCCCGTTTCGGTTGAAATATTCTGTATGCCAAATTCTTTATTATAATAGGCCTGCGGAACAGCAGTATTGGGTTTATGACTTCCAGGAGGGCTGACGCCTTCATTTTTCACATAAATTTTTGCGGGTGTGTCCAAAGCTTTTTCAAAAGAATAAGCGCGAACCAGTGGTGCAGGTCGCCAAATTTGAAGGACATCCAATACGGGTTCAGGAATATCAATCCAACGTTTGTCACTGACTTCCTGTTCAATCAGATTCATTGGGAATACAGGTGCCAGGGCATCCGGTGAAATGGGATTGCCATCCGGCCCCAAAGGCGGGTTCATTTTGATATCAGCCAGTATATTGTACCATTGCCTGGGGATATCATCGGCTGAAAGAATAATATTTCTTAGTTTCATGAGTTTATCCTCTTTTCGTTATAATTTGACGGACTCGTTTCAATGGAAATGCGTATGCTGTCCAAAACGCCGTTGATAAAAGAGCCGGAGTCATTGGTTCCAAATGTTTTTCCAATGTCAACAGCTTCATTGATGGAAACTTTGTAGGGGATATCCGGACAGCGAAGAATTTCAAACACCCCAATGCGGATAATGTTTCTATCCACACAGGTCATACGGTCAATTTTCCAGTTACTGGAAAAGGTTTCAATATTTTTATCAATCTCTGAAATGTGTTGAATAACACCTCGGGTTAGCAATAAAAAGAAGTCACGTCCCTGGTTCGAGTCTTTAAAATTATGCCAGAAATCATCTAATAACTGATTTCCAAGTTCAAGCCGTTCAGAATCAGAAAGCTTTTGTGAGTGATCCGGTTGTTCAGAGGAAACTGTTTCAAAAACAGGCTTTGCGTTGGCAATTCTTTTCCTGACACCTTTCCGGACAACTTTTGACCGGGGTTCTGACTCCTCTTGTGGAAGGTGAGGTTCAGAATCGTTTTTTGTTGGCACAGGTCTTTTGGGCTTTCCAAAAATTTCCGGCTGAACAGAATCAATAAAAAAAAGAACCTGTAAAGAAAGCTCGCGCAAATGGCGACGACGTTCAATACTCATACACAATCCATAATATTAACCATTTCAATTGCAGCCATGGCGGCCTCAAAACCTTTATTACCCGCTTTGCTTCCGGCACGTTCGATAGATTGTTCAATGGTGTCGGTTGTCAGCACACCAAAAAGAACCGGTATTCCAGAAGCAAGACTTACCGATGCAATCCCCTTGGATACTTCCGCGCACACATAATCATAATGGGATGTCGCACCGCGAATGACCGCGCCAATACAAATAATGGCGTCAAATTTTTTGTTTGAAGCCATTTTTTGAGCGACCAGCGGTATTTCAAACGCTCCTGGAACTTTTACGATCGTAATATTAGACTCATCCGCACCGTTTCGAATGAGTGCGTCTAACGCTCCGCCGAGTAAACGTTCTGTAATAAAATCATTGAATCGACTGACAATAAGGCCGAATGACTTTCCTTTTGCTGTTAATTGACCTTCAATTATTTTTGGCATATAATTTTTCCTTTAGTTGAACGATTGTACCTCAAGGTGATTTTAGATTTAGGGGGAGCATTCAACAGATTTCAGCAAATGTCCCATTTTCAATTTTTTACACGCCAGATATTTTTCATTATAATCATTGGGAGGTATTTCAATAGGAACCTGCTCAACAACACTCAAACCATACCCTTCAAGACCAACCATTTTCTTGGGATTATTGGTCATCAATCGCATTTTTCGAACACCGAGATTGACCAGAATTTGCGCACCAATGCCATAGTTTCTTAAATCACCCGGAAAACCGAGTTTTTCATTGGCTTCAACGGTATCTAATCCTTGATCTTGAAGTGCATACGCCTTGATTTTATTTACTAACCCAATACCGCGGCCTTCCTGACGAATATACAGTAATACGCCACTGCCTTCTTTATCAATTTTTTTCAAGGAATTGTGTAACTGATCACCGCAATCACATCGAAGAGAACCGAAAATATCACCAGTAAGGCATTCGGAATGAACGCGAACCAGTGTTGGTTTTTCAGGGTCAATCGTCCCTTTGACAAGTGCAATGTTCAAAAGATCATCAATGTGATTTTCATAAATAATGGCATTGAATTTGCCACCGTATAGTGTGGGGATGGTCGTTTCTGCTGCGCGATAAACAAAACTTTCCTTGCGCATGCGGTATTCGATCAGATCGGCAATAGTACAAATACCAATTCCATGCTTTTCTGAAAATTCTTCAAGTTGAGGCATTCGTGCCATAGAACCATCATCGTTCATGATTTCACAGATAACGCCCGCAGGTTTTAAGCCGGAAAGTCTGGCAAGATCGACAGAACCTTCAGTCTGTCCAGCACGAACGATCACGCCGCCTTTTCTTGCACGTAAGGGGAAAATATGACCTGGACGTGCTAAATCTTCAGGTTTGGCATTGTCTGCAATGGCTGTTAAAACAGTGTGTGCCCGATCATGGGCAGATATTCCAGTGGTGACCCCATGACGGGCCTCAATGGATATGGTAAAACCGGTTTGGAATCTTGAGGTGTTATCCCCGACCATCAGCGGAAGGTTCAATTGATCCAGTTTGTCAGGTATCATGGATAAACAGATTAGACCTCGACCATATTTGGCCATAAAATTAATGATTTCTGGGGTGACTTTTTCAGCAGCAATGGTTAAATCACCTTCATTCTCTCGATCTTCATCATCAACGAGAATAACCATTTTTCCATAGCGAATATCTTCAATAGCCTGTTCAATCGTTAGTAAAGGCATTTTATTTACGTTCTCCTTAAGAATGATATAAACCGTCGCCTGTCTGGTATTCAGGCTTTATAAATTTCAAGCAAATTTCAACTAATATTTCTTAAAATTCTGAAGATGTCAAGCATATATATAGGTTTTCAGTAAAAGATTTCCCAAAACCAGATATGTTTTTATGCGGGATCGTTAGAATTCTGAAAATTTTGATTCATTCAGACAATAATGGATGAACAAATTACTGACACAGTTCTATTTTTTGTTCTTGACATCTTAAGAATTTATATGGACATTATGTACCATAACTGCTTCATGCGCACGGATTGGCTGTGCCATCAAAAGATAGATCGTTACGAATCTCGAGTGATGATCGATACATTATAAAAATAATCAAAAGAGGTGACAAGAATGAACATGCAACAAGAATTAATCCAATTGCTGTGTCAAAAATCATTTAATTATTCTGAAACGCCTACATTCAAGTTGGCATCCGGAAAAATGAGTCAATATTATGTCAATTGTAAACCAACAGTCTTGCATCCATTCGGAATGAATCTGGTTGGCCATCTCATGTATGAAAAACTTCTGCATGGTACCATATCCGCAGTGGGCGGTCTTACTTTTGGTGCTGATCCCATTGCTGTCGCGACATCTTTTGTTTCTGGAATGAAAAACCAGCCTGTCAATGCCTTTTCCGTTCGTAAACAACAAAAAGATCATGGGATGGTCCGATGGATTGAAGGTGATGTTCAGGCCGGAGATCGTGTGGCCATTCTTGAAGATGTTGCAACAACGGGTGGATCGACAATAAAAGCCATTGAACGTGTTCGTTCCGAAGGCTTAGATGTTATTCAGGTGCTTGTTCTGGTGGATCGTCAAGAAGGTGGACTTGAAAATATCAGGGCGCATGTTGACAGGGTCGATGCCATTGTCAGCCGTGATGCATTAATTGCTTATTTGAAACGAAGATAAGGAAAACAAGGCTCTTTTCATACCCTTTTCTTAATATTTTTGGTAATACGTTTTTTTTAATGTTCAATAAGGAGAGCTTGATAACGTTTATGAAGCGTTTTATAAGGGAAGAATGAACGAGAAACCCATTTGGGATTATTGACGACAATTTTAGTCAATAAATACAATATTTTGCACAAATGGCATGATGTTCTGAGCGCATGTATATTGACATTACCTGATACATAAATTAAACTTATTTATCGATTATGGGCAGGATGCTTTAACTAATGGGAACGTTACCCATCAAAAAAGGAGGTAAAATCAATGAGCATTCAAACAAATGCAATCAATGCAACATACCAGAAATCACAGGATGTGATCAACCGACTGTCCAGTGGTTTGCGTATAAACAAGGCTTCGGATGATATTTCTGGATTTGCCATTGCTGAACGAAAGACATCTCAAGTTAATGGATTATACAAAGCCGCAAGAAATCTGGGAGATGGTATTTCAATGGTTCAAACTGCAGATGCCGCACTTGATCAGGGAAGCGAGTTACTTCAACGCATGCGTGAACTGGCTGTTCAGGCAAATAATGGAACATTGAACAACAGTGATCGGGCAAATATTCAAAAAGAAATCGATCAACTGCACTCCGAATTTGACGATATTGCAGAAAATGCAAGTTTCAATAATCAATCTCTTTTTGATGCCAGTTTTTCTGGAACCATCCAGATGGGTGATTCCTCAAATGAAGGGGTTAAAATTCAATTGGGTGATTTGCGATCACTCATTGGAAACATTGATGTTACTGATGAGACTGGCGCAGACGCTGCCGTTCAAAATTTAGATAGCGCACTTGAAAATATTAACGATACACGAAGTCATCTGGGTGCAACTCAAAACCGATTTGAAAGCGCAATGAACGAATTACAAAATGCCTCTGCCATGCATAGTAAATCCAGATCTGTTATTATGGATACAGATTTTGCTGCGGATATCTCTGAAAATGATCAAAATAAAATTTTGTCTCAAGTTCAAATGGCCATGTTGAAAAAAAATAACCACAGCAAAACCTTTTTGATGGAACTGTTTAACTAATATCAATAAATAAAGAGGGAAAGATAACTCCTTATGCAAAAAGGATTTTTATCGATCAACACTGGTACTGGCAAAGGAAAAACAACGGCTGCCCTTGGACAAGTCCTCAGAGCTTTAGGCCATGACAAACGGGTGTGTATGATCCAATTCATCAAGGGGTCCTGGCAATATGGAGAACTTTTTTCTGTCAGGCGGTTTTCAGACTTACTGGATTTTCATGTCATGGGTAAAGGGTTTACTTTCTTGTCTGATAATTTGGATGAAGATCGTCGTATTGCCCAGGAAGGTTGGGCATTGGCTGATAAAGCATTAACATCCAAGGACTATTTTATGCTGGTTTTGGATGAATTTACTTATTTGCTCAAGTATCAATTTTTAGAAATAGCGACGGTTATAACGGCGTTGAACAACCGAAGACCTGATTTACATGTGGTTATCACTGGACGAGATGCTCCGCAGGCATTGATCGATATGTCCGATCTTGTGACTGAAATGAAAGAAATCAAGCATCCGTATCACTCTGGAGTGAAAGCACGCAAAGGGATCGAATTTTAGACTATTGCTTATGAATACAAAAAAAACAAAAAATATCATGTTTCTGGGAACCGGTTCTGATGTTGGAAAAAGCGTTGTTTCCACAGCATTCTGCCGAATATTCAAAAATCTTGGATATGCGGTTGCTCCTTTTAAAGCACAAAACATGTCAAACAATTCCTATGTGACCTTAGAAGGTGGGGAAATAGGACGTGCCCAGGTTACTCAAGCAGAAGCTGCTGGCGTTTTACCTTCGGTTCATATGAATCCTGTTCTATTGAAACCTACAGGCGATATGGGGGCACAGGTGATTGTCTGCGGTAATGTATACAAAAACATGTCCGCCATAGATTACTATGCCTTAAAAAATGATATTAAATTGCAAGTCATGAAGAGTTATCAACATCTTGCAAACCAGTATGAATGCATTGTACTTGAAGGTGCAGGCTCTTGCTGTGAGGTTAATTTAAGGCAGCACGATATTGTAAATTTTGAAATGGCCATTGCTGTTGATGCACCGGTCATTATTGTGGCTGATATTGACAGAGGAGGCGTATTTGCACAAATTATCGGATCAATGGCAATTATTTCAGAACAGGAAAGGAATCGCGTTGCAGGGTTTATTATCAATAAATTTCGGGGTGATCCCCAATTATTTCAGGATGGCATTGCTTATATCGAACATCACACGCAAAAACCTGTTTTGGGGTTGATCCCCCATTATAAAAATATTCATATTGATATGGAAGATAGCATGTCATTGGATGCCATACCTGTAAAAAAATTCAGGGGCCTCATTCAGATCGCTGTTATTCGCCTGGATCATGTGTCCAATTTTACCGATATAGAAGCCCTTTCCAGTGAACCTGAAGTATCGATTCACTGGCTGGTATCACCGAATAACCTGGTGGAATACGATGCTGTTATTGTTCCTGGAAGTAAAAATGTTATCAATGATATCAACAAACTACATGTATTGGGATGGTTTGATGCGCTCCATTCTTACGCCCAACAAAATCGAGGAATGATCGTTGGTTTGTGCGGTGGCTATCAAATGTTAGGTCATGACATTCATGATCCTGAAGGAACAGAAAGTTCTCAAAAAAAAGCAGTGGGGTTTGGTTTGCTGGATGTTTACACAGAAATGGATACCACCAAGGTTGTCAAAAAATCGTTTGGAAAAGAATGTCTGTTTCGTTCGTCTGTCAGTGGGTATGAAATTCATATGGGCAAAACTTGGTTGGGCCAAAACGCAACCCCATTGGTTGAATTAAACGGGCACACTGACGGAGCTGTTTCAGAAAATGGAATGGTTTTTGGCAGTTATCTGCATGGCCTTTTTGATTCCGGAACATTTAGGAAAAAATTTTTAACTTGTATTGCAGAACAAAAACAGATTCAATTGAATTCTCATATAGATCATCCTGACTATTGGGAACTTAAAGAAAAAAACTATGAACGTCTGGCTGAGCATTTTACAAAGTATGCACAAATTGATCAGATTGTTCGTATTGCGGGATTTCTTTCGTAATTAAATATTTCCCATTTCTGACCTGAAGTTTACGAGCTTTTAGTCCCCAACCAAGATGCCAATGTTCTGGTGTATATATTTGTGAACCTTTGACATCTCCATCGATGTAAGGTTGACGCAAATCAATAATACCCTTTCGAGCAAATTTTAGGCTAGGTTCACAAATTTCGTATTTAAGGAGATTGGTGCCAAACGCACCTTCTTGTGCGATTAATGATTCACCTGCAACCTGGGCAACTAGCATGGCTGCTCGTGTGAGAACAGATGTCTCTCCAACATGAGCACCTATGATTATTGGCCAACCTCTCTTCTTGATGGCTTCAATCAATGGTATCGCTCGTAACACACCACCTACTTTTGAGATTTTGATATTGGCTATAAAATTTCCTGGAACATCTTCAAAAAGATTAATATCCTCAAGACGACATAGGCTTTCATCAAGAATAACTGGCAGAGATATAGCTTGACTAATTTCTCCCATTTCTCTAGCAGCTCTCGAAGCAACAGGTTCTTCAATGGCCCAAAAAGGAATATCAAGTGCTTTAAGATGCGTAAGAGCTTGCTTTAATTGTCCATCCCATAGGTTATTAGCATCCAAACGAATACGAATATTGGACATCTGATGTTGTTTTGCTTGTTCATGGAGGATATGGAGTTTTTGTTGATCTCTTTCTAAATCGCCGTTGAGCTTAATTTTAAAATCGCTCATACCTACCGCAAGATACTTATCAATCATCAATTTGTATTTATGCTCTTGATCATCTCCAAGAATCGCTGTGTAGGAATAGAGACGATTGGGCTCCATAAGTCCAAGTAAGGTTTCCACACTACAATCATTTTCTTTGGCAAAGAGTTCAAGTAATGCAGCCTCAATAGCGCACCAGATGGATGAATTCCGATCAATTTCTTCCTGATGGCTGGAAAGCCATATCTGAAGTTTATCTAAGTCTAAGCATTCTGTTTGTATTGACTCTCGATGCTTTATAAACCATTCATGGCAATTATTAAAATTTTCACCTGTCACATAATCACGAGGACATCCTTCTCCAAAACCTGAATTTTCACCTCGAATGGCTTCAACCCATATACTTTTAGTTGTGATACGTACGGCCGAAGCATGACGCACTGTTATGGTAAATGGAATTTTAAGTTCTTGTATTTGCAAATAAATATTTTGATCTTGCATTACTTATAAGTTTCTCCTAATTTTTAATTGTGCCTTTGAAAAGATTGAGTCGTAAGAAGAATTTTTTGGGCGAGAATAGATGAAAGGTTTTGCCATAATACAGTACGATCTTTTTCATGAGTCAACTGCTGTATGGCTGACTTTCTTAAAAAAACAACCTGGGTATTGTGAGTGCCTGCGATCAATTGGGCACTACGATTTCTGTTTAAAATGTATGCAATCTCACCAAAGATATCACCAGGTCCAAGCAGAGCAACCAATTTATCCTTTAACATGACTTTGACAATACCTTTCTGAACAAACCCCATATTTCTGCCACCATCATTTTCTGCTATAATCACATCTCCAACCTGACAATCTATATACACTGCATCAGTCAATAAATTTTTACATCCTTTCTCGCTCATTCCTTTAGTCAGAAATAGATGCTTTGGGGTATACTTTTCATCTTCTGTTGGTTCCTGTTCCAGAAAGTCCATGTAAAGAGATACCCCCATATGGATTTTTCCTTGCTTATGTTCAAAATCACTAAACCATTGTCGCAAAGGCGCTGCAATAGAAAAATCTAAATGTTTGATAAGAGGAAGCACTGGCGAATGGCAAGCATGTAAGTATTCATAATCAGGAAAAATAATCATCGGTATCCGGTGTCCCCCTGAAGGAGAATTGTGAATTGGACCAATAGGGCGCATTCCAATACGTTTATACATAGGAAAGAGACTGGGTTCACTGGATTGTAAGATTCCCATCTGATTTTCTTCGATTAGAATTTTAGAAGCATTTGCCATTAATACTAAACTCACCGGTGTTTTGCGATAAGATTTGATAACTACCAAACGTGTTGTAATCGATAAATGATTTAACAAAGATGGCTCAAATATTTCCAATAAATACTCTTCACGGCTTGATGGCACATTCATCGCTTCCAATGCTTTTGTTAGCCGTATGCAGCCAACTACTTTTTGATTGTGGCTATCTCGACAGGCTAATAAGCGGTAGTTTATTTTTTTTCCAGAAAAAGCATGAGAATCTATTACAGAATTTCCTGCCACACGGTTGAGTTCTTTATGCCTGACTTCTTCCAGAATTTTGAAACATTCTTCTCTTTCTTCTTCAGTTTCTACTAAAAAGGTTTGGTATCGTTCAAACCATAAATCCCATTTTGCAGATAATAAATTTAATAAATTATTGATCATTTTTTATACATCCATATTATATAGTGCCTGAACGAAAAATACAAAAACAAGAAAATTTTTCCGTATTTTGCCACAACTCGATATGTTCGAAAATTTTTCTTGTGCTGCAGCTACTATCTAAATCTTGCAAGCGCAATATGTAAAAAATATAAGTTCATGTATATATACAATAAAATAATTGGACAAATCAATATTTTTTGGTTTTCGCTAAAAAAGCGAATGGTGGGAAGGAGGGAATGGGGTCACATCTTGATTATTGCACTTAATTTATTTGTTAAATCAAAATCTAAAATAACTCTCATTAAGTGTAATAATCAAGATGTGACCCCATTCCCCCCACCAAAGCGATTGGGCAAATCTCAGAAACTTAACCGATGCTTTGAGTCTCAGCATCTATCATTGCTCTTGGTTGCATGATTGAAATATAGCAGACGTTTGGGCTCTCTATTCTCATTTTTTGTGTTTCGTTAAGTTTTATTCCTGGTTAACTCTCTAAGCATTACAAACTTAAACGCTCAATCGTTGCCCCGCCAAATTGTTCAAAAATATCTAAACTTGGAAACTGTTTATCTGCATTTTGAGTCAAATAAATTTGATCTATAGCCGTTATATTTTGGATGTTTTCATGAACAATTAAACTGATAAATGACAATTTCGCTTTTTGAAATTCTATTAAAGCAATACTGCTATTATTAGCTTTCTCTTTGTTATTTACGCCAAATAGATAAAATGGCTTTTTACAAAATTCAAATGCGTAATCAACTTTGAGAATAGGTATATCTTTTAATGGAATGACCGATTTTTTCGGTTTAAATCGTTGAAGTTCTGTTTTAATAAATTTATCCAGTTTTTCATAAAAAAAGGATTGAATAAATTCTGCATTAGTAAGTCGTAAGTCATAAATTCTTTGCTGACATCCGATGAACTGCATGATATTTTGGTAAATGAATTCCTTTGATGTATCAAAATAGAGATTTCCATCCTTATTTTGTATTTTGTGTTGATGAAGTAAGTCATCCAATTTTTTTTCATTGAATGAATTATCAACTTCATCGGTATAAGATAGTTTCATCAATGTCATACCACAGTCTAAAATTCGAATTTTTTCTTTATTATCAGGACATGATGTAAGGTATATATCAATCATGTCACCATCATCGTAATATATGGGTATAATCAGTTGATAAAGCCCTTCTCTTCTTGGGTATATATTAATTTTATGGTTAAAATTTTCTTGTACTATATTTAATACCTTATCTTTCATCCTGATCTCCTTGATTTACATTAGTACTTTTTGAAATATTTGGAAAAAAATCAATAAAATTAACAATATTAACATGGTTAAAAAATTCAAATAAAGCACTATGGAATGTATTAAATTTATTTGTGATTTCTATTAATTTCGGTTCAAAAATGCGTTGTTTCAATAACGTCTCATTTAAATAATGAATATGAAAAGAGTTGTGTCCCTTCGGTAAGCTTGCTTGATTATCCAATATTTTCACTTTTCCTCATCAATGAACCAACCCATTATTTCCCAAATTGTTGACCTTTTCGGTAAGCCTGCGTGTATCAATACAATTTTTCTGTTATTTTGATTCCATTACTTTAAATCAACATGGAGAGGAATCAATGATATA
>PEAL01000124.1 GCA_002753725.1 Deltaproteobacteria bacterium
TTAGTGGTGATGGTTTTTCGGTTAATCTGGCTCACTCCGATGGAGACAATATGACGATGACAGTTACCGGGTCGTTGCCTGTTGGCATTCATTTATATTTAGTGAATCAATACCCAAATACCAAAACGGTTGATTGGGGAACTGTAAAAACAGATCGTTATTGGGGTTCATTTCTTGTGGGATCAACGAATGGCTACGCTTTTTATTATGATTATAGTCTGAATCCTTATTCACACGCAACAGCTGTCAATAATTCAATCGCCTACAGATATGCTATTACTGATACTGATACCTGGTTAAAAGATTTTGGATCAGAAGATGGGGGATCAGGAATTTTAAATGCTACTGCTTATTCACAACGAAGTGAGGTTATCTTAAGGGAATCAGAATAAGGATAGGTAATTTCCGGGAATAAATATACCCGCTATACTCCAAATTTCCGAAGTATAGTTCGTAGACAAGCTATCGGAAATATCCAGCAATTCATGAGACTTTATTCAATTCGTGACACTGAATATCTATTAAACGTTAGCTCCACCAATTTCTTGCTGTAGACTTTCATTTATGCACATTCCAATCAAGAAGCCTGGAGCTGAAGCTCCAGGCTATTAGCTGTCGTTTCTTGCGGAACTTAGAGTGCTTTTATATAATATGAATTCATTGCTCCCCAAAAAACATTATAATCAGTCGATAAACCATCTGATCTATGCGTTTTACTTGGCAATCTGTTTCATGATAAACAAGACATCTTCGATTCCAATTGTTTGATTGAGTATTGATGCTTCACTATAAACTTCTGCTGATTTTAATCCTGTACATATTTGAAGCGCAATGATTACATCATATAAGTCTATACTGTTACTGAAATTGATATCCCCTGTAGTAATTGTCAAATTTTCTCGGACTGAAATCCTTGCACTTGATGGGCCTCTGACTTTATAATTACCAGGCGTTACTATTATTTCAACAAATTCTTCATCTTCAATTTCTTTATCCTTGTATGCTGTAACTATGATTACAGACTCAGTGGCTCCAGGTTTAAACGATATTTCTGATGGAATGTAAAAGATATCTCGGCCATTTTCAGCAGTCCCTTTGACAAGTAAACTAACGTCCTGACTGACATCAAATGAACCATTACGTGTAACAACAATTGAGCCAGAAACAGTACCTTCAATTGCTATTGGCTTCAACGCTTGAATGCTGATTTCGTCTACACCATCTGATATGTCTATTATTGAAGATTCTTTTCTGTTTAAATGATAATAACTCTCTTTTTCTAATAAAGAAACAGATAAGGTTTCTAATTTTTCCTGTATGTGATCAACGATTGGAATGACCTGAACGAATAGATTTTGATCGCCTTTTTTGAGTTTTATGGGAATCACATTATTTGTAACGATGATGTCTTTGTATGTCTTTAAATTTTCATCCCATACGGGTACACTGAGTTGATAATCCAAACCAATTATTGCTGTTCCATTGAGTGTTAATGGCACCGTTAAATTTTTGGGTAATGAAGTATTTGAAAATTTAATTTCAAAGGATGCATGGTCTTCAGGAATTTCTGTTGCCTCATCATCAATGATGGTCAGCGAAACGTCTAATTCTGGTCTTGCATTGCCCGCCTGAATATTTCCTGATGCCCATAAATTGGCAATATCTACATGATCACGCAAAGTGACATTGCGAAGCAAAATAGCTGCATCATTATAATTATCTCCAATTCCATCAGCATTAATCTTAAGCATTGTATGAACTTCTGAGGTTTCAGGATCACTGACCAGCTCAAAATGAATATAATTGTTAATACCGTTATCAGTATTATCAAGCAAATGGGAAATATCAATAATATCATCATCCTCAAGATTAAAATCAATGACATCATCGCCATCATTGACAACAAATATATCACGTCCCTGACAGCCCTTTAGTGAATCGGAACCTGGACCACCGATTAAAATATCATTTTCATAGCCGCCAATGATTTTATCATTCCCCATTCCACCAATTAATATGTAAGGTTTATCTTTACCATATTTTGAAACAAATTCTGTTTGATAATTAAACATAATTGAATCAAGGGATTGATTGGCTTCATTAACACTGGGTGGAATGGATTTCCATTGCCAGGTTTCAGGTAAAAATGATTCCAAACGAGCAAGTGCTTCTAAAACGTTTTCATTGGCAAAGACAGCATCGCTATATTCCATCCATGCCTGATCAGCATCCATTTTTAACTGGCTGATTGTGTCATTCTTTTTGCCAGTAATTGACATAATTTTCATATCACGAGTGGCCTGTGAATGATCACTGATCACATAACCAAACCATTTTCCCATTAAATGTGCATAAATGCGCCATTTTTCAATGGTTGAAAGGGGGCGATCAAAAACAAGCATTTCAGCAAACAGTCCATTCATGACACCGCTGATATCGCAGGTCCATTCCATATTCGTAAAATCCCATTGCCAGATATTTTTTCCGCCCATGACTGGATCAGATGCCAATGCACTTGTTTCATTATAAGCAAATGGGCCGCCTGCCCAAAGTGTGTTGATATCTATAAAGGACTGGTCTCCTTTTCGTGAAACTGTTGCCATGATTAACTCATTGTCAATTCGTTTATTGCTATATACAGTGGTTGATTCATTCGCAACTTTCAGTTCTCCAGGATGCAGTGGATGATTATTACCTGTGACAGCAATTTCAAAATAGGGTCCAGATGCAATGATTTGTTCATTCTCTCCAGGATTAACTTTGAATACTGATATCAACGTCGTGTTTCCATCTGGAAAGACCCGGGTCGCAAAAGGTAGTTCAAAATATCCATTTACATTAACGACAGCATTATCGCCAGGAGTGGCATTGTTAACTAATTGAATATCAGCTTCCAGATATGATTCATCTGTTTGAGAAAATGAATAATAATTACTTCGATGATCATTCCCCGATCGATCTTTAATCTGTTTAGAAGCAGTGTTCGCAAATTCTTGCGAATGCTTGAATGCATCTGTCCATAAAATAGCGTCTGTTGCATCAGTTTCTGTGGGTTTAAACAGATTAATGGATATAATTTTTGTTACCGGATCATTATCACCATCGATTAATTCTACATGCAAACTTTCAGTGGGAACTGTCGCACTCAAATTATGAAGGATAATATTTCCATTTTCTAAATGTTGCCATTGCACCATTTCATTCTTTTGTATGATATGTCCATGTTCAAAGGGTTTACTCTCGCCATAAAATATTAAGCGTATACTTTCAGGGATATAAATAAATTTAATATTGAGTTTATCTTTTGGTGTATCTGAATCAGCAATATTGAGTTGAAACAAACTCTTTGAACCTTCAAAAGTTAAAATCTCAGTGTCCAACACATCTGGAACTTTATTGTTAATTGTGGGATTTGTCGCAGAGAGAAATTCAGTAAGATTACTCCAACCATCATCATCCATGTCAGTTTCAGCATCATCAGGATTTTCACTATTTAACCCATATTGATTTTCCCAAAAATCAGGCAGGCCGTCTTTATCTGTGTCTGAAACAGGAAGCACCAGTTCAAGATCAATTTCATATACATGAGACCGTCTGGGTTGCCCAGCCAGGATAAACTTTCCTTGTTTATCTTCAGGTTGAACATTACCAAGTTCAGATTTAATCCGCATATTGGCCTGAACACCATCGACTTTAAATTCAACCAGATCATATTGTTGATTGTCAGTCAAAAGCGGAATAATGTGGTTTTCAATGTCATCAACAGGATGTGTTTCCTGTGGAATTTTAATTAAATACGCATTATTCTCACACGTAATACAGTTATTGCCAGCAGCATCATATTCCAGGCATTTTGTACACGCTACAGATACTTTGTAAGAATATGATGCATCGGTGCCTTTTTTACGGATAGAGCATTCAACATCTGCATCAGTAATATTGATTTTATTGTTTTGATAGAGATTGAATACCTGTCCATAAATCAAGGTTTCGGGTTCAGGGATAGTGGCAAAAGTAGAATTAACAGGCAGTAATAAAAAATACATAAGAACCGATACACCCCATATTTGCCAATTCCTTATTTGATTGCTCTGATCCATGTTTACACCTCATTATTTATTAGGTTTTAAGATAAAGCGTTTTACCTGTGTTGGCGTTTATCGATGTATTTCAGTACGATCTATTCACGCCTTTTGACTTTTGTTTTATGATGATTTAATACGTTTCAACATATCCCTTATTCTTCTAATTGCCAGAAATGGCATAAGTTTGGAAGAATAGTTTAATATCTTTGATTGTATCAATAAACGTTTCTAATGCAAAATCCTGGTCATAATGGAACGTACCCGCCGGAATAATAAGCATCCAGCGAGAATTCCAGACGGATCTTCCTACTAAACGGGAGTCATAGTTAACCTGATTCACATCGAAATACCCTGAGTCATGATAAGCACGAAAGCTGGAATAACGACGAATTTGAATCATTGATCCATTCAGACTATCTAAACCTGGAATCCAGTCAGGATTGTTCAGGTCAGAATCACGAACTGGCAATGGCACGGGTAATTTCTGATCAATAATGGTCCATTCTCTGGTGTCGAGTTCATCACTATTTGGGACCATCATGATATCCATGCCGACTGGAATCAGATAAGCACGAGGGGTTTCGGATAGTGAGCTGTTATCATACCCATCAAACCAAAGACCCACGGATCGTACTTTGGTAACATAATTTGATGGGTCATAGGCATGATCACCACCACCCAGTGGCCAACAGAAAAAGTTTTTACCAAATGATATTGTTGTTTGAAAATCGATCACTATACCCTTTTGCGCACCCATTTTTTCAGATGCAAAAGGTCGGCAATATTTTTTGAATTCAGGTATTGACCATAAATTCTCAACTGTTTTCTTTTTAAGTTCTTCTTTCCATACCCCATCATTTTCCTCATCAGATTTGATTCTGAATAATTCTTTTCGTAAGGAAAATCTGCCTGTCTCGGTTTGTGGGTTATTAAATCCCATCTGCCCCTTGAGCGAATCATAATTGGTTTTCATCCAGGCCAATATATCTCCAAGACCACCGCGACCGATAACCCATTTACCGCCTTCATATTGACCAAGCGACCGTTGGCGAATGATATCTGTTAGAACTGGTTTCGCAGAAGCAGAATCACGATCGTTCAGGTTTGTTTCATAATCATAGACTTTTGCACAAAGATATGCATAACGACTTGCAAGATCAAACATAGATCGGTATTTTGAAAGGGCATCATTTAAATTAAGCCGGAAGCTCATATCCATATAGCGTTTTCCCTGAGTTTTAGCCGCCACTTCAGCGTTAAATGCTTTCCGTTCTTCTAACAGTCGCAACCCTTTTGCCAGGACTGATCTATATTTTTCGGACACTTGCCGCATTTCTTCCCGAGCCTTAAAAATAGCCAATCGCGTTGGTGCTTCATTGCCTAATAAGCCTTCAATCTCTTTGAGCTGCTCCTGTATATCATATTTATATCCAGCTTTTTGAAGATTTGTATCTGTTATATATTGAGCAAGTTCCTTGTCAGACGCTATCGTTTCAGCCTCATATTGGCATTCAACAGCACCACCTCTCATAGTGATATTCGCTAATTGCCCTACTATTAAAGCTGCCCCTCGACCGGCAAAAGACATGTCGTTTGCCAGACCAACAGATGTTGGTAGACCGCCTGCGATGGCTACACCAAGATTCCATGCTGCATCAGCACCAACTTCTAATGAACCGGCAGCACGATTTCTGTTAGCAATTCGTTCATTGAATGATTGAACTTGACTATATGCATCATCACCAATTTTTAATTCTTCATCTTGTAATTCAGATCGCGCATTCAGAACTTCTATTGAATAATTAATTTCACCCATTAAGCCGGAATAATCCGCTAAGGCAAGCTCCAGATTCGACTCCGCAATAACAAGTTCAATAAGTGCGACCTGTATTTCACCCGGGGAAGTGCGAAGTCCCCATTCTGGAGGTGCCTGAAAACCGTATTTTTTTGAACTCATAGGATACTCTATCTCAAGCGTTTCACTAAAATCAGTCGATTTATAACTGGTACCATCAAGATCAGTATCGAAAAAGTGGGAAAACATTGTGGGCAGGTCTGAGAATCCTGCACCACCAGCATCAGAATTTTCATCTAAAATTTTCACATTCATTGGTTCAAAAAAGGCTGACATTGACGAGCTCGCAGGTACGACTGTTTCTTCGCTCACCTCGTTTACATCAATGTAGTTATAAAAATAATAGTCAGGACCTTTGTAACCCGGAGGATAAGTTTTTCCTGGACCGATAGTGCCCTCATATGGTGTACCAAAAATTTCGATTAATCGATTACGAAAAACGCGATCCTCTTTTAATGTTTGATCTGTGAATTCTTCTGTTGAGGTGGCAATCTGGCGTATTCGATTTTTAAGGTCATTGGCATGGTCAAATATGACACGCGTATTATCCATGATTTCGGTAACCCGCTCATAAATCTGCTCAAAATATGTGGCTGCATTGACAGCACCTGGGACCAGCCGTGATGGATCAATGTCAAATGGCACAACGCCTGAGGCTAATCCTAAAGGATTCAATCCAGTGTTGACATTGTCAAACTGATCTTGAACATGACGAGCCTCTGAAGCAATTTCTGGAATGTCTTGAACAGTTGTGCGATCAACGCGCTTTAAGCCTTCATTCGCTGCAAAATTTAAGATAATTTCCTGATAATCAATCGTCTGATCATGTCCAATGGTTTGCTCCAACGCCTCTAAAAATGCTTCTTGGTTAGGATATCCCAGATTTTCTATGTTATTCAAGTCTGTGTACACAGCAAAAGGTACTTTTTCTTTAATTCGATCAATATCTTCCCGCGACAGCCTGAATGTCTCATATGATGGCAGTATGGCATTGGCCATGACCCAATCAAAATAAGCCCCCTGAAATGTACGTCGGCCCCATCCTGTAACACCCCATGCCCTTTTGGGATCAGTATCCTTGTATCCTTGCCACTGGCCTTCCGGGTTTTCAACATATTTAGATCGGTAGGTCAGGTTGACAATCTCGGTACCAATTTTAGCTTTAGCAGCGGCTGCTTCAGTAAACTTACGCTCATCAAAATAGTCGACATCCATAACCACACCCTGAATTGAGAATAATTCTGAACGGGATTCCCAGTTGAAATATGGATGTCCTAATAGTTCGTAATATCCTTTTAAAGAAGTCAAATAATGACCCCAGGCATCACCATGTCCTTGTGGAAATAAAGTTCTGCCGTCCTCTACATCGATAAACCCATCTTTATTGGTATCCTGGATATTGTATGAAAGAGCATAGGCTGCTTCGCCTTGATCCTTAGTAAAATTCCACATCAAACGATTATATGCAGGCCGTGCGCCTTCCTCTGATTTTCCGCGAAGTAAAGCCAGTTCTTCTTCGAGAAGATCTGGAACCTGATTCATAAAAGAATGAATCGTCGGCGCTAAACTGCCATATTCAACACTGTCTGATCCAAACCCAATAGTTGGATCCAAAGAATCTGTGTAAGCTTCACTTCCTAATAAATTATAAAAACCGGATATCCGACTTGCAGCAAGGAGTAATGCTGTAACAACACCAGATGTACTTGCCGGCTGATCCAAATTTATCGAAAGATCAGACGCTCTATTCAAAACTGTCTGATAAAGTTCAATAAGTCCTACATTTTCTATAACATCCTTTTGAGGATTAAAAGGAACATCGCCTTCAAATCGCGATCCTGCTTGTTGGATCATGCTCACGTATGTGGCTGGGTTATCGATATTGTAAAAGTTTTTGATACGGGCTTCAAATGGATTGACTGCATTCAGCACTCGTTTTATCCATCCTTCAGCCAGTTGTGCCTGATAAGTATCTGCCGGGTCTTCATTCAAATTAGGCGGTCTTGAATTAGCAGCACCGGCCAGGTTTGACCAGGATGCAGCACTGTTTGGGTCAGCATTTATATGGCGATACCTTACAAAAAAGAGATTATCCACTAAAAGTGCTGCACCTGCACCAGCCATACTGATTTCAGCCATGCCTATTCCATTCTTACCGCTTATATCGGGAAATATTTTCCATTTTTCTGGCTTGACAATAGGGGGCGGCTGGTCCGCCCCATCTTCTTCCCTGTACCACCACTGAAATACAAGATCATTACACTCACCGCCAAAATCTGCTGAATGGCGAAGGGTAATCTTTTCGTCAAATACATTTTCTGAGAATACAGTCTTAATGGCGCCTCTGTATTTTTCTTTGACAACTTTGATGATATGCAATGACACAGGCAGCGCCCCTAAGTCAGGATGATTATTTTCAACAAGAGTCACGTACCCTTGAGTAAATGATGCCAAAATACTGTCCGTTGGATTTAAGAACCTTCCGTTGGGAACCACTGCAAGACCAGGCCCAAGTGAAATATCCTGGATCGGACGATCATTCACATCGTTTCCGATGTATGAAAAGAACATATCATCAATCAATTTTTTTTCTTTTGGATGAGCTGATAACATGTCATTTAAAATGGTATTGTAGGTTTGAAGCCCCACAGAATATGGTAATCCGAGATTGTTCGGATTGCGCGAATGTGCGTAGAGATTGTCAACAGCGGCTTTAAAATGAACATCCGCGCCTGTAATATCTTTAATCGTATCTCTTTCCCGATCTGTCATAACATTTGATTGCAAAACATAAACAGCAGGTGGGGAGGCAGTAAGACCATTATCTCCAAGAGTTTTACCATTTATAAATCCACGAATACCAAGTTTTTCATTGATGGAGTCATAAAATATTCGTGTTTTCAATCCAGCATGAAGTTCTTTAAAGTACCAACGTGTACCTACTACATCCACCCGTTTACCAGCGGGTTTAAGATCTTCTGGATAATTGGCCAGTTTCAGGTCTACAGTTCGCTCCAACAGAGCAGGCATTAATCTGACCTGATAATAAGCATTCAGTTTATCAACCGACATTTTTGGATTCAATGAATCGAACACCACCTGGCCGGCTGCCCATCCAAGCACACCTGGCAAGCCTGGATAAGTTGGATTATCGGCCCTGTACTCACCACCCGGAAAAGTAAGAGATTCTCCTGCCTTCAGAATGGGTACATCTTCAGGCCATGTAACATCATATCTGACTTCTACGACTTTCGGTCTTCCTGTCATATCTGGCGGAAACTGATCTTGCGCACTTACAGTATTTATTGGCAGCCAGGGAATGGGTTTACCCACATCACCTGTACCGTCACCTATGGCAAGGTTTTCATCACATTGAAGATCACCATTGCACCAAAAATCAGGTGCAAGTGGATACCAGAAATAAGAAAAAATATGGGTATCACCAGATACTGCCCAACCGGTTCCCTTGTGATCTAGAAAATAACAAGTTTGATCATAAGTTCCATTTTTGCCAAAAATTTCCTCTGGGGGTGTTGCGCCGATAACAATATTGACAGGATAGGGTGCTACAATTGGATCACCCGCCTTCATAGGATAAGAAAATATATACCCGACGCTCGGATCATCCTTTTCAACTTTATAGGCTTTCATCCCATGCTTTCCTAACATCTTGTCAAAGTATTGCACTAACAAGTATGGATCAGAAGTATAGTTTGCATCATGAGTCTTTACATTCAATTCATTACGCAGCGCAAACCCTGCATAAGGACGAGGGGCAGCATCTGCATGACGGAATGATGGAGCAACAAGTCCATGTTCTTCATTAGGATTGTAGCCTGCTTTTTCAGGATTAGGTTGATGATACATTTTAATATCCACATACCGGGCAGGATCATAATAGTTCTGAGGGTCGCCATTTTTATCAGGAATCATTTGATCTGTCCCTTCATTATCCTTACCCTCTGAACCGACCCTGCTGGCAATGACAACTCTATTGTCTGTAGGCCATTTACATGAATATTCAATCGGTTGGTATGGCCATGAAATGGCATATTGTGTCTGATACCAAACAACCATGATATTATCTTCTATCTTGTTAGTATAATGTTGATTGACTGGATATATTGGACCATCCATGGTCGACCGATCATAGATATCCGGGTTGTATCGAGCATTTTCCCAAAATACATACCCATTATGAGGCACATTCTCGTCATGAAAGTTACTGGTTAGCTCTGTACCAATAATAGCTTCATCAGTACGTTTATCTTCCTGCCAGGGACGCGTTTCCACAACCAGTACCAACGATCTCTCGTCATTGAGATTCCCTTTGG
Source organism: Deltaproteobacteria bacterium (assembly GCA_002753725.1). Lineage (GTDB taxonomy): Bacteria > Desulfobacterota > Desulfobacteria > Desulfobacterales > Magnetomoraceae > Magnetomorum. Next base: position 10,275 of record PEAL01000124.1, read on the forward strand.
CTTTTTCAGAGGTTTTGTTAACAACCCATGCAATTGAAGGATCCATGAAAACCATTGTACCATTATTGACATGATTGGTTTTATCAGTAATGTATGGAGCATAAACATCATCTAAATTCCAGTACCCGAGCAGTGATTCTTCGTCTCCATTCAAGCTTTTGTCTTTGCTTTCCTTTATCTCAGCCTCGGTTCTGGCTTTTGACCAAATTCGCAATTCATCAATGTCCCCTTGAAAACTGGTATTTTCTATTAACTTGGCCGTGGTACCAAGATACAAACTCCCTTTTCCCTGATAGGGTCTATCAATCTCTTGTTCTTGAACCAGTTCCCCATCGCGATAAATGCGTTGTTTATATTTTACGGTTGTAGTCGATCGACATCTTTGGCTATAATAATTGGGATCCCAGTGGATATCGCCCACATTATAAACAATTTTACCATAAATATCTTTTGTATAGACCGACGGATTCCACCATTCACAACCTGCATTATCAGAATTGTTTATGCAGATAAAATAATTACTGCTATCTTCGTTAATTCGTTCATATACGCACGCCCAATGATGCCATTCTGTGTCTGAGTAAGCTTCAGATGTATTCAATTGTTCCCTTGTAAATCCAAAGGTAAAGGTATTGTCCGCATTAAAACCGATATTGAGTTCCTCCTCTTCAAATGGTCCTCCCTGAGACACGATAATATGATTTTTATTTAAGGTTTGGCGTTTTGCCCAGAATTCAACAGTAAATGCGTCCCTTGCCAACGCGATATTCTTTTTCAAATCGATATGATCACTTATTCCGTCAAAGTGAAGATAAATATCTTTGAGGTCAACTTCTTTGGGAACCGTACGGGTAAAGGACAGCACACTTTTACCTTTTTTATTTGCAGAAAATTCATTTTTTGCAGAAACATTGCCATCAACCTCAGCAAATTTAAGACCTGTAAAAGCAATATTATCATTGGGAAATGGATCTATGGGCACTGGCGGGGTTTCTGCCACATGAATGACATGAGAGGTAACAGGCCATTTAACATGAATTTTTCCGATTACAGTAAAGTTAGAACATTCTTGAGACAAATCCCACTTCACTTCAAAAGAAACATCACCGCGAATAGGATAAAGTTTACCTTCAAAATTGTTCCAAATGTAAAAGTTTGATTCATTAAGTTCAGGCTGGTCTGAATCTTTTATAAAGACCGGCTTTTTGGTCTTCATAATTAATTGACGAATGTCATCCGGAACTGTTGCAAAAGTGACATATTCACCGACATTAACTGTTTCTTCAAACACATAAGGTTCATATTGCCAGGTAATGTTGACCGGATCTTTTAAATTGTTAATGACTTTTGTATCAGATGTAAAGGTTTCTAACGTTATATTATCTTTATAACCTTGCAATAAAAGGCATTTCCAGTGATCTGCGCTAAGTTCAAGATTCGTTCCACCTTTATACTGCCATGTTCCACTGCCTTCCTGGTTTGATTGCCCGCTGTCATCAGTTACGTTAATATAGGATACACCTTCTATATTTTGAGGTGTTGAATTCATTGAAATGAGTAATTGTTTATCCCATTGATACGTAATTGTTGCCTGGGCGTTCATTTTGAATTCTGGTAATTCCTGACGATCACTAACATCACTGAATTCATATTTTACTTTAATCGTTGGATCAACGACCCAGCATGTATCTGTATCAAAGTTATACAAAGTACCATTGCGGGTCGTTACCACATTTTTAGCAACGGCTGACTTTTTTTTCTCGGTAAACAGCCATCTATCGACTACTTTATTACTTCTAATAATTTTCCAACCATTACGGGTATACTCCCAAAAATTTTTATCATTGTAAATTTTAAGATCCTTCAGCTCTCCTTTTAAATAAGCAGTGGAATGGCTTTTACCTACTAACAGGGTATTGTTAGCTGTAGAATATAGTTTATGAGTGATCACTGTATTGCCCCATCGCTTATCAAATATACCCCTATAAGAGTAATAGTAAACTGGTGTGCATACTGTCTTCATACAAGGCCACCATTTACCACAATTATATAATGTTGGATAGCACCGTTGAAAAGATCTCAACTCTGGAACTAACCCCACAAAACAATCTGCAGATGAATAGTTGGAAAGGAGTCCGGGATGGGACTGAGTAGCGACCCTGGCATTATCGCGATAAATATTCAATTGAAATCCATATGCAGCAGCGTTATATATTGAACAGCCTGATCTATATCTCCCAAATGCAGATTGATATGTTGAATATTTACATATCCATTTATGCCATTCAGTATCTGTATAAGTAGGTGAATAAACACCTCCCAATCCCTGAATGTTAAAATAAAGTTTGTTATCCGCTGTAAATAAAATTTCTACACCAGAATTATTTGCTCCATGTGAAATAATAGCGTCGATCCGATTCAGACTGTCCCGTTTTAACCAGAATTCAATGGTAAATCCATCTGAGTATAAAGAAATATTATTCATCGAGACATAATCATTCGTGCCATCAAACTTTAAAGAATTGGAATCGGATTTTGAATTAGGAGGGCCGCTTGCGATATACCCGTTGGATAAAAAATGGCTGTCAATGATATATGGATTTGGAACCTTACCATCGACGGCACAACTGGCTAACTCATTTTCACGAATCCAATGCACGCCAACTGACGGCGTTGGGTTTCCAATATTTTCCAAATACCCTGTGCCCCATGTCGCCGAAAAATCATGATTAATTCTTAAGGCATATTCAATAACACCATCGTCACTAATCCTTTTTACAGCAGTGCCTTCGATCTCTTGTTCAGTGGGGGACGTAAGGTCCTTGTTTTCTGCATCATAGTATCCTGTCCCAGAAGTGCTGAATAAATTTTTGGCAGTTTAGTATTCAAAAACATAACCTGCTATTTAAATATTTTAATAAATCTAATATTATTCAGATTTTGATATATTAAAATAG
>PEAL01000125.1 GCA_002753725.1 Deltaproteobacteria bacterium
TCGGTGAAACGGTACACAGAAAGTTCAGGCCTTTTTCATTAGCCTTTAATTCCATTATTTCAACAAGATTATTGAACAATACACGCAAATCGAAACCGATTGTTTCCATTTCCAGTTTGCCTGCTTCAATTTTGGAAAAATCCAAAATATCATTGATCAATCCCAAAAGGGTTTCAGAGCTAATACGGATTGTATGAGCATACCGTTTTTGTTTGTTATCCAAATGGGTATCTAACAATAAGGCAGCCATGCCAATAACACCATTTAAAGGTGTCCGAATTTCATGGCTCATGTTTGCCAGGAATTCACTTTTGGCTTGATTGGACAGTTGGGCCTTTTGAGCCAAATCATTTGCCCTGATTTTTTCCGATTCCAGTTGCTTATTGATTGACAATAGCTGTTGTTCAGCGAAATTTTTTTCTGTAAAGACCTCACAGGTCACCTGAGCAATACGACTAAATTCTCTGATTCTGTAACTTTCATGCGTAAATGTGTCTTGATGAGCAGGGACATTGGATATGTAATCCATTACCTGGGAGACATCTTTGTCCAACCGTCGTATTAATCTGCGAATCACAAACAGGATAAGGATCAAAACCAGCAGACCGATGCTCAAAATAAGTATACAGCCTTCAATCAGTCGATGTCGAATCTGCGTTTGTTTTTCCTGAATTGCAAGCTCAATGCTGTCAAGATAAAGTCCTGTACCAATAGCCCATTTCCAATCATGAACACCAACAACAAAAGATAGTTTTTTTACAGATCGCTCAACACCTGGTTTTTTCCAGACATATGAAACAAATCCACCGCTTGTTTTTTTAGCAGCTTCAATTATTTTTTGAACGATAAAAACACCATTTTCATCCTGGAGATGAAGCATATTTTTTCCAATAATCTTTGGGTGGGGGTTCAGTAGCACATTACCATTGAAGTCATCGATAAAAATATAGCCTTCCCCATCAGCAAAAGTTATTTTTGACAGGCGTTTTTTGACATTGTTTTGAATAATCGTCGTAACATCATCATCGTAGATGCCTGTGCCTATAATCCAATTCAACGGCTTAAACAGTCGGATATGTGTGAATTTTTTTATATGTGGTTCATTTGCATCATTTTTCTTTTGCCATCGATATTCACTGAATCCTTCACCCTGTTCCTGACAAACACGAATAAAATCACGAATCAGGTAAAATCCTTGAGGATCTTTCAAATCAATTGTATTTTTACCCTCCAATTGAGGTTTCAATGGATGTACTTTCATGAGGCCATTCATATCCACAGCAAAAAAATAGCCATCACCCTTTTCCCATTGCAAGCCAAACAGGGCGTCATGAATTAATTTCTCCAGTTGATCCGATTCATTGTCCGAATAGGTGTTAAACAAATGGCTTAGCAGAGCGTGTGCCTGTTCAGTGCGCTTTTTCAGGTCTTTTAGAAGTCGTTTTTTTTCTGTTTCACGGTGAAAATTTATAAAATTAATGGCCTGATTTACTGTAGAAACAATCATGCTTTTTTTATTTTCCATTAATTCGCTACGCAGATTAAGCAAATCAATTTTATAACTTATATACTCATTGACAAGCAAAGTGAAAAGGATAAGAACGATTGTACATAAAAGCACGCTCAGAAGACTATTTCTCAAAAGTTTTGACAGAAAATATTGTTTTTTTGAAATTAAGGGATGAAATATGATAATAAGACTGATTAAAACACAGGTGACAATGCTCAAACCTGCAATAATATCAAAGAAGGAAAACGGTGTATTGTACCAGCATTGACTATGGTTTATTATTGAATCTGAAGATAAAGCGAGTGCCTGGAAATCAAAAAATACCATGAACAACAAAATTGTCAGTATTATGCTGATTAAAAATTTCCAGTGAACCGCTCCAAGGATGTGTTTTTGAGTATCAGGACTATTTGAGGTGCAATTTAAAATTTTTAGCAATAGACAAACTTTCAAAAATTTTTTTTTGCAGGTTTTTTGTTTTGATTTCTCATTTTAGGCTCTTAGGAGCCACAATTTAACACTATATGAGTATAATATCATAAGACTTATAAAAAGACAAACAGGTTGTTTTTCTTTTTCGGTTTATTTAGATCCGTTTAAATTTGGATGGTTGCATGATGAAAAAAATATTAGAAACCTCCCCTGATGGCTGGGTACATTTTGTAAAAATGTCACAACCGTGTATCGGCGATAATGTAGCAGATGCAGATCGCCTGATTGCCCATCTAAAAAAACAAATTGGAAGTCATTCTATTCAGATGGATTTATCCCTGATTTCTGAATTACCCTGTATATTTCGAAAAGCCGATTTTCATGTTTTATGTACGCTATTTGGATGTGAAAAGCATTACCATCTGATTGATGTCCAGCCGGCAGATGACTACTTGCCTGTATATGGTTTAGCTATTGATTTGGGCACAACGCGTGTGGCTTTAAGAATTGTGGATTTGATTCATCAAACAATCCTTATAGAAACAGCGTTTGAAAATCCCCAGTCTGGTATTGCTCCGGATGTGCTGACCCGAATTCATTATACAGATCAGATTGATGGACTGAAACATCTGCAACAGTTGATTATAGAGGGGATCAATGGGGAAATAGCAAAGGCTTGCGACTCTTGTTTCATCCATTCCAACCGAATTGTCTGTCTCTCGATTGCTGGAAATACCTGTATGACCCATTTATTGTTAGGACTTCCCCCCCATGCAATCATACGGGAGCCCTATATTCCTGCAATAAATAAACAATTCATTCTTCCAGCATCTGACCTGAACATTCGCATTCATCCGCAAGCACGTATGTTTGTTTTTCCCAACATTGGCAGTTATTTTGGTGGAGACCTGATTGCCGGAATTCTATCCCTGGACATGATCCACCTGGAAAAGACCACCATTATGGTTGATGTGGGTACCAATGCGGAAGTTGTTTTGGGAAATAAAGACTGGATGTTAGCATGTGCTGGCGCTGCAGGGCCTGCTCTGGAAGGGGGCGTTTCAAAAATAGGTATGACAGCAGGGCCAGGGGCCATTGAACGTATTCAGTTGCATGCAGGAACATCTGAATTTGTATATCAAACCATTGGTAATAAAAAACCGGTGGGGATTTGTGGGTCTGGTATCATTGATCTGGCTGCGGTCTTGTTTCAATCCGGGATGTTGGATATTCGCGGGAAATTTGTTCCGAAATACTGTAAAGACCGGCTGACAGTTATTGATGATCTCATGCATTTCATTGTGATCCCAAAAGATCAATCTGACACTGGCGAAGATCTAACAATTTCTCAGGCAGATATTGACAGCCTGATTCGGTCCAAAGCGGCCATGTATACAATATTAACCACCATTTCCCATTCTGTTGGCTTGTCATTATCAGAGATTTCTACTTTTTACGTGGCCGGAACGTTTGGTGAATATATCGATCCCTTGTCAGCCATTACCATTGGAATGATACCCGATTTACCTCTGGAACGATATCGCCCGGTCGGCAATACCTCTTTAGAAGGTGCCACGAGGACATTGTTATCTCGTGCAGATACTGAATCTATTCCAGCGATTCATCAACATATTACCTATATGGAATTGAACGTAAACCAGGAATTCATGAACCAATTCAGTGCTGCCAAATTTTTACCACACACGGATCGAAGCTTGTTTCCTTCGGTTTATGAGTTAGAAAGGAAAGGGGGCATCCATTAAACAAAAACCGGAATCAAACCTATGTCCGAGAACGTGTACTTATTATTAAAAGGAGTAATAAAACGTATGGCTACAATAACTTTAGAGATTCCCGATGATATATCATGTCAATTTATTACTGAGAAAGAAATGCGACGAACAGTTTTTGAAGACTTTGTGATTGGACGAAGACAAAGTGGTCTTATTAGTCATGGAGAAGCTGCAAGGTTACTCAATATTACTTATACTGATTTTTTTCGTTTAATGGGGCAAAGAGGCTTGTCTTTTATAAATGCTACGAATGAAGAACTTGAACACAGTTATCAAAATTTTAATAAAATAATGGAGTCGAATAATCCATGATTGTGATTTCAAATTCAAGCCCACTGATTGCTCTTAGTTCTATTGATCTACCTGAAAGTCATATAAAATTAAGCGTTATTTGATAATGTTTCCGATATATTATAACCAAATAAATATTTAAGAAGAAAAATTATGTTAATTGTTCAAATAGGAATATTTTTTTTTCTATGCTGTGTATCAAGTGCCAATTCAACCAATCTTTTACAACCCGATACTCTTCAAGTAGAGGCCAATCAGTCTTTTCAAAAAGGCAATTATTCGCGTGTTGCAACAATACTTCAAAAAAAACTGGCACAAATAGATCAGAAGAAACACCCTGGTGAATATCTGGATACAATGTCACAGCTCATTGATATCTATTATCAATTGGGCTATCTGCAAAAAGCTCTGAATTTATTAAAAAATACACAGGATTCTATTCTCACTATTAAGGATCGATGGCGAATCATCCAATATTTAAACCAGTATGGCATGATTCATTATGCCATTGGGAATCACCATAAAGCGATCCAATTTTTCCAGAAAGCCCAGGAAGAAGCGCTAAAAACAAAACATCCCATACTTCTGGCCCATGTCATGAACAATATTGCCAATTGCTTATTTATTGAAAAAAATAATGAGGAAGCAGCAACATTTTATTATGCCTGCCTTGATTTGCTCGAAAATACCGATGATCAACATTTAAAAGCAACTGTTTTACTGAATTTATTTCGGTTGGAACTGTCAAACGATCAGTTTACCGATAATCAGGAACAGGCTGTTGCCATTGCCAAACAAATCAATCAATTGCCAGACACTCGTGAAAAAGCAAATCATCTGATGACATTAAGTTGTATTATTGAAGAAGAACTTGTGCAAACGAATTTCACCAATATGGAACTGTTTCATTTGTCTTATTTGGCTTTATGTGATGCCAGGGAAATTGCATCTCAAATTAATGATGTTCGCATATTATCCAATGCCAATGGCTCTTTGGGCCACCTTTACGAGCTGACTGGCCAGTTTGAAGATGCCAAAAAATTGACCTTACAGGCATTATTTTTTAGTTCACAGGAGAATTGTCCCGACTTGCACTATCGATGGCAATGGCAAATGGGAAAACTCTGTATGTTCTGTGATGATTTCAATGGGGCAAAGAAATACTTTCAAATGGCAATTAAAACAGTGGATCCCATCCGATTAGAATTCTTCAGTGGATTTCGAAATCATGAACACGCTTTTAATCATTATATTAAACCCCTTTACACTGATTTGACTGAACTTCTGATTAATGAAGCTCATAAAACCAACACTAAAAAAACTCGCCAGGAACTTTTAAAAGAAGCCATTACAACCATGGAATCGCTCAAAACAGCAGAACTTCAAGATTTTTTTCAGGATGAATGCACAACCCATAAAGTTTCAACCCCTGTTTTTGAAAGAGCGCCAAAAAATACTGCCATTGTTTATCCTGTTGTTTTGCCTGAAATGCTTGCTTTACTCACAATTTTACCTGATGGCATTCATTTAAATAAAGTTGCTGTAGATGCGCCAACATTAAATGAAACAGTCAAACACTATCGAAAACAACTTCAAGATCGAACAACCCACAGGTTTCTTTCTTTTTCCCAACAATTATATGATTGGATGATAAGACCTGGACATAATGAATTTATGTCACAACAGATCAATACGCTTATATTTGCGCCCGATGGTGTGCTTCGGCTTATTCCCTTTTCTACACTTCACGATGGCAATCAATTTTTAGTGGAAAATTTTGCCATCGGTTTGATACCTGCTATTGGATTAACCCAAACACAGCCTTTCAACAAAACAGATATCCAAATTCTGATCAATGGGCTTTCAGAAGCACGCCAGGGATTTTCATCCCTGCCCAGTGTCGTAAGCGAGGTTCGCGATCTTAAAAAAATGTTTGGGTGTGATCATGTTTTGGCCAATAATCAATATACAATCGATAATTTAACCATTGAATTTACAAAAAAAAATTATAATATCGTTCATATTGCAACCCATGGAATTTTTGCGGGCAGAAAATCAGACAGCTTTTTATTGACATACGATGCTAAACTCACCATGGATCAACTGGAAACACTGGTTGGAAAGCCCCATGATAGAAATCATACAGTGGATTTACTGACACTGAGTGCATGTCAAACAGCCCTGGGAAACGAACGTGCTGCTCTTGGTCTTGCCGGTGTGGCTGTTAAAGCCGGTGTTAAAAGTGTCATCGCAACATTGTGGTATGTTGATGATGAAGCCACTTCTATTGCTATCAGAGAATTTTACAGACAATTGATGAAACCGGGCATGTCAAAAGCCATGGCATTACAATCTACGCAAAAAAAGCTCATCGCCAATCCAAGATTCTGGCAACCATTGTATTGGGCACCGTTTATATTGATTGGAAATTGGAATTGACATGAACATTATAGTCATCATAATACTGATACTGTTTGGCATTTTCGATTGTTGCTGGTGTGAAAGTGACCATCCGCCATATTTGCGCCTTCCTTTAGAAGGTCAGGTACAGACGATTGATCCGTCATTAACATTTGATATGTCATCCATAGAGCTTATTGAAAAATGGGGTTTTTCAGATGAAAATTAACACAATTTGGATATGCGTTTTAATAGGGATTTCATGTTTGTTATCGATGACTGTTTATGCTGAAGTTATCTTTGATGGTTCCATGAATGCCGCTACAACAGGCATAAAACTTGACGGCAACATGGAAATTACATCCGATTATGGCAGGGTATCCGGTAAAAACCTGTTTCATAGTTTTCAAACATTTAATGTCAATGTATCAGAAAAGGTTACTTTTTCAAGTGAACACGCTGTGCAAAATGTAATTGCCAGAGTGACAGGCTCTCACTTTTCTACAATCAATGGTCCTGTAATCTCAACAATTGATAATGCCAATTTATATCTGATAAATCCTCAGGGCATTATGTTTGGCGACAATGCATCAATTGATATTAACGGCTCATTTTACGCCAGCACTGCGGATTATATTGCATCAAATGAGGAGCATTTTTATTCAATGCTTGAAAAAGATACTATTTTATTTACTGAAAAACCAACATCATTTGGATTTTTATCTGAAAATCCTAAAAAAATGATTATCTCCGGAGGCTGGAGCTTAGAGCACGATATTGCAACGTTATCAGTAAAAACAGGCAAAACGATTTCATTGGTTTCAGGTGGATTAGAGATAAGTAACACAAAACTGGAAGCGGTACAGGGAACGATTAACCTGGCAAGTGTGGCATCCAAAGGAAACGTTGATCTGACAAATTTTGATCTATCCGATGACTGCTTAAAGGGAAATATTCAGATGGATCATTCTCAAATAAATGTCAGCGGTGATGGATCAGGTGATATTTATATCCGGGGCGGGCGTATACGCATTGAAAATGAATCTGATGTTATGGCTGACAATACTGGAAGCGCAAAAGGCGGAGTAACTCACATTCAAGCCTCAACGGTAACCATTGATCATAGCAATATTTATAGCGATGCAGAAAGTACTGGAAATGGTGGACAAATCCAGATTCAGGCTGATGATACCATTGTGCTGACCAATCAGACGCGCGTTTATGCCGATGCAACAAACCGACAAACTGGTGCAGGCGATGCTGGAAGCATTTTTATGAATTCTGATCATATTCAATTATTAAATAAATCCATTGTATCAAGCGATACCTATGGTGATGGCCAGGGCGGTGAAGTCACCATGAGCGCCAGTAAAGCCATCAGCATCCTGGATGAATGCAAGGTATTTACTATTGCTGAAGGTGCAGGGATAAATGCAGGAAAAGGTGGTATCATACGGATTCAAAGTCCGAATATTTCAATTATCCAAAACAGTATTGTCTCTACTGATACGAAATATGGATATGGCAATGGCGGACAGATTGTTTTATCGGGTCTTGAAGGTATGGCTTCAGAATCTATAACAATTTTTGGCAGTCGCATCTATTCTGGTGCTGTTCAGAATGGTTTTGGAGATGGCGGACATGTCAGTATTATTGGAAACACCGTTTCTTTTATCAATGGAGCTGTCATTGGAAGTGAGTCTGATGGCAGGGGCAAAGGCGGTGATGTGACAATCACGTCATCTGAACTGGATTTTTTTGGTTATGATTCACAAAACAACCCCAGTGCCATTTATACAACTGCTCAAAGCCAACTTGGTGATGCCGGGGATGCGGGGGATATCAGTATTATTAGTAATACCATCAGATTTCAGAATCAGAGTGGATTAATTGCCAATACTGAAGGCCCAGGGCAGGCTGGACAGATTATTGTGAAATCTTCGGTTGTTGAACTAACTGAAGATAGTAGTATTTCTTCAGCTAGCCTTGGCGATCAGAATGCAGGAAATGGCGGCGCAATTCAACTGAATGTCTTTTCTGAACTCAGACTGAACCATGCGACTATTTTAACATCCAGTTTTGGCGATGGCCATGCCGGACATATTTCAATTGCTGCAAAAGGAATTCATTTAAGCAATCAATCAGGCATTCGCTCAGAAAGCAAAGCATCCATTGATGGCGGAACTGCTGGAAAAATAACTGTTTTCGCCGATGATTACTTTGATATTCATGATAGTTTTATTTCAACAGAGGCTGTCAATACGGCTTCAGATATTGTAAATATGATCATAGACAAAGATAATGGGCGCCTTAATATTTCCTCAAATAACACAGTAACAATGATTAATGGCACGATTACCAGTAGTGTTTTAGGTGGAATGGGCAATGGTGGGGATCTTGATATTAACGCTGAGATGATTTTAATGAACTATAGTAAAATGATTGCCAATGCGTATGAAGGTAATGGTGGAAACATTCATATTGTAACAGATCATTTTATTCAATCAATAGATAGCGTGGTACAGGCAAGTTCCAGATATGGGCTTGATGGAGAAATTTTTATTGATGCACCTGATGCTAAAATCAGCAATGAACTGGTTACACTGCCCACAAATTATCTGGATGCATCACAATGGTTGAGAACCCCCTGTTCGCTTCGAACCTCAAAAGATGTCAGCCGATTGGTGATGACTGGACGAGACGCAATTCCTTCAACTGTGGATGATCTTTACATGAGCCCGGCATTAACATTTTTGCCAGATGATGGCTCAGATATTCTGAGATCTGGAAAAATTGATGCAGATTTTTTTAATGGACGATAGTGATTTTCGAAAAGAATGTAACCGGTTTAAATCAAATCACCTCATCGCCTCAGATAGAACAGGAGACAATATAATTGAGTAAAATAAAAATTAAAAATTTCGGTCCAATAAAAGAAGGTTGCCATGATTATGATGGATGGATTGATATCAAAAAAGTTACAGTATTTATAGGGGTCCTTTGCTGAGAAATATCCTGGAAGTGGCGGTAGCGCATCAAAAGCAGCAGTAAGAATACAGTTTGAATATGACCTGTTAAATGGAAATATTATTGACTTATCTCTAAATCCATATACCAGACAGGATGCAACAGACTCATTGGAAACAATAGATTTAACGAAAGAAGGAGATCTCATAATGATTTAGAAATTCTTGGCCATATGCTCAGGGAGTCGGCACTGATCCCTATCGAAGCAGAATATGATAAACATCTTGTCAAGCTTAATGAACCGCAATCACCGGACTCCTATGCAATCATAAGAGGCATTCCTGCAAACGCCATAGTCATTAAAGTTGACTCATTTGAATCGCCAGACAAAATTTTTAAAGGATCAAACGGAGAGTGCAAACGTGCTGACTATGTCATTATTGCCAATGATGGAAACAAGAAAAGAATCATTTATATCGAATTGAAGAGAACGAAAAACTCCTGGAACGAAATTGTCAAGCAATTGACCGGATCTTTGTGCTTTATAAGATATTGCCAGGAAATTGGCAAAACATTCTGGGAAGAAAAAAATTTTCTAAAAGACATCGGCTGTTCGAGGTTCGGGGTAATAATTTGAATAAAGTTTTTCCTGAAAGATATTCTTCTTCTGTTTGTTTTGATAACATCTGTAATCATCAGTTGATTTTTCTCCATTTTGGTATAAGCTTTACTCTGTTGGTCGATATCAATGAATAAATAAAATTCGGAGGTCTAAATGGGAACAGAACATCTTAGCAAAATGCGAACGAAGGAAATCTTCAAACAATTTGGTGATCACATATCAAAAGGACAAATTCGATACTTATCTGCCGGACATCTCGACATACTGGAAAAAAATCGCCGAGATACAAAATTTTCAGATGCGACAACAGGCAAAACATATTTTGACGGGTTTTCATCCGCAGGTTCTTTTAATACTGGAAGGCGCAATACCAGGGTTGTTGAAGCACTGTGTGATGCCTTGAATGAATACGATATGGGAACGCCCTTGCTGTTATCACGCTCCAAAATAGAATTTGCCAGAAAACTGGTCGATCTTGCACCGGGTGATTTAAATAAGGTGGTTTTTACCGGTAGTGGCGCAGATTCTATTGAAGCGGCCATTAAACTGGCTAAAGGTGCCACAGGAAGAGAAGAAATTATCTCTATGGACAAGGCGTACCACGGCCATTCCGGATTCAGCCTTTCTGCCGGAGGTAAGGATTATTACAAAGAGCTTTTCCAACCCCTTATGCCCGGTTTTCATTTGGCGCCATTTGGCGATCTTGAAGCAATCAGACAATTGGCTTCCATGAAAACAGCGGCTATTTTGATTGAACCGATACAGGGTGAAGGCGGCATCCATGTGGGAACCAGTGAGTATTTGCAAGGTTTGAGGCAACTTTGTGATAATTTGGGTATTGTCCTTATTTTTGATGAAATTCAAACGGGGTTTGGCCGTACGGGTAGAATCTGGTTTTCCGAGTATTCAGGGGTTGTGCCGGATGTGATGGCGTTGGCCAAATCTATTGGCGGCGGTGTTTACCCCAATGGTGCCATCGTCTATCGGGATATCCCTGAGTTAACTGAGTTTGTTAATGAGAATCCATTCTTTCACACTTCTTCCGGGGGAGGCAGTAACATCGGCTGCCGGGTTTCCAGTGAAGTGATCGATGAATTGGTTGAAAAACAACTCTGGAAAAAAGCTGAGAAAATGGGAAAACGCCTCAAAAATGGACTGACCGAGATCATGTTACAGCATCCTGAGTCAATCATAGAAGTGCGTGGCAAGGGCCTGATGATTGGTATTGAATACAGGCATGAATTCATGGGAATGCTTATGGCAGATAGTTTAAGCAAATCCCATATTTTCGCGGCGTATTCAGGGAATGCACCTCAAGTCATGCGTTTTATGCTCCCCTTGACGGTTACTGAAGAAGAAATCGACGATTTTTTAACAAAGTTCAGGAAAGCCATGACGATACAGGGGTATTACTTGTTTATACTATTGCCCTTAATCAAGATTCCCATCTTTCGCAAATGGATGAATGACCCCAAAAATCTCATCCCCATCAGTGCTTTTTTAAGAAAATTCGGTTTTTAATTAACAAGCTGCTTGACAATGAAAGGAGCAACATTCCATGCATAACCTGCAACCCAAAATAAAAACAGATGATTCTTACGCGTCTCGTGAAGATTTGTACGAAGAAGCCAAAACGCTTTTTTCGGAAGGTTTGGTTGACCATTTAAAGGCCAAAGGACTTGATGTGATAGAAAAGCAAAGTGAAGGCATCTATATCAATGACATCAATGGAACACGTTTCATTGATTGCTATTCCGCCGCATCCACCTACAATCTTGGTCGAAAAAACAAAACAGTGGTGGATTCGCTCACATCCGCCGCCAAAAAGACTGATTGCGGTAACTTTATTCTCGTTTCCGAAGAAAAGGCTGATTTATCAAGAAAGTTAGCTTGTTTTGTTGCCGGAAACCTAAGCTGCGCACTTTTTACAGTGGTCAGGGGTGAAGCAATGGATGCGGCCTGTAAACTGGCCAGAGGCTATACAGGCAAAACATGGCTGATTTCGGTTGATGGCGGATGGTATGGCCACACCGGATTCGCCATGAGTCTTTCAGAGCGCATTGATAAAAAGCGATACGGCCGCCTGATACCAGATCAAGCAATTGTTGAATTCAATAACATCAAGGCAGCCAAAAAAGTGATCAACAAAAACACTGCCGCCTTCATTTTGGAACCCGTACAGGTAGAAAACGGATGTCGACTGGTTGATAAGGACTATTTATTGGAACTGAAAGAGGTTTGCGAGCATTATGGCACGGTGTTGATTTTTGATGAAACTCAAACCGGGTTTGGCCGAACCGGATATAAATTTGTCAAAGATTATTATGGTGTAAACCCGGATATTATGGTGTTTGGTGAAGCAATCACCACAGGGTTGTTTCCAATGACAGGGATGGTCTTTACTCCGAGCGTCAAATCCTTTTTCGACTTTCACCCGCTCATTCATCTGTGTACTTTTGGGGGCCATGATGTGGGGTGCAGGGTTGCCTGTAAAACCCTGGATGTTTATGAACAAATGCGTCCATGGGTACAAACCAATGAAACAGGATTGCTTTTATTGAATCATTTAAGACACATTCAAAATTTTTATCCGGATTTAATTCGTTCGGTAAGTGGCTTGGGGCTTGTGAACGCAATTACATTTACAAAGGAAGAACAGGCCCAATTATTTTGTGTGACCGCTCGAAACAACGGCTTCATTGTCGTTCAAGGATTGGTTGCCAGGGATAGTGTTGTCTTTCGCCCTCCTCTTACCATAACCCGTGACGAATTGAACCGGCTAATGGAATTGATTTCCAGCACTATGAAATCCGTAAACAATCAAAGACTTTAGTCTAAATATCAAACAGGGGAAGTTTAATGATGATCATCGATGCTCACAGTCACGTTGGGGATATCTTGTACAATAATGGAGGAGATATTATCGAACAATTAGGGGTTACCAAAAAAAGGATATTTGATCCTATTTCAATCTGGCAGTTTTTCTTAAATAGAAAGTTCAAAATGGGGAGAATACCTTATGAAATTTTCAAACCATATATTATAAATGCGGAACGCGAACGAAATTTCACAGCAACTCGTGAAAATGCACGTAAAAGTATGGATGAAGCCGGAGTTTTTTTTTCTGTATGCCTGCCAATTCCGCCCCATGTATACTTTAATGATGTAAAAAAAGCTGCTGAAAAAGATTCAGGTTTAAT
>PEAL01000126.1 GCA_002753725.1 Deltaproteobacteria bacterium
AAACAGAATCTCGAAAATATTTACAGTTAAAAGTTATCAGTATGAACACCATGGGGATGATGTCAGCAGATACAGATAAAAAAAAGAAGGCAGCTTTAGAGGTTAAACTTCTTATTGATTCCTGGAAGCCTGATATTGTTATTGCGTCTGATGACAACGCTTCAAAATATCTGATTGTTCCATATTTTAAAGATTCCGAGATCCCCTTTGTTTTCTGTGGTGTTAACTGGGATGCTTCAAAGTATGGTTTCCCTTCAAAAAATGTTACGGGAATGATTGAAGTTCAGTTGGTAGATCAATTGGTGGAATATCTGTCTCCTTATGCCAAAGGGCATAAAATCGGGTCAATAAGAGGAGATACAATGACCAACAGAATTGAAGCTGAACATTTTGAAAAGCAGGTAGGCGCGAAAATAAAAACCTATTTTGTTGATAATATTACTGAATGGAAGAAACTGTTTGTGCAGATTCAGAATGAAGTAAACATGATATTGATAGGTGATATTGATGCAGTTAAACTAAATGAGGAATCAAAAAACGACGTGGAAAATTTTATGTTGGAGAATACTAAAATCCCAACGGGACGTTGGGATGCACATTATAAAAACGATGCTCTCATAACTTTAGCCACCATCCCGGAAGAGCAAGGCGAGTACGCTGCTCATGCAGCACTTGAAATACTTGATGGTAAATCTCCAATTAATATTCCAATTGCTAAAAATAAAAAGGCTAAAATTTTTCTGAATATGAAGCTGGCTAAAAAACTGGGAATTATATTTCCAATGAACCTTATTGGAAGTGCTCAGCTTATACCTGCTGACTAATTTTTTATATTGATTATTTCTGAATGCTCCAGTATCTGTGATGTTTTGCTATTCAAGCTTGCTGTAATTGGGTCATTCTGAAAAATCGAATACAGAACTATCACACATATGGTAATCGGGAACCAATTGATGACGATAAAATTTAAACTGCTTTTTTTAATTATTGCCACTTTGCTTATTGCTACCATTTCTATCCTGATAGTTGTAAATATTCAGTTTATAACGATCATTAATGAAAACCAGTATGCTCTGTATAATGAGAGAGTTGATACCATCTTGGGTATACTCCAGGGATATGAAGAACGATTACAGATGACTGGTCAGGTGGAAGCCTACTCTGATGGATTTAGAGAATTAGCAATTGAAGCACTCAGAAAAACATACTACCAACAGCAAAATCAGCGTATTTTTCCATTTATAATCAATCATGATGATGACTTTGTGATGCTCCCTGATTTTTATGCTGGCGACCTCTCTCCGGTCAAATCAGTCGTAGTCAGTAAAATGCTGTCATTCAATATGAACAAGTCAGGGAGTTTCGAGTTTGAAAAAAGGTGGTACCTGTATAAGCGCTTTGATAGCTGGAACTGGATGATAGCTTATACTGTTCCACTGGAAATTAAATATGCAGAAGTTCAAAAACTTCGCCATATTCTTATCTCAATTATGATAGGGATTACAATGTTATCCATTATAATCATGTGGTTGGCTATTATACGAATTACCAGACCTATTATGATATTGACGCAAGGCACCAGAGCAATCGCAGCTGGTAATTATTCATCAAGGATAGATGTGACCGGTTCTGGCGAGATTGGCCAGTTGGCAAGGTCATTTTTAACAATGCGAGATCACCTGATCACCCTCTTTTCTGAACGTGACAAAAGGATTACCGAACTCGAATCAACGAAAAGAGAGTTGATGGCCCGCGAGAAATCGTTGGAACAATTTGCTCAAAGACTGGCTCTACATATTGAACAAACGCCGCTGGGAGTGATTGAGTTTGACATTAATTTCAGGATTATACAGTGGAATAAGGCAGCAGAGAAAATATTCGGTTATACATGTGATGAAATTTTAGGTCAGTATGCCGTAGATCTGCTTGTACTGGAAACTGCCAAGAAACATGTGAACTCTGTCTGGAAGGAGCTTCTTACAAAGAAGGGAGGTACAAAAAGTAAAAACCAGAACATTAGAAAGAATGGTACAATAATTACATGTGAGTGGTACAATACGACTTTGGTCGACTCAGAAGGTATTGTTATCGGCGTAGCCTCTCTGGTTCTGGATATTTCTGAGGCCGAACGTCTCGAAGAACAACTAAGGCAAGCCCATAAAATGGAGGCTATCGGAACATTGGCTGGCGGTATTGCTCATGACTTCAATAATATCTTAACAATAATTCTCGGATATGCTGAAATGGCCATGGATGATACTTCTGAGTATAGCCCTGCAAAATCTCAGATTGAGCAAGTTTTAAAAGCAGGAAACCGTGCCAAGGACCTTGTTAAACAGATTTTAGCCTTCAGTCGTAAAGAAATCAAGGAGCGATCTCCGGTACAAATTCATCTTTTAGTAAATGAAGCCCTCAAACTCCTTCGAGCTTCAATCCCTACTACTATAAAAATTAGGCGAAATATTGATTCTCAATGTGGGAATATATTGGCAGACCCGACCCAAATCCAACAAGTGTTGATGAATCTTTGTACTAATGCTGCCCAATCTATGGATGAGAATGGAGGTATCTTAGAAGTTGAGTTGATTTCTGCTCAACTTAGTACGGATGATATAGTAAATGAGCCAAACCTGAAACCAGGTCACTATGCACAGCTTACTGTCAAGGATAGTGGCATAGGCATTGATCAAAAATATCTTGATAGAATTTTCGATCCATACTTTACGACTAAAGAAGTTGGCAAAGGTTCTGGAATGGGCTTGGCCGTTGTTATTGGAATTGTAAAAAGCCATGACGGGATGATTTCAGTTGATAGTAAACTTGGTAAAGGAACAACTTTTAATGTTTGTTTTCCAATAATTGAAGAGCAAATTCATAATAAAATTGAAGATACTGCCCCCCTTCCAACCGGTAAAGAAAAAATCCTCGTTGTAGATGATGAAGAGAGCATTGTTAACATGACTAAGCAGAGGGTCGAACGCCTGGGCTATCAGGTAACGGCGAAAACAAGCAGTATAGAAGCTCTTGAATTATTCCGATCTCAACCTGATGGATTCGATCTCGTTATTACCGATCAAACAATGCCAGAATTGACAGGCGAAAAATTGGCAAAAAAGTTAATGGAAATTAGAACTGATATCCCGATTATTATCTGTACTGGGTACAGTTCCAAAATGGATGCCAAAAAAGCCGATTTTGTTGGTATAAGTGCCTTCATTATGAAACCGGTTGATAAAAGGGAACTTGCTAAGACGATCAGGCAAGTATTGGTATAATTCCCCCCACAATTTGGACAGTCCCTTAAGCTCTAAATATGCTATAAAATAAAGGGGGAAATGGGGAAGGGGGAAATGGGGGGGGAAATGGGGTCAAATCTTGATTATTACACTTAATGTAATGAGAGTTATTTTAGCTTTTGATTTAACAAATAAATTAAGTGCAATAATCAAGATGTGACCCCATTCCCCAACACCATTCTCCAACAAATAAATTAAGTGCAATAATCAAGATGTGACCCCATTCCCCACATTCCCCATCATTCCCCATTCCCACCCCACCCATTCCCCACCACGTCTCTTTATAAATTCCATAATTGTTTGACAAATCATGTGATATTAATATAAAATCTCTCAATCAATCGGGAGATTTTGATATGATACAAAAAACTGACATTATAGAAACCTTAAGTGATTGGAATTTTTGGAATCACGAGCATCCAGACACTTATCCTCGGAAAAAATATGAGCAACACGTTTTGGAAAAAGGCCTTAGTGGAGAAATCGTTATTTTAAAAGGCGTTCGGCGCTGCGGTAAATCTACAATTTTAATCAATCTGATCAAGGAACTTATTAGAAAAGGAACACATCCAAAAAATATTTTATTTGTAAACCTTGAAGACCCCAGATTCATTAATGATTTGTCATTAAATCTCTTGTCGCAGATACGAGACACATACCTTGAATACTTAAACCCCGACGAGATACCATTTATTTTTTTGGATGAAATTCAAACCATTAATAAATTTGAAAAATGGTTGCTCAAGGAATATGAACTCAAAAGAGCACGCTTATTTGTAACAGGATCAAATGCAAAATTGCTTAGCCGGGAAATTGGAAGTTCACTTACAGGACGTTATCTCGATGAATTTATTTTTCCCCTAAGTTTTCAAGAATTTTTAGTATTTAAAGGACTGTCTATTACAAATCCAATGGAAATCATCAGTCACCGGATTGAAATCAACAGATATTTTGATGAATACCTGTTTTTTGGCGGATTTCCCAAAATTGTTCTTACAGAAAATCATCTACTAAAAAAAGCAGAACTGAGAGCATATTTTGATTCAATACTCATGCGGGATATTGTCACACGATATCGGTTGGATAATGTTTCTTCATTGATGGGTATTGCTGTTTACTTGATGTCAAGTATTGCGCAGGCACTTTCTGTGAATGCGGTCAAGAATCATTTTAAACTATCTTATGATTTGGTAAATCGATATATTGAATATCTTGAGAATGCTTTTCTAATTTTTCGAATACCACTGTTTGACTGGTCATTAAAAAAGCAGCAAACAAACCCTAAAAAAATATATGCCATTGATCAGGGGTTATCCAATATCGTTTCTTTCAATGTTGGCCGTAGAATAGGAGATCGACTTGAAAACGTTGTTTTTCTTGAATTACTGCGCAGAGGGTTTGACATATATTACTATAAAACAAAGAATAATTATGAAATTGATTTTGTTGTCAAAAAAAATGAACAAATCGTTCAACTTATTCAAGTTGCTGCTCTGCTTGATGAACCAAAAACTAAAGATAGAGAAATCAGATCCCTTGAAAAAGCCTCCGGTGAAATTCCACATGCTGCCAATGCAGAATTAATTATTCTAACACAAAATATCCAAGAAAGTATTCATATTAATAATAAAATAATTACGATTAAAGATGTAACAGCCTGGTTGTTATCATAGAAATTACGAAAATATCCATTGACCCAAATCAAAAGGAATAGGGCGCATTCCCAAAAAGTCCGCTTTTTTTCCGAAGGTAAGACCAAGTAGATTGGCCTGATCTTCATACTGATCCATATTCGTAATCTGACAGGATCGATAGATGCCAAATAGCCTGAATAAATAGTGTAAGAAATTCAATGTTTTTGTGTATATATGAGCAGCCACGATTTAATTTAATAAGTCATGATCAACAATATATGATTTCACAAACTTGATTTCATCTTCGCGGTTTTCTATCATATTGTCCATGCGTGCATTCAAAACAGCTTCAAGTATTTGGCTGTATAACGGCCCGGGTGGCAAGCCCATTTGTTTTAGCTCCTTACCTGTGATCAGCGGTTTCATCCGCTTGAGCTGGGAATGATAATTGGACAGCATGCGAACCACCACATCTTTTTTGGCTGATGCCATCATGTACAATAACACTTCTGTTTTAAAATATTTGACACAATGATACAATTCACTGTTTTTTAGCGTCGTTTTAGAGTTTTCCAAAGAACGAAGCAAGTGCATGGCAGTATGGTTGTCTTTACAGAACATTTGACGATAGTGCTGAGATAAATCCAAATGATCACAAACCTTTTCAATCACTTCCAGATGAGCGTCATGAATCAGGGCCATGAAATATACAGCCCATTTGACATAGGGATCATCAATAAATAAAAGCTCATGCCAGGCTAACACTTTTTTGATGGATGCAAAGCGGTTGACCATTTTATGATTGTATTGAATATTGCCCACCATTTGTAAAATCTCATATTCATTCATGCGTTTGATTGCAGGTAAGGGGTCATCTTCCTGAAGAATTTGCCGGATTTCAGAAAAAACCCGTCGGCCACCCAATTGCTTGATAAATTTCATTTGAACGGCATTTTTGATCAAATGGTCGGTTAACTTGCCAATATGAAATCCAAAACGTTGTTCAAAACGTATCGCTCGAAAGACACGGGTGGGATCTTCTACCAGACTCAAATTATGCAGCACGCGCACAACTTTGTCTTTGATATCCTGGTAGGCTCCAAAAAAATCAATCAAGGTGCCAAACCGGTCAGCATTTAAATGAATAACCAGTGTGTTGATTGTAAAATCACGGCGATAAAGATCCAGTTTAATAGAACTTTTTTCAACGGTTGGCAGGGCTGCCGGTGATGCATAATGCTCTGTTCGGGCTGTTGCAACGTCAATTTTAAAACCATCTGAAAAAATCACGACAGCAGTACCAAATTTTTCATGCGGATGAATCCGGGCTTTGGCATGGGAGGCATATTTTTTGGCAAAGGCAATACCATCGCCTTCAACCACGATATCAATGTCTTCATTTTTACGCTGGAGCAATAAATCCCGAACAAAGCCTCCAACCACATAAACATTGCAAGCCATTTCTTCTGCAACATCGCCAATATCTTTCAAAAGATATTGTAAGCGATCCGATAATCGTTCTTTTATATGATGGTTGACTTTTCGTGTTCGAACATTGCTCGAATCCCAATTTTCAGGGCTTTGATCTGGAATGATACTGGTATGACGGATCATGACATTAAAAAGGTCTGTCCGTGTGATCACCCCTAACAATTGATTTTGATCAATTACTGGCAGCAATCGTTGTTTGTTGCCAATCCAACGTTCCTGAATGGTAGCAAGGTCTGCATCGGGTGATACATATTCGGGCTCAGAGGACATGTATTCACTGACAGGGATGATGTCTAACTGATGAAACAATGCTTTATCGATCACCTGGCGTGAAATAATCCCCAAAACTTTTTCATGATCATCACAGTCTTGTGTGACAAGCAATGCATTGATATTGTATTTATGAAGCAACTCTTTAGCTTTTATTATGGGAGTGTTTGGGGGGATGGTATATGCAGGGGATGACATCAATGCACTGGCCTGGCGTGAATGTACTTTTAAATACAGGGTTTCAATCAGTTTCCGCTTTACCTGCGCCAAGGCCTGCTCTTTGATACTGGCAGATGCTGCTGTAGAATGTCCTCCACCGCCAAATGTACGAATAATCGCACCAACATCCACTTCAGAAATTTTGCTTCGGCCAATCATATAAATGCGACTTCCCATACGCGCCAGAACAAATAACGCATTGGAGTTTTCCATTTTCATCAATTTTTGAACAACCATCGCCAAATCCCCGACGTACTCTTCCGTTGAAACGACAGTGATCATAATATCAATACCATTAATATGATGGCACTCAAAAGAATGAATCATATCATTTAAAAGTCCAACCTGTTGTGGGGTGATTTCTCTGGAAAGCATGCTGGAAACAACATCCAGATTGGCACCTTTTTCGAGCAAATATGCACCAATCATCATATCTTCAGGCGTTGTCGATAAAAAATTAAAAGATCCTGTGTCTTCATATAAGCCCAGACATAATATGGTGGCTTCCTCTTCACTCAATTCGATCTGACGTTCTTTGATAATTTCTGTCAGAATGGTAACTGTCGCACCGGTAATCCTGCATTTTTCGTAATGACCGATAATATCGTTTTCTGCAAAAGGATGATGATCATAAATATGAATATCCAGATCCTTTTTATCTAAAATATCCACAAAAGGGCCAATACGCAGAGGATGTCGGGTGTCTACAAGAATTAAACGGTTGATACACGAAAAATCAATGGCTTTTACTGAACCCATGTTAAACAAGTAGACCATTGAATTGACAAAAAAATCTCTTGAATTTTTTTCTGATGAACCTGGAAACACAACTTTGGCTTCAGGATAAAGTTTTTGTGCTGCCAGCATGGATGCAATGGCATCAAAATCTGAATTGACATGTGTGGTAATTACCGATATGGGTTCCGACATAAATAAACCGTCCGAATTAAGGGTTAATGATGATTTCTTTTCGACACATTTATAATGGATAATTAAAAAAGAAAACGTTTTCTAAAAAATCTGTAAACAAACATATAAAGATATACCAGCTTATGACGTCAATCAATAAAAAAGTCGGATTTGCCGCACTAATCATGATGATATCCATCTTTCTGTCTCGATTTATTGGTCTTTTTCGTGAAATGACCATTGCTTATGTTGGCGGCGCTGGATCGGAAGTTGATGCGTATCAACTGGCATTTATGATTCCTGAAATTTTGAATCACGTGGCTGCCAGTGGTTTTTTGTCCATCACGTTTATTCCCATCTTTACCCAATACCTGGCAAATAACGATGAAACAAATGGTTGGCGTATTTTTTCGATAATTATCAACACCGTTGGAAGCGTCCTCATTGTATTGATTGCTTTGACAACCCTGTTTACACGCCCTTTGATTTACTTGCTTGCTCCAGGAATTACCAACAGTCAAACCATCGATTGTGCTGTTACCATGACCCGCATTATCATGCCTGCCCAGTTTTTCTTTTTTATCGGTGGTATTTTTATGGCGGTTCAGTATGCTCATGAACGCTTTATTTTTCCAGCCCTTGCCCCATTGATTTATAATCTGGGAATTATTATTGGCGGGATTTTTTTGGGGTCGCGGATGGGGATGCAGGGCTTTTCATATGGTGTGCTTGCAGGTGCTTTTGTGGGTAATTTTTTATTGCAGTATATTGGTGCAAAACGTGTTGGAATGCGTTACTCATTTTCTTTTTCGATCCGACATCCGGATTTTCGTAAGTACATTCTGCTGACATTACCGCTCATGATCGGCATGACCATGCTCTTTTCAACAGAAATTTGTTTTAAATTTTTTGGCTCATATTTACCGGCAGGAAATATTGCAGCCTTGAATTATGCCTTTCGCGTGATGTTTATGATGGTGGGTTTTTTTGGGCAGGCCATTGGTGTGGCCTCCTTTCCCTATTTATCTCAACTGGCCGCACGAAAAGATATTTCCAGCATGAACACCTTGCTGAATGATACCCTCAATCATTACATCGCATTGATCATTCCATTTTCTGTTTTGCTGGCCGTCCTTCGCCATGAAATTATTTTTATTTTGTTTCAGCGGGGAAAATTTACATCCGGCGATACATACATTGCTGCCAATATTTTAATGTTCCTGATGATTGGTGCCTTTGCTTTTGCTGCTCAAACCGTTGTTGTACGAGGATATTATGCCATGCAAAACACTTTCTTTCCGGCAATTTTCAGCACATTGGCCGTATTGATCAGTGTCCCCTTATATTTTTTGGGGCTACACTACATGGGTGTGTATGGCATCGCGCTGGCCATGTCTGTGTCGGCGATTGTTCAGGTGGTTTTATTGTATGCTTTATGGAATCGTAGAACACAAAATACAAATAGCTGGCAGGTATATATGTTCTTTCTCAAAGTGATTCTGCTGTCCATGCCTTTAGGCGTGATCGCTTTTGGATGCCGGTTTTTCTTTATCCAATGGTTTCCACCCAATGGCATAATTTTTTGCCTGATCACATCCTCGTTGACAGGTATGTTTTTTTTGATTTTTCTGATAGCACTGGGGTATGTGTTTAAAATTGACAGCATTATGGATATGGTTCAAAAATATTTGATCGATAGAAATAAAAAAAAATTACATGAAAGCATCTAAATTTATGCTCAATGAAGACATTCATCATAATACCTGGCATGCGTTTCAACAAGCACTCATTCAAGCGGTTATTGCCGGCGGAACAACCGCAATGCAATTTTATCAACAACCAATGCCTTGGCCATCTGAAGAAAAACAGGCGGCTGTTTCAAAAAATCCTTCAACCCTTGCAGATTTGCAGGCGACCTTATCCATTGTTCATGTTCTTGATAATTATATCTCACCTATTTGTGAGCATCTGGCCTGTGACTTTTTTTGTCTGGGAGAAGAAACACACTATCGAAACTGGTTTCAAAACAAATTGCCGCCCTTGATATTTCAGAAAATTCTTTCATCATCGCAATTTTTCAATCAAACAAAAGGGATTCGGGTGATCATTGATGGCATCGATGGCACTGGAAATTTTATTCGGGGGATCCCATTATTTTGTTCTGCTGCAGCCCTGTTTGTGGATGATCAGGTGCGAATTTCTGCCATGTACGATCCCATTCATCATGTTGTGTATTCTGCATTGCTTCCAGGGGACCGTGATAATATTTGCACAGGTGCGGAAGCCTGGGAATGCCAGATTACAACCAATCAGCGTATTGATCTTGTAAAAAAAGCTGACACTGATGAAAAAAAATCCCTTGATCAAGAAGGCATTGGCGTACATTTAACGCGCAATCATCCAGAAAAAGTGCATGAATTTTTGAAACAATCCCCCAATCATTCTCGATCTATCCTGGAACATCTGTCCAATATTTCAGGTGGCATTTATGCATTTAATTCAGGATTAATTGCCATGATCGATGTTGCAAGGGGATCATTAGGGGCCTACCTGAACAATACAACCCATCTATGGGATATTGCCGCCGGAGAGGTTCTCATTCGGGCATGCGGGGGAAAAGTAACTGATTTTAATACGCATCCTATCTCATATGCCAGTCAAAATCGTATCTCGGTCATTGCTGCCAGGCAGCATGTGTATGATGAAATCATTAACATCCTCTAAATACCATCTAAACATTACAATGGAAAGTATCACTCATGGCAGCACCATCACTCATTAATATTCAGGCCATAAACAAATCCTATGGCGCCGATACCTTGTTTTCTGACCTTTCTTTGGTCTTTTTGGAGAAAGAACGTACCGGTTTGATCGGGCCCAATGGTTCAGGTAAATCCACCCTGCTTAAAATTCTGTCAGAAATTGAACCGCCTGATTCAGGGAAAATACTGGTCAGGCGAAATATAAAACGAGTGTATCTCTCACAGGCAGATTCATTTGACCCTCAAAAAACAATCTATGAAACATTGCTTGAGGCATTACCGAAAACCATTGAAACCTGGGCTTCTGAAAAACAGATTGCAAAGATTCAAGATCAGATGGCATTTCATCATCTGTCTCGGAAAGTGGAAACCCTTTCCGGTGGTTGGCGAAAACGATTGTCTATTGCACGGGCACTGCTTCAGGAACCGGACATATTATTAATGGATGAACCCACCAATCATCTGGATATTGAAGGCATACTGTGGTTAGAAAAATTGCTGACAAATGCGCCTTTTGCTTTTGTTCTGGTCAGCCATGATCGATTGTTTTTAGAAAATGTCACGAATAAAATTATTGAGTTAAATGCCAGATATGGGGAAGGTTTTTTTAAGGTCAATGGTAATTACAGTGACTTTGTTCAAAAAAAAGAAACGTATTTGAGCGAGCAGGCAAACCGGCAATTAACCCTTTCCAATAAAGTCCGACGGGAACTGGAATGGTTGCATCGCGGGCCAAAAGCGAGAACCACGAAAGCAAAATATCGCATTGATCATGCAATGGATTTACAGGAAGAATTAAGCACCTTAAAAACCCTCAATGCCGAAAGAAAAGCCGCACAAATCGATTTTGACACAACCCACCGAAAAACGAAAAAAATTCTGGTCGCAAACACGATTGGTATCACACGCGATGGCAAAAAATTATTTCAACACCTTGATATCAAATTATTTCCTGGCCTGTGTCTGGGAATCATGGGAAAAAATGGCAGCGGAAAAAGTACATTAATCAACCTGTTAAATGGCAATTTAACACCTGATCAGGGAACCATTGACATCATGGATGGAGCAAAAATTGTAACGTTTGATCAAAACAGAGCGCAACTGAATGAAAATCAAACGTTAAAAGAAGCCCTGGCGCCTGTCGGTGAGCATGTGATTTATCGTAATCGTTCCATACATATTTCCAGTTGGGCCAAACGGTTTTTATTTAGTTTCGATCAACTGGGAATGCCTGTTTCAAAGCTATCCGGTGGAGAAAAAGCCCGTGTCTGGATTGCCAGTTTAATGCTAAAACCTGCTGATATTCTTTTGCTGGATGAACCTACCAATGATCTGGATATTGCAACCCTGGAAGTTCTTGAAGAAAGTCTTGCGGATTTTCCAGGGGCCATTGTTCTCATCACCCATGATCGTTTCTTACTGGATCGCTTGAGCCATCAATTGCTCTATCTTGACGGCAAAGGGGGAACAGAATATTTTTCAGATTACCATCAATGGGAACAATTTTATGAAAGTCAAAAACCCGATGCTCCCCAAAAAAGCAAACCAGAAGCAGAAAAGAAAACTGTTGCCCAATTGGGCTATGAAGAACAAAAAGAACTGAACCGGATTGAACGAAAAATTGAAAAAGCTGAAAAACAAGTTGCCTTTTTTCAGGATCAGCTCAACAATCCTGAACTCATCAGTCATTATGAACGGCTGACCGAAATGTATGAAAATGTTCAAAATGCTCAAAAAAAAGTTGATGAACTCTATCAACGTTGGGAAGAATTGGAGTCGGGGGTGGAACATCTGCAATGAATAGGTTTGAGCTGCTACCTATTTTGTTTTCTCTTTTCCTTTACGTCCATAAATAAAAGCTGTTACTAAGCACAAGCGTTATATCTGTTCGATAGTTTGATAACATAGAATTTTCTTGACAAGCGGTTGATTACCTGTATTAAAATATTTCTTTTATAATTTACGTTTTATCGTTTAATTATGTAACAGGAGAAAATATGTCAGACAAAAAAAGTATATCCATCAAGCCTATTGATAAAGAAGTTTACATTATGACCGGTCATTATCGGGTGAAGGGCTTTATTTCATTGATGCCCAATGAACGTCAAACAGATTATTTACTCAATGCCCGACCATTCGTTGCAGTAACCAATGCTGAATTGTTTGACCACAGTGGATGCGAATTGTTAAAAGTTCCTTTTTTGAACGTGCATCGAGATCACATTGAAGTCATTGTGCCAATTGCACAAGATACTGATTTGGATGAATTGAATACCTGCCAGATTGTATTATAAAGGAGATTTCTTAATGCCAACGATCCTGATTGCTGATGATGATCTATACCTTCGAACAATGCTGCGGCAGATTTTCGAGATTGAACAGTTTCAAGTTATCGACGTCGATGACGGACAAAAAGCCATTGATTATATAAAAAATAATCCCGTTGA
>PEAL01000127.1 GCA_002753725.1 Deltaproteobacteria bacterium
AAACAAATATAATCGTCTACCGTGAAGACACAAGAGACTTCATGAATAGAATTTGTAAGGAAAATGAAAACTTCCGGCAAGAAATCAATACGAAATTAGATACGTTTCAAAATGAAATTAAAGAATCAAATAATCAATTTCGACAAGAAATTAAAGAATCTAACGATCAGTTTAGAAAAGAAGTCAATAAAAAATTCGACTCCATTGATAAAAAATTCGACTCCATTGATAAAAAATTTGATTCCATTGATAAAAAATTCGACTCCATTGACAAAAGATTTGAAGCAATAGACAGGCAATTTATTGAAATCCACAAAGCCATCAATCGGATGACAATTTTTTTTATAAGTGGTCTTGGAACGATCGTTCTTTTGTCCAAAATAATAGATAAAGTACTGTAAATCAAAACCATAAAAAAGCAGGGATATATTATGAAATTAACACCGTTTTTCATTTTTGGAATGCTGATCATTTCTTCTTATGCATTCGCTGAAACCGTTCATTTTACAGGTGTTGTCTCTACCAATTCCTGGGTTCAATTCGCTGGTCGATTGTCAATCAATAATCTGGATCCTGAAAATGGTGCAGACGAGGTGGCTGTTTTTGTCAGTGACGGGAATGGTGGAGAACTGATGGTAGGTGCCACGACAGTGGGCAGTACTGTAAATAATTATTATCTGGTCAGTGTCTATGGCGATGATACGCAAACCATTCAAAAAGATGGTGCGTTGGTCGGTGATGATTTGATCTTCAAAGTTTGGCACAGCCAAAGCAATACCGAACAAGCACTTGCACAAGATCAAATAAACGCTGAAGTGGCTTCAGGATTGATATTACCTGAATTGCCGGCGGTTTTTACCTCAGTGCATGGAGAACAATATGGTTATCTTCATTTACAGTTTCTGCCTGAATCATCAGAAAATCCAATAAAAAAAGTTGCGATCCCAGCCCATTCAACCATTGGACTGTTTTTCTGGATGAGTCTTTTGATCATGATATCTATTTACTCATTGCGTAGTAAACAGTCCGTCTTACATTGACAGTCAAGGAGATACTTGTGAAACATATGTTCATTGTTTTTTTGATCATTCTGTTGTTCGCATTTTCTTCAGTATCTTGTTGCTCAGAAGTGACTTTTTTTACTGGAGTTAACCCTACCAATATCTATCATCAATACATTGGCAAGGTTTCGATTGAAAAGGATTCCCTTGAAAATGGTCAAGATGAATTGGGCATCTATGTGCCTGATGAAACGAATGGCAGCCGTTTAATTGGTTCAAGTGTTATCGGAGAAAATTACGCAGGGTATTATTTTATCAATGTTTATGGTGATGACAACGAGACACCGATCAAAGATGGTGCATACATCGATGATGTATTAACCTTTAAAATTTGGGACAAGAGCAACGATAAATTATATGTTCTTTCCAATGAAAACAGTCTCTCTGTTGAAAATGCTGCGGGTGTCAATATTCCAGACATCCCCCCCATATTTTCATCTGGATTTGGAACGCAATATGGCTATCTTAATTTAATGGCCCGAAATGCAGATTTGCTGGCTACGATCATATCATTTAAGGGACTTCCTCAAAAGGACAGTGTAAAACTTGTCTGGACAACAAGTCTTGAAATTGATCATTCAGGATTTCTTCTTTTCAGACAAGAACCGCCATCTGATATTTTTTATCCCATCACCCCTTTTCTTATTCCTTCTAAAGGGAATGCCTTTAACGGTGCCCAATATTGTCATATTGATAAAAATATGGTAAATAACGCAGTCTATGTTTATCAATTGATTTCCGTGGATCTAAAGGGACAATCGACAATTCTTCAAACCACTGGTGAACTAACCCATATAAAACTTAGACATGCATCATGTCCGTTAAACATGGATTTAAACGACGACTGTCAATTTAATATGGCAGATATCCTTGAACTGATGAAAACATTGGGACAGTAATTATGCGTTGGATAATCGCAACAATTTTGACATATTTGTATGGCATTGTTGGAACCACTATTGCAGCGGCAGCGGCAATGGTGGTTGCGTTACTGGGAGATCGAACCGGCCGATTCTGGTGGCCCATATCGAGATACTGGTCTTATGGAATGCTTAAGGCTGGCGGTGTAACACGAATTCATGTTGAAGGAATCGAACATATCCGTGACTCTTCATCCGGTGGCATTTTGATGTCCAATCATGAAAGCCATTTGGATCCGCCAATGTTTATCTATCTTTCCAATAATTACCCGTTACATTTTTTAGTTAAACATACCTTATTCTATTTCCCAATTTTTGGTCAAAGCCTTTGGGCAACAGGCCATATTTATATCAACCGAAGCAACCGCTCGAATGCATTTCACAGCCTGGAAAAAGCATCACAAAGTATTGCGCAGGGAAAAAGAATTTATGTGTTTCCTGAAGGTACAAGGTCTCGTACCGGAGAATTACTGCCGTTTAAAAAAGGCGGTTTTCATTTAGCCATCAAAGCAAAAGTACCCATATTTCCAGCAGCAATTGCCGGAACAAGAGAAATCCTGCCGCCAGGATGGACCAATAAAGGCACAGGCCCCGTTGCCGTTGTGTTTGGTCCGCCAATCCCAACCGACCAATATACGTTGAAAAATAAAGATGCGCTTAAA
The DNA here is from genome assembly GCA_002753725.1 of Deltaproteobacteria bacterium. GTDB lineage: Bacteria > Desulfobacterota > Desulfobacteria > Desulfobacterales > Magnetomoraceae > Magnetomorum. Next base: position 2,644 of record PEAL01000127.1, read on the forward strand.
TCATATGCTTTTGATCAAATCTCTACATTGAAAAAAAAGGCCCATCAAATACGACAAACCATGTTAAGTGAACCCGATTAAGCATGCAGGCCATATATTAATGGTTAACAAAGATATGGCCCGATTCTTGATTTAAACAGGGTTGTTCTTTTTATATTGTTTTCTTCCGATCGTGTCCGTTGCTACTCTTGTACCAATGATTCAAACCGCTGATTCAAAAAATGCGCAGTGTCTGTCATCATTTTTATGGCAAGTTTGTCAACATGTCTGGATGTCCAATTTTCCAAATCGGTTCTTTTGACCCATTGATTAAATGCTCCTAAAGCCGGTCCTGTATGAATTTGAAAATTAACTTTTTCAGATGCAACACCTTTTAATGCCATGTTTGTGCTATGCCAGAAATACCATCGGAAAACCAATGCCATTTTGTGCTTTGGGTTATTTTCAGCCTTTTGAATTTCATCAGGATCGTTTTTTAGAAAATATTGTCGAGTTTGTTCATATATGTCATCAAAACTTTTCTTGAAAAACTTATCCTGAAGTTGATGTTGAGTCTTTTGATCTATTTCATCTAAGCTGTTATTCTGTCTATAAAGTTCATACAATTTATTTGCTCTTGCTGGAAAAAAAACACCTTTTCGAAGAACTTGAACTTTTGCTCCCAATTCAAACATATCGCCTGCCGGCGCATATTCTGTGTCCTGGACATTCATATTTTGAAGCATATCTTTGACCATATCACTGGTGTCAGCCTCTACAGTACATTGGTTGATAGAACCTGTCAGGATAAAATCCGCCCCTAAAATAAAAGCAGCGGCTGCTGCGGCAGGTGTACCAATGCCACCAGCAGCACCAATGAATATTTTTTGTGGATAGCCGTATTTTGCCACCATCTCATCACGAAGTTTCGTTATTGAAGGCATGAGCGTATAGGCAATGCCTGCATCAGTGTGTCCACCTGAATCTGCCTCAACGCACAGGGCATCGGCAACTGGTATTTTTGTAGATAGTTCTGCCTGTTCAGACGTAATTTTATTTTCAGCAATAAGCTTTTTTACAATTTTTTCCGGTGCAGGGCTTAAAAAAGCTTCAGCAACCTCAGGCCTTGAAATTTTTCCAATAATTTTATGTTTCGCAACAATTGAACCATTTTCCAAGTGCAATCCTGACAAACGATATTTGATCAATGCTGGTGTCATTCGTATAAAGGCAGAAGCTTCTATCATGGGGACATTATATTTTAGATATAAATCAACACATTTTTCCTCTGCCGCTAAATTGAAGGGACTATGCAAGAGATTCATGCCATAGGATTTTGAACCAAGCTCTTTTTGAATGATCTTGATAGTGTCTTCAATAACAGACAGGTCCATTCCACCTGTTCCCAAAAAGCCCATCATACCGGCTTTTCCCATGGCTATTACCATTTCCTTGGATGAAATTCCTCGAAACATGGCACCACTGATATAAGCGTATTTCAAATGAAATACCTTTTTAAATGCTGAAGAACCCAAAGTGTCAGCAGTTATTTTTAAAACACTCATTTTAGATTTTTTTTTTATGTCTTCATCGTTTGTTTTTTCACCTGCTGTATCAATCACCAGGGGGGTTGCTTCTTTGCTAATTCTAAGAACTAAACCTTTCAATACATTTCCAGGGCCAATTTCCTGAAAGTCATCTACGCCTTTTCCCATCAAATATCGGATACTATCTGTCCATTGCACCGGAGATGTTAATTGTTGGCATAATAAAGCTGCAATTTGATTGCCTGTATATGGACGTGCTGTAACATTTGAAATAACGGGAATGTTAATATCGTTATATTGAACATCATTCAGCATACGGGAAAATTCTTCAGATGCAACATTCATAAAATGAGTATGAAAAGCACCACTCACGTTTAGCTTGATATACATTTTCGCACCAGAAGATTTAAAAATGGGCTCTGCTTTGACGATTTCAGAATTTTGCCCTGATATGACAATCTGAGAAGGTGAATTATAATTAGCAATAAAAACATTGGTTAACTGATTTTCTTCTATAATCGTTTTGATTTTATCTGCTTCTATTCCAATAATGGCTGCCATTCCCCCACCTTCAGAAAGGGCCATCAGTTCCCCGCGTTTTTTTACGAGTTTTAACCCCACCTCAAACTCAAATGCTTTGGCAGCAAAAAGGGCATTATATTCTCCCAAACTGTGTCCGGCCAAATAATCAGGCATTTGCTCTATATTTTCTATTGTATCAAGCCACGTTAGCGCGTTTACAACAAATAAAGCCGGTTGCGTATATTGCGTTTGTCCAAGGTTATCATCAGGGTCTTCAAGGCAAAGGGTTTGAATGGAGTATCCCAATATTTCATTGGCTATAGATGTCAATTCATTGTATTTCTCAAACAGTTTTTTACCCATTCTTTTTTTTTGGGATCCCTGACCAGGAAAAATAAATGCTTTCATTTTATTCCTTTCTGTTGAATTAATAAATAATTATATGGCTCTCCCATTGCTGACTCATGCAATAAATTGTTTTTTGCGTTTGATCCTCCTGTTCACAAATCAAATTATACACATTTTTCGATAAGTCTGCAATATTGGGATAATCAAAATTTGCCGTATCGTCAATGGGGATATGAAAAATTTTTTTGGAGTCAGATGAGTGAATGATTTTGAGACCGCAAAAAACGAATAGACCCACTCCAAATTTTGTTATATACTTGATGTACACGCTTATTATTCTTGACAAGAAATTACAAGATAACCCTTTTCTGGTTTGGTCCAGAAAAAATGTTGGGCAATATAAATAAAACGATGTTGAAAGGTTATTGATGAGTCAGTCAAAAACACTTCAGAGGTGGACCATTGAAGATTCAGAGGATTTGTACCAGATTAGAGAATGGGGATTATCCTATTTTGGTATATCTGATAATGGAGATGTCACGGTTACACCTTTGACAAAAAATAAAAACATTTCGGTCAGTTTGCCTGAAATTATTTCAGGAATAAAAGACCGCGGATATGATATGCCGGTGCTGCTTAGATTTGAAGATATCCTTGATTCACAGATTGCAAAAATGCACGAGAGTTTCCGCTCAGCAATTGATCAGTTTGGATACAAAGGTGATTTCAAGGGGGTTTATCCAATAAAAGTCAACCAACAAAAACAGGTGGTAGAAGCCATAACGAGCTTTGGAAAACAATACCATCACGGTCTGGAAGCCGGAAGTAAATCAGAGCTTATCGCGGCACTCTCATTTCTTAACGACCTGGATGCTTGTCTAATATGCAATGGGTATAAGGATACCGATTTTATCGACCTGGGACTCTATGCCTGTAAGATGGGGTACAAGTGTTTTTTTGTTCTCGAAATGCCAGGAGAGCTTGACCTTATTCTTGAAAGGTCAAAAGAGTTGAACATAAAACCGCTGATCGGTGTAAGATATAAACTCTCAACCACAGCAGGTGGACATTGGACAGAATCAGGGGGGGATCGGAGCCTTTTTGGATTGACCATTTCTCAAATTATAGAGGTTCTGGAAATTCTTAAATCTCATCATATGCTGGATTGTTTGCAGTTGTTACATTATCATCTGGGGTCACAGATTCCAAATATTAGAGATATCAGAGCATCAGTCCAGGAAGCTTGCAGGGTCTACGCAGGCCTTGTCAAAGAAGGTGCTGCAATGGGCCACCTTGACATTGGTGGCGGGCTTGCTGTGGATTATGATGGTTCTCATACCAACTATATGAATTCACGGAATTACACCGTTAATGAATATTGTGTTGATATTATAGAAGCTGTTATGGAAATTCTGGACAGTGAAGAGATCGACCACCCTACAATCATCACTGAATCAGGAAGAGCCACCGTTGCTTATTATTCTGTTTTAGTTTTTAATATCTTCGATGCAAATATGATCGACGATGGAGATAAGGACGCTCCCCTTCCTGAAGATTTACCTGAACTTATTGCCAATATGATTGAAACCTATAAGACCCTCAATGTTCGTAACATTCAGGAATGTTATAATGATGCTCTCTATTACAGAGATCAGGTACGTCAGATGTTTAAGCTGGGAGATATCAGTTTAAGAGAAAGAGCCCTGGGAGACAGGATTTTTTGGAAAATCATACAGAGTATTAATGATCATATGGATACCATGAAATATATCCCAAAAGAACTCTCTGATATCAAGGTGGCTTTGAGCGATATATATTATGCAAATTTCAGCGTGTTTCAATCGTTGCCAGATTCATGGGCTATCGGGCATTTGTTTCCTGTCATGCCCATCCATCGCCTTAATGAAGTGCCAACAAGAAATGCTATTCTGGCAGATATCACCTGTGACTGTGATGGAAAAATCGACAGATTCATCGATAGACAGGGCGTTGGAAATGTACTGAGGTTACATGAAATTAAAGAGGGTGAAGACTATTATCTTGGCGTTTTTCTTGTTGGAGCTTATCAAGAAACGCTTGGAGACTTACATAATCTTCTTGGTGATACCAATGTTGTCAGTATTCGTATTTCAGATGATGGCATGTATAATGTTGTCAGGGAGATTGAAGGCGATTCTGTAGCTGATGTGCTTTCCTATGTTGAATATAACCCAAAACGCATGATTAAGCGAATGCGTCAGACGGCTGAACGCGCAATCCGTGAGGGATTTATCACGCCTCAGGATCGCCGTGAAGTCATGCTCAAGTATGAAGAAGGTTTAAGAGGATATCCTTATTTTAAAAATTAATTTTTGGGATATGTCCAGTGAATAATGAATATACAAACATAGAACGGTATAGAAAAACAGCACGGATACGGCATGTTGAAGAGCAGAATCAGATTCGTAAACGGTATCAAAAAGCATGGGATACCGTTTATCAGCTTTCCGGAATATTGAAAGAAGAATTTGGAGTAACTGAAATTTTTGTTTTTGGTTCATTGAGACACTTTGACCTTTTCCATGATCATTCTGACATTGATATTGCTGTGAAAGGGATTAATGAAAAAGAGTATTACCATGCTGTTGCAAGAGTAATGACTGCTGAATTCAATGTTGATCTCATCATGATAGAGTCTTCTTCAGATAGAATGAAACAATGTATAAAAAAAGAAGGTATCAGATTATGATCAATGATCATGAAGCCTTAATGGGAAGAATAAAAGAAAACATTTCAGATCTAAAGGATGTTGTTGCAAGGGCAGAACTATTGTTAAAAAAATCGGAATATACTAATGATGACGGTTATCTGGATGGTGCAGCTCTGAATTTGCACGGATTTTACTCAGGTGTTGAACAAATTTTTAAAGATATCGCACGAACCGTTGATAAATCCATACCAACCAGTCATAGCTGGCATAAAGATTTGTTAATACAAATGTCTGCCGAACTTTCATCCATACGGCCTTCTGTCATACATAAGGAAACAAGGCATTGCTTGGAAGAGTATCTTTCTTTCAGGCATGTTGTTCGAAATGTGTACGCTTTTAACCTTAAAAGTTCAAGACTTAAAGAGCTTATTCAGGATTTGAGAGTTTGTTTTGAGAGCTTACAACGAGAAATGAATTCGTTTATCACTTTTTTAGAACAGATCGCTGGATCAAAATAGGCAGTCCCTATTTTAAAAATGAAGGAACCTAAATTTAATAACCTTCCCTAAGAGAGGAAATTTTACCATGTCCAAAGTAATGATTATTGGTGCTGGTGGCGTTGGTCATGTTGTCACGCATAAATGTGCGCAAGCAAATGAAATCTTTTCAGATATAATGATTGCAAGCAGAACAAAATCCAAATGCGATGCCATCGCAAAAACTATCGAACGACCGATACAAACAGCGCAGGTTGATGCGGACAATGTATCTGAACTGGTTGACCTGATTCGTTCTTTTCAACCCGATATGATTATCAATGTAGCGCTTCCTTATCAGGATCTTCATATCATGGATGCCTGCCTTGAAACGAAGGTACACTATCTTGATACCGCAAATTATGAACCCATCGATGAAGCAAAATTCTGTTACAAATGGCAGTGGGACTATCATGACAGGTTTAAAGACAAAGGCATTATGGCCCTTTTGGGAAGCGGATTTGACCCTGGGGTTACAAATGTTTTTACAGCCTATGCTAAAAAACATTATTTTGACAGCATTGATATGCTGGATATTATTGACTGCAATGCAGGCGATCATGGACAGCCTTTTGCAACGAATTTCAACCCAGAAATAAATATCAGAGAGATTACCCAGAATGGCCGGTACTATGACAATGCCAACTGGGTTGAAACCAGGCCTATGGAGATTTCAAAAACGTTTGTTTTTCCTGAAGGCATAGGCCCTAAGAAAATCTATCTTCTTTATCATGAGGAACTGGAATCTCTGACCCAACATTTTTCAGAAATAAAAACCGCAAAATTCTGGATGACATTTTCGGACAATTATCTGAATCATTTAAAAGTGCTTGAAAATGTAGGCATGACCCGAATCGATCCTGTTCTGTATGAAGGCAAAGAGATTGTACCATTGAAATTTTTAAAAGCACTTCTTCCAGATCCGTCGTCATTAGGGCCTTTGACAAAAGGACGTACATGCATTGGTTGTATTCTTAAAGGGGAAAAGGATGGAAAACCAAGAGAACACTATATCTATAATATTTGTACCCATGAAGATGTTTACAAAGAAGTTGGTTCTCAGGCGATTTCCTATACAACCGGTGTTCCTGCAATGATTGGGGCAATGATGATGCTCACTGGAAAATGGATGAAACCAGGTGTTTTTAATATGGAGCAGTTTGATCCTGATCCCTTTATGGATAATTTAAATAGATATGGGTTACCATGGAAAGAAATAAAAATTTTATAGCGGATTTATTAGAGATTGAAACGCCCGCCTTTGTTGTTGACAAACAATCTCTTGAAAAAAATCTCTCCATCCTGGAAACAGTTAAGAGAAGAACCGGATGCCATATTCTTCTTGCCCTTAAAGGCTTTGCCATGTTCAAGGTTTTTCCTTTGTTGCGGGAAACACTGGATGGCGTCTGTGCAAGCTCACAAGATGAAGCAAAACTGGGAAGGGAAGAATTTAACAAAGAGGTTCACACCTTTTCCAGTGCATTCAGTGAATCAGAATTTGAAGCGGTAATACGTTTTTCAGACCATGTTGTGTTTAATTCGTTTAACCAGTGGAAACGCTTTCGACCACGATTGAGTGCGGTTAAACATAAAATTTCTTGCGGTATCAGAGTCAACCCCGAGCATTCTGAAGGGACAGTTCCCATGTATGATCCCTGTGGCAAAGGCTCAAGATTGGGTGTTAAACGTGAAGATTTTGATGAAAATGCATTGGCAGGTATTTCAGGCATCCTTTTTCACACACTATGTGAGCAGAATTCAGATGCTCTTGAAAGAACCGTTACTGTTGTCGAACGTTCTTTTGGTAAATACCTTCATGATTTTTCCTGGGTCAATTTTGGCGGAGGCCACCACATCACAAGAAAAGATTATGATTTAGACCGACTTTGCAAGATTATTGAAACGATAAAAAACACGTATAAGGTTGAGGTTTACCTTGAACCCGGAGAAGCTGTCGCTTTGAATGCAGGTGTTTTTGTTGCAAGTGTTTTGGATATTATCAAAAATGATATGCCCATTGCTATTCTGGATACATCCGCAGCAACACATATGCCGGATATTTTTGAGATGCCTTACAGACCACATATAATTGGCAGTGATGAAAAAGGATGCAAGCCTTATTCCTATCGGCTTGGAGGCATGTCCTGCCTTTCTGGCGATGTGATTGGAGAATATTCATTTGATCAGCCTTTGAATATTGGAGATCGGCTTATTTTTACAGATATGGCCCACTATACAATGGTAAAAACCAATACATTCAACGGTATCAGATTACCTTCCATCCTCTTGTATCACACTGAAAACAGGTATATGGAAACCGTCAGGGTTTTCGGTTATGAGGACTACAAAATGCGCTTGTCGTAACAAGTACTGCCAAAGGTTAAAAAGATGGAAACAATTGAGCCTTACCAGGGATTTCTGGCTTCTGAGCTTGGGAAACCTTCACCTGACAAGAGTTTGTTTCATATCATTTCAGCAGGATATGAAGATACAGTATCCTATGGAACAGGAACAAAAAATGGTCCTGAAGCCATCATAAAAGCATCACAGCAGCTAGAGCTTTTTGATGGCAAGGCCATTCCTGCTGATAGCGGCATTTATACCCATCCTCCCCTTATCTTTGGCCAATCCTGCGAAGAAAATCTTTTGCTGATTGAAACGTCCATTGCGTCAATATTGAAAAAGAAAAAAATACCGGTGCTTCTTGGCGGAGAGCACACGGTCTCTGTTGGGGCTTTCAGAGCGCTCTCCAAACTGGAGGATACGTTCGGTATTGTTCAGTTTGATGCACATGCAGATTTAAGAGATTCGTATGAAGGGAATCTCTTCAGCCATGCCTGTGTAATGAAAAGAGCAATTGATCTTGGTTTTTCCATAGCGCAGTTGGGTGTAAGAAGCCTTTCCTACGAAGAGCATCTCCTTCGAAAAGAAAAAAATATATTTCACATTGATGCCGTGGATCTGGCTGAAAAAGGAATACCGGAAATCGTTTTACCAGACGCATTTCCTGAAAAAATCTACATTACCTTTGATGTGGATAGTCTTGACCCTTCTGTTATTCCATCAACAGGAACACCTGAACCCGGAGGACTTTTATGGTATCAGGCACTGGCCTTACTAAATCAAATTTCAAAAGAAAGACAAATGATAGGCTTTGATGTGGTCGAACTATCACCCATAACAGGGCATCATGCCTCTGATTTTGCAACAGCCAAACTTGTTTATGCAATGATGGGTCTGTATTAGAGTCTTTCTCATCTGCTGGATGTACCCGTGGGTCATCTTTTCCCCAAAATTGAATTTGGGGAGAAAGATGACCCAGTCAAAACAATATGCGGTATACAGAATCGGTCATTTCATAGGTTTAACCTGAACCCGACGATTCAAGGCACGTCCTTCCTCTGTTTTGTTGGTTGCAATAGGAATTTCATATCCATAGCCAACATAAGAGAGTCGTGCAGCACGGATACCCTTTTGAATCAAATACCGTGCAACAGCTTTCGCCCGCTTTTCAGATAATTTCTTATTGTAATTTTTACCTCCTCTATTGTCAGTATGTCCTTGAATTTCGACATTTAAGAATGGATTCTTCTTAAGAATTGCAACCATTTTATCCAGAGATTTGTTATCTTTTTTCTTGATAATCGCTTTATCAAAATCAAAATACAAATCTTTAATTACCCAGCATCCAACACTGTTTACTTCTGCAACCAGCGGTGTTCCGGGACATCGGTCAATATGATCGGGAACACCATCGCCATCACTATCACCAATGATAGGACATCCATGACGATCCACTTTTATTCCTTTGGGAGTGTCTGGGCATCGATCCAGGGGATCTTTTACACCATCACCATCACCATCACTGTCACGGACAACTGAACATCCAAATTCATCAACCTGTGTTCCAGGCGGTGTTTTAGGACACTTATCTTCATAGTCAGGAACACCATCCTGGTCTTTATCCAGTGGGCAGCCCCATTGATCGACCCGGACGCCGATAGGTGTATATGGGCATTGATCTTTGTGGTCAAAAATACCATCTTTGTCTGAATCTTTGAGGGGCTGCTTTTCTTTTTCTCCCCAGGCCAGGGTTAAACCCAATATTGCCGATAAATTATTATGGTTGTCATCAAAAGGCAATACATGTCGAACATCGCCCCGCAGATGAATTCTATCGGTCATGGCAAAAAGAAAGCCCGCACCATAATGGGCAAAGGGAGATTCAGGATCAACATATCGGTCATCTGTCAGCCACATATAGCCCCCCCCCAACGCCAGATAGGGTACCAGACGATAATCCGGCCATATATGGTATAAGGCATCTAAATGTAACCAATAGCCATTTAACGAATCTTCACATGTGTCAGGCTCGCAGGTTTCACAATAAAAGAAATCAAATTTACCGGCTTTTCCCATCAATTCAAGCCCCCAGTTTTCAGAAAAATTGTACGCAAGTCCCAGGGCAACGATGGGGCCACTTTCAATGGGCTGATTTCCCTCAAAAAAATATCCACCCACCATCGGACTGATATGAAAAGAACCTGCTTTAACTTCACACATTCCTGGATTTGGAAAAAGTGCTGCAAAAAATACCAAACATATTAAAATTTTGAGATGAACTTTCATCATGATTCTTCCTTTCAAAAAAAAACATCACCAGTCTTTATTGACAGGTAAATGATTTTTGGGTCAAATTATTCACTTCACTTTACTCCCAAACATA
>PEAL01000128.1 GCA_002753725.1 Deltaproteobacteria bacterium
GTTTTGATTGTACTCCTTCTCATTGGGAAAATCTCCCACCATCGTGGATGCACCACCAATATTAGATGAAATGATTTCTCCAACAATGATGGGTTTTGGATCAAAATCAAATAGCTGAGATAAATTAAGTGTCATGGGTACAATCACCAGAATGGTGGTTAAATTATTCACAAGTGATGAAAATATATAGGTAATAAAACAAAACAAAACCATCATACGAAACCGGTTGCCCCGGGTGACACCATACATTTTATAAGAAATGTAATCAAACACCCCGGCTTCATCTAAAACAATAGAAATGATTCCCATACCCAGCAAAAGAGAGATGGTGTTAAATTTAATTGAAAAAAACGCATCCAAAAAAGAATAAAGATTGAAAAAATTTCCGACGATGATGATCAGTACAGCAAAACCGGATACAATATACATTCGATCCACAATATTTTTAATCATCATAAAAAACATAATGACTGTCAGTTTGACCATCAGGATAATCGCAATCACCTGTCTGGGAAAAGGAATGGATTGTCTTTTACTGGTCATGGCCTGTGTTCTGGTATTGAAATTAACATACAGCTCTTTGCTCTGAATACCGCGTTGTATATTGACTTTCAACGTACCTTCTTGTTCAGCCGCAATTTTGATAATGTGTTTTGCCATATCCAGGGATGAAATAAACTGTCCATCAAAGCCCGTGATGTGATCATTTTTTTTGATGCCGGCAATATCAGCCGGGGAGTTGGCAAGAACCGATTGCACGGTGAGCCCCGTTCCAGAATAAATAACTTCTGCACCAAAATGATTGTCTTGTGAAAGGCCCAAAAGTGATTTTTCATAGGATTTTTCAAATTGATTTCCTTGAAACGCCCAAAAAATCAGCAATCCCAGGAGTGTCAAGAACAAAAGATCTTTGATATCAAAGATCTCATTCTCAGCATGCCTGGACCGATAATGATTTTTGGCGGTAATATAAATCATCTTTCATGCTCCACAGGTAAACAATTGACAGTTACACGTTCAAGATCAAGGATGCGGTCGATTAACAGTGATTTCACGTTATCAGCAACGCGTTGTGCCTCGGCAAGTGAACATTCAGGTTCAACAGAAATATTCACTTCAGCCCAAATTTTTTGTCCAATATGTCGTGTTTTAATCGCGCTGATCCCTAAAACATTTTCAACGCTTGCAACCAGTGATTGGATATCTTCCCCATAGATGTGATTGACAGAATTGTCCATCAGGGCTTTTATAGAATCAACCAGAATGGTAATGCTGACTTTGATGATGATCGCTACAACAACAAGTGCAGCGACAGGATCCAAATGATGCAATCCAAATCTTGCTCCGATAACCCCCACAATGACCGCAATGGATGAAAAACAATCCGCACGATTTGCCCAGGCATTTGCCAAGATGCTCTGACTTTTGAATTGCGTGCCAACACACCGCATATAGCGAAACAGCATTTCATTGGTTCCAATGGAAATAATTGCCATCAATACGGCTGAAAAATGGGGTGGGGCAGAGGGTTCATTCAGCAAGTGTTTGATAGATAAAGAAATCAGCAAGAGCGCACCTAAAGTGATGAGCAGGCTGACAAATGCAGCCGCTAAAAATTCAATTTTTCCATATCCATAGTGATACTGCTTTGATTTCTTTTTCTGGCTAATTTTCTGGCTGACCGTAATGGCAAAAGCGGTGATAATATTCGATGCCGAATGTAAGCCATCAGCAATACAAGCCTTGCTGCCACTGGTAATACCAATGATTATCTTTAAAATGACCATCACAAGGTTGACCAACACACCAACCAGCGCCACTCTTTCAAGACATATTTCGCATTTTTTATATCGCATATAGTTTTATCCCAGGTATTATACGTCGTCTTCAAATATGATTTCATTTTTTCGGGAACTTGTCTGACGTCTTCGGGTCAAGTGATACAGCCTTCTTTTCAGTCGTTCTTCCCTGCCAATACCAATGAAATGTCGAATCAGGTATCCAAAGACACCCGATATCGCAATGACAAAAATTAGACGAATACTGATGGCTTTACCCCAAAGAAAATACACAGGAACATGCTCAAAGTTCTGCATGGAAAATAAAACCGTCAGAACTGTCAAAATAATTGTATTTATGGTTTTAAACATTTCTTTCGTTCCATTTTTATTAATTATTCAAAGGAATCCATTTTTGTTGCCCCTGTTGTGTAGCGGGGTCAATGATCACCTGAGTCCCTGCCTGAGTGTCAACCTGTTTTGGCGGAAGCGGATGCCAGACCGGCGGTTGATAAGCTGCCGGATGATACATCAAGGGTTGTTGTCCCATGCCAGGTTTCCACTCTTTGGTTGTCAAGATCTGATTGAATGCCGTTGCTACAAGCTCTTGTGGACTTTGAGGTTTAATTTTGTCATGCGAAAAAACAGTGAGTACGATCCCCGCAACAATGATAAAGACAAGTGCGAGGAGCAACCATGCCTGATAGTCATTTTCTGGCGTTATTTTTTTTTCGTTCATTTCAAATTCCTCACCATTTCATTGATCTGGCTGATTTCAGAGATGACTCTGACATGATCACACCGGGTACACTCCAAACACCGGATACATTCCCCTGAATCGCCATCAATGAAAACATTCAGGTCAACAGGACAGCTTTGTTGACACGTATTGCAACCATCACACTGATGACTCACTTCCAATCGAATCAGACTAAAACGATTGAACAAACCAAAAAAAGCGCCCAACGGACAGAAAACACGGCAAAAAGGTCTTTTGGAAACAACAAACCAGGCAAGAAAACCAAACAAAATGAGCAAGGTAAAGTAAAAAAAGACTCCAGGTCCATTGGGTAATAACAGTCGCCCGTTTGAAGGATTTTCTGGATTCCATAAGGCCCAGGGAATGCCAGCAAAGAGTGTTCCCGCCGGGCAAAGCTTTGAAAACCATAATTCCCCGGTCAGCCAGGGAATAACGATAACCAAAAAAATGAGTACAAGATATTTTATATATCTAAAATTATTCGGTATTGTATATTTTTTTGTTTTTGCTTTGTACAGTTGATCCTGGATAAAACCAAATGGACATACCCACCCACAAGCCATCCGCCCAATGCTGATTCCGATTAACGACATGAAGCTCACCAAATAATAGGGAATCATATGAATGGACATAAAATGCTGCAAGGTTCCAATGGGGCACGCAAACACAGCTGTTGGACAAGAATAGCAATTCAAAAAAGGAACACATACCCCTTTTAAAGAATGGGTACTGACCATTTTTGTATAAAAAGATCCAATATAACTATTTGATAAAATAGTGCTAATTAATTGAACCCATTGTCTTAACTTTGAAAGTATCATTGAACGAGTCCCGCCCGTCCTCCAGTGGGAGGCACTCAGCCGCCTCCAGCACCACCGCCGCCACCAACATTCCAGGCAACCGGTTGGGTCGTCCATTGTTGTGTAAAGCCAGCATTCGGTACACTTGAAGGTGCACATGTAAACTGCATAACGCTCCCGCAAATGGGACAATGAGGTGTTCCCACAGCATCATATCGTGGCAACCCTACAGCACCATGAATTGGGCATAAGTACTGGCCTGCTGATTGTACACTTTGTCCTGATGGCCCCCCATAAATTCCTGATGGATTTGCAGTCATTGGGGTAACAGTTGCTGCCATCATCAGGTTGGAAGCCTGCTGCATTTCACCCGCCCAGTGACCAAAGCCAAACACAAACCAATAAAGCACGGTTACGACAACAGCAGTAGAAACAACTGTTGCGCCAAAGTAACCGACCTTTTTTAAGTCTAAACCGAAATAATCCTCGAACATAACTGTCCTCCTGGAATAATTAAAGGGTTAACCTAACCCTATACATGACGTTCAGAGCGTTGCCGCATTTCGCCAGGTTTCAAAAAATTCTCCTGATGCCAATCCAATAATGAATGTTATTATCAGGATAACGATTAATATATATTTACCAATCATCGTTTAACTCCAACGACTAAAAAATATTTGCCTGCATAAAAGCCATGATATCATTCAATGGTACAGCGAAGCCAATCCCTGAATAATTGTCATGGGGCTTGAAGCTTGCCATATTGATTCCAATCACTTCCCCTTTGATATTGACCAGTGGGCCACCATCGTTGCCTTCGTTAATGGATGCATCCGTTTGAATCAAATCTGGATATCGCACACCATTGACATTGACATTTCTGTTATTGCTGCTGACAATCCCCATTGTAACCGTTCCTGAAAAACCAAATGGGCAACCAATGGCAAAAACAATGTCCCCCACTTCAAGCAAATCTGAATTTCCTGCTTGAATAGATGGAAAAATCTCTTGTGATCGAATTTTCAAAATAGCGATATCTGTATCCGGGTCAACAGCAACCAGGTCAGCCGGATATTTTCGGCTGCCGTTTGAAAACAACGTAATTTGAACAATCTGATCTTTTCCTATGGTCTGAAAACTGGTCACGATATATCCTCTTGGATCAATAATAACACCAGAACCGACTGATTTTGAGTTGGAATTGTATGATTGAATATATCCAAGACCTGATGCAGACTGCTGTTGTGTGGTAGATTGTCGAGAGATTCCAACAACCGATGGTCTGACTTGAGAAACCACATGGCTGATGCCTTCCTGAACCATCAAGGCGGTTACCGGCGATGCCCCTTGTGATTGAACAGGAGGCGTGCCGATGATTTGTGCCTGATTTTGGGGTTTCGGCATGCCGATGGTTCCAGGCAATGTTGTATTTTGAACAATTCCGGCATTGGTCCAGATAGCGGCAATGACCAGCACCACCAAAATGACCGATGGCCAAAAAAGGTTATTGATTGTATTGATTTTGAATTGTTTATTTTTTTTCATAATGTCCCATTCTTATCAGGCCTTTACAAAACCCTTAATAACATCCACAAACCAACAATGCTCAACACTAAAGCAAAGAGAAACCTTAACAAATGGCTATCGACATCAATTGAAAGTCTCGATCCGATTTGTGCGCCGATAATGGTGATCAATGACAATGAAAGGGCCAATCTGAAATCAAAATGGCCTGCGATACTGTGTCCCAAAAATCCGGAAAATGCTGTGATCGGTACCATCAATGATGACGTTGCGACTGCAATTTTCATTGGAATACCAAATAAAACAACCATGATAGGTATTTTTAACCACCCCCCTGCAAGACCGAGCATGCCGCTCATGTATCCAACAAAAAATGTCAGGGGAATGGCCAGGATCATATCCACACGATACTCATATCCACCAAACCGATGATGAAACTCCCATGCACTTGAACGTCCGCTCAATAGACTGGCACCTTCGCGAATGTCGTCTCTCATCATGGAATAGCTGGCTAAAAACATCGTAAACGCAAACATGACACTCAATGCCGAAACATTAAAATGATGTGCCAGCATTCCGCCAGCAAAGGCTCCCAGCATGGTGGGGATTTCCAGTTCCCAGACCAGTTTTAAATCCACCAAACCAGATTTAAAAAAGTTATATAATGCTGAAATTTGTGCTGTTGTGATCATGATCAGGCTTGTGGTGGCTGCTGTATGAAAATCAATGCCACATGACAGAAGAATGGGCACATACAAAAATCCCCCGCCGACGCCCAGCATGGTAAATATAATGGACGATACCAGAATCAAAAGAACGAGTTTCAATAAAACATGTTTAAATAAATTCGCAAAACTTTCCTGGCCATTGATGGGTGTTGGTGGTGAAATGGGCATTGTCAATGCGACGGCAACGGGGCCACCGGCAACCGGTTCATTGATCATGATATGGCATTTTTCACAACCGCTGATCGCAGGATGAGGCATTTTTTTCTGAACATTGGCAACCATCTTTTGTGTGATGATATGGCATTTTGTACAATCTGAAAAGTCTTTGTGAATGGCATCATTCGGCATTTTTTTATTGAGATTAACCGGAACTTTTTTAGCAGGTTGTACGGCTGCCGCTGGAATGGCTCCTGAAACCCTTGAATAAAAATGCTTGGCACGATTGATTGGAATCGCAAAGCCCAATCCTGAATAGGTTCCTTTGGGGGCATAAATGGCTGTTCCAACACCGATTACTCTACCCGTAATATCCACAACCGGCCCGCCGCTATTCCCTTGATTGATGACAGCATCTGTCTGGATCATATTTTTATAGATGGTATCGCCAATGGTAATATCCTGGTGAAGATTACTGATAATTCCCAATGTTACACTGTGATTAAAACCAAATGGGCTGCCCACACTGATAATCCAATCCCCCACTTCAAGCATGTCAGAATCTGCCACGGTTGCAGGGATAAATCGTTCATTGCTGTCCACACGTAAAACAGCCAGATCAAGACTTTTGTCTGAATCAAAAACACTTGCTGTAAAATTATTGTTTGAAGCCCGCCATAATTTGACTGTAATTTGGCTGGCGTTTTCAATCACATGATAATTTGTCAGGATATATCCCCGCTCGTCAATCACAAATCCTGATCCCATGCTTTCAAACCAGACCCCTGTGGATGCTTGTTTTTTCATAGCCTTGACACTCACAATGGACACCCTGACCGTTGCAACGGCCTGATTGATGCTTTCTTGAAGGAGTTGTAAGCGTTGATCCGGGAGCGCAGCATCGGCATGAGCAGCGAAGATCAGTAAAATCAGTATGTTTATAAAGGCTTTTTTCATAAATGACATATCCACAGGCGTATCAAATTAAAAAATTTTATTGCATGGATCACTAATTCATGGCCCACAATTTCGATGTTTCATATAAATGAATGGCATCAAGGTTTGTCCCCACAACACCACTGTATATTATCAGACCATTTGCTTTAAGCGCATTGACTGTTGCTTGTGAAATATTTCCGCATATCAGCGCAGAAACATTGTTTTGTTTGAGTGCTTGAACCAGAGCATTTGCAGCGCTTTGATCCAAAACAGCATAGGATTGTGATGAAAAATCTACCAGTATAATAAATGGATTCACATTCATATTGCCGCTGACAGTGGCATTGAGTTGCGGACCGCTTGATAAAATGGCAACTCGATGGTGAATGGGCTGCATGTTTGCCACCTGTTTAAAATTGGTATTTCCCGTATGTATTTTGGTTCCCTGACGAGTAAATCCCGGTGGCGGAACGGTCATAAAAAGGTGTTTATTTCCACGAATCAGATCAACAACAGCGCTGGTTTGTTGTTTTGTTGCAGTGACAAAACGTTTCATATCTGGTGTGGGGACGCCATTGATGGATGTAATCACATCACCGGTTTGAAATCCCAATGTCAGCGCAGGTGGACTTTCAACATCATTGACCACAATGCCGGTTGTGCCATCGGGCAAGCCCAGAGCGCCAACATCATTGGGTGAAAGTTCACTGACATCCATGCCAATCCATGTCCCTTCAATGGCAATATCTGCTGGCCCTAAAAAAGGAATTTTATCAGGCTGGGAAGGTTTTTGACCCAGAACGATGGGAATCGTTGTGAAATTATCATTTCTTAAAACAGTGAGCTGAACCTGCTGACCCGGTTGTCCTTTTAAGATAAATCCTTGCAACTGCTTAACATCTCGAATGCGTGTTCCATCAAACCGCCTGATAACATCGCCGGTTTTCAATCCTGATACTGATGCCGGCGAACTGGGCGTCACATGGCTGATGATAACGCCTTTTTTATCTTTCAGTTTAAACTGCATTTTCATGACAGCATCAATATTTTGAATATCAGCGCCCATCCAGACAGGCGTTGCTACGGCTGTTGCTGCTATTTGGATCAATCCAGCAGGGGCCGTTTCCAACTTTACATGAAATGATTTTTTTCTACCATTTCGCTGAACCAAAATTTTAATAACATCACCGGCTTTTTTAACTTGAAGTATTCTGTTGATCAATTCTCGCTGGTTAACAGGTTTGTGGTCGCATTTTAGCAGTGCATCACCGGTTTGAATGCCTGCCTTTTCTGCTGGCGATTTGGGATACACAGAACTTACATAAACGCCAGTTTTGGGAGGAAGTTTCAATTCAGTTGCCAGGGCTGCATTGATTTCAGTCACTCGGACGCCAAGGTAGGGTGCCTGAGCTTGAGCTTGATTGATCAATTGGATCTGACCGTTTCCAATACCAATGGGGAAAGAAGGATTGTTTACCAGTTGTCCGGGTTGTATTTCCGTGTTTGTTGGAAATTGAGCCAACGCTAATTCGGGCGTTTCGCCCCCTACCAGGGTGTTGGGATTCACATTGCCAACCCATTCATACATCATTGCTAAAATAATAACACAGATAATGACCGTAACAGGCCCCATAATTAAAGATTTATTCATAAACCGCTCCGATGGTTTTAGGCGTTTTCCAAAAAAAAATACGTTCATTTTTAATTCACCGGCACCAATTGTCCGGAAACATACGCTGAAAGAATATTTTGCACTGATCCGGAAACGCCGGCATACACATTAATTCTTAACGTATGAAGCGCATTCAACTCTGATGGCGTAAAATTTCCAGCAACAACATTACTGGCATTCAGATCAATCATGTACTGCGCTGTTTGAATATCTTGCCCTGTGATATCGTTTGCATTGGGATTGGCAACTGTTCGGTACGCATTGCGTGTTGGATCATAAAGAATGAAATATGGGCTCATGGCAAACTGAGGAGAAATATTTGCCCCCAGTCCAGTGCCCATACAGGCAAAAGCAACGGTTCCATACATGGGTGCGGCAATGGGACGAACCAACGGTTGTTTTTGTTTTTGAAGCGCCTGTGTAACCGCTTGTTGCGTTTTGGGCACCCCCAGTTGTTCGGCCATTGTTTCGATCTGGTTTTGTGTCATCGGCGCTGCAACCATCTGAAAAGGCTGCTGTTGTTTCTGTTTTTGAAGCGCCTGCGTAACCGCTTGTTGCGTTTTGGGAACGCCCAGTTGTTCAGCCATTGTTTCAACCTGGTTTTGTGTCATCGGCGCAGCAACCATCTGAAAAGGTTGCTGTTGTTTCTGTTTTTGAAGCGCCTGCGTAACGGCTTGTTGTGTTTTGGGAACACCCAATTGCTCAGCCAGGGTTTCAACCTGATTTTGTGTCATATTTCCATTAATAACAGGAAGTTTTAGAAAAATATTTCGACCTTTTTTCCCCCGGTAGATATGTATTTTAATATTTGCTCCGGGTTTTGAAGCATTAATGGCTGTTTGAAACTCTTGAATGGTTTTCACCCGAACTTTTGCCACACGCGTGATTTCATCTCCTTTTTGGATGCCCGCACGCTGGGCAATGGAATTGGGAACAACATCCACCACCAGAAGACCACTCGCATGTGCCAAAGACAGTTGTTGCATCAGTGAAGCATCGACAGGTTGAAGGGCTATCCCTATACTCGATGTATTTAACTGATTGACAGCTGCGGCTCTGGCTGGTCCAGGGGTGGCTTGTTTTGTCGGTGGAATACCATCTGTTTGCACATGACATAGCAAGCAGTTTCCCCAATATTTGTGAAGCATTTTATCATTAACAGATATGGGAGGTCCGGCCATTACTTTAGATACAGGTTTGCCAACACCGGTGACGACATGACATTTACTGCAATTGCCCCAATAAGGGTGCAACATTTTGTCCTTTACCCCAACAGGTGGGGCGGTTGGCGTGGGTGTTGTTGCAGCAATCAATTGATAATTCATATTTTGGGGATAATGCATGCAATGCATCATGGTCCAGGCCAAAACAACCACCAAAAGAACTGCCAATCCAATGATGGCCAGCTTGAATTGTTTCATACAGAATTCATATTGAGGGATCTGTTTCATTTTTTTCACCTTTATTTTACCCGTGTAATCACCTAAACAGAAAAAAGTTTGACATAAACAACCGTTTTTCTATCCATTGATGAGCGAACAGCTTCTATGGCATCTTTTTTAATTTGTTCGCCTTGAGAGACTGTTAGATACTCTGGCACGTTCAAGCTGATGTCAAATTCCAGAATTCTTCCGATTTCTCGTCCACGAATGTTCTTGATACCAAATATATTGTTTACCTTTTCCAAATTTTTGGCAATATTATCAATAATTTCTTCATCCGGTGCCTGATCCATCAGTTGACAGGCCGACTCTTTCACCATTTCAGCGCATATCTTCAAAATGATTCCACCAACAGCAATTGCCGCTAATGGATCCATGAAATGAAACCCCATTTTGGCGCCAATAATTCCTATAAGCACAGCCACCGAAGAGTAGACATCGGAGCGACTTTCCCATGCTTTGGCAACCATTGATGGGCTATTAATTTGAGTACCCGCGCAAACACTTTGGCGAAACATCAGCTCATTGATGGCAATGGAAAAGATTGCCCCCCAGGCTGCCGATAAACAGGGCCGTATTTCTCGACCCTCGATAATGACCAGCAAACCATGATAAATAATGTAAATGCCCACAATAAAAAGGAAAATATAAATGATAATGGCAACAATGTACTCCGCTTTTCCATATCCATAGGGATATTGATCATCCTGTTCTCTATCTGAAATATTCAGTCCAATAATCATGATAATTGTTGCGAGCAAATCTGCGCTGGAATGAATCGCATCGGCAATCAAGCCGGTGCTTCGGCCAACAACGCCCATATACCCTTTCACAATGATCATCAGAATATTTCCGGCGACATTGACTTTACCAACGGATCTGGCGCATTTTTCACAGGCTTTGTATTTCATTGTCTTTTACTTTTCGTTTTTCCTGAGCAATGGTGCGCTCGAGTTTGCTAATATTATTTACAAGAATGACAGTCAGTCCAATAATGGCCGAAATGACCAATATGCCAACCAATCTTAGAAGAAACATCCTCGCTCCTTTTTTGCAATCACGGTTGTTTGAACCGAATTAAATCACATAATGACCTTTCAGCATGGCAAAAACCATTACAAAGAAAAGAACCTGCTGAGTATGAAGAATATAAACGCCTTTTTTGACTTTTCCGGGTGGATACTTAATCCACATCAAAAAACCGCCAAAGGTAAGCCATCCCATTAAAAACAGGGCAACCATCAACCAGTTGTTTGACCAGAGTGTTACATAACAATGAATGCATGTGACAATGAACGCTGAGGTGTTTAACCAAATATGAAAAACCAGAAGCTTATTGAAATAGCCCTGCACATTTTTCATGCTATAGTAAAACCGAATCTTTTTGGCAGGAAAGTAAATATTCGCTCCCAAAAATAAAACCATCGTGAGATTGCCTGTACCTGTCGCCAGATTGTAATCCGATGTATACGCATATAAGGTTCCCAGAACAAAACAGGTACTGAGGAAGATGAGTTTGTTTTTTAAAGAACTGCTTCCAAATAAAGATATATTATAGGTGCCAATCTTTGCATTCACTGTGATATTCCTTTAGTACGATATGGGATTGAATGATTTTGCTTCTTGTGAGGATTCATAATAATCTTTATCTTTAAACCCAAAAAGCTTTGCATAAGCATTTATTGGGAAGCTGGCCCTTTGAGTCGTATATATATTCACTTTATCATTAAAATTAAATCGTTCAGTTGCCAGATCTTTTTCCACTTCGATCAATGCAGTCATCAGGCTTTGGAAGGTTGTTGACAGTTTCAAATCCGGATATTGTTCCGCAACAGCTAACAACTTTGATAATGCTGACAGGGCTTCCGGTGGAATGGCTGCTGGGCTATTGGTCGCCTGAGCCATTAATTCCGGTGGAACAGCCATTGATGGATTTGCTTGCTGCATTTTATTCAAAATGCTATCAATTGCAGGTTTCGATCCCTGATTGGACAGAAGAGATCGCAGCATCACCACGGCTGTAAACACATTTCGTTCATGCGTTGAATAGTCATACACCGCTTTTGATAGATTGATCGATATATCATTCCGTCGCTGCATCAGTGCCTCAACCTTACCATAAGCAGCCAGAACATCCTGTTCTGTCGTAACCAGCAGGTTAAAGTAATATACACTCATCCCAATGAGAAGGAGTACAATCAAAACAATGGAAATTGCTGACCACCTGCTTTGAATCATTGAGGCTGTATTCGCAAGATAGTAACGATATCCAGGGTTGGCGTAGTACATTTTAGCCCCCAGTCCATATCGTCGTCCATATGCTGTTTTGATAATTCGAGAAATATTACTTGTTTCCATTGTTTCAGGTTCCCAGTTTCTTTATCCCATGAACAATAGCGATGATACCGGAAGCAAAGAGGAACAGCGGAAGCAGGCCGTAAAAAAAGTCCATCACTGCATAGTATTCATCGTACAGACCATAAAATCCGATCAACAAACACACGGTTCCAACCCCATAATTCATTTTTTTAAATGCCTGTTTCCCAAAAAAGGCTGCGGCGATCGCTGTCAATCCAATAAGAATGGTAATGGGTTGAATAGCACCTTTGAAGACCTCAACAACATAAACACTGTTCGCATAAGCTAAAAACAGACCGGTTCCAAAAAGAATCACACCACCAATAATATGCGATTTTCTCATGTGTACC
Source organism: Deltaproteobacteria bacterium (assembly GCA_002753725.1). Lineage (GTDB taxonomy): Bacteria > Desulfobacterota > Desulfobacteria > Desulfobacterales > Magnetomoraceae > Magnetomorum. The sequence goes on from PEAL01000128.1 coordinate 12,508, forward strand.
TCTTCATCATTATTCTCAAGGGTCACAAGTTCTCTAAGTTTTTACACAGATGACTTCAAACCATTTCAAACGATTTAAAAGCATTTATGCTAAAAATCAGAGAACTTTCGACGCTCGGGATGTTTGTTATCGTACAATTTATCTGGGCGCTCCATTATTGATCCAATCAATAATATACTTGCTGTCTTGTTTTGAAAACCGATGCATGGGACCGCCGGGTTGAATCATGGTTTTCAATAAACCATTGTCAACGTAGAGTTTGACATTGTCGTAAGTTGTCAAATTACGAAATGGAATTGAATGACATTGCAGACAGTCTTTTGCGATAATATACTGAACAGTATTTTTATACGTTATTTTATTGGCTGGTATTGTTGCCCAGGCAGATGCTCCCCCTTGACATTGAGGGCCTCCTCCGTGAGAAAAAGAAAAAAATCCCGCCTGAGCTGCTCCAGGTTT
>PEAL01000013.1 GCA_002753725.1 Deltaproteobacteria bacterium
TCCGGTTGCGGGTGCGTGTAACCCTGCAATCAAACGAAGTAACGTTGTTTTTCCACAGCCAGAGGGACCCAGAAGACAAAGAATTTGGCCATTGTCTAAGCTCAGAGAAATATCCTGTAGAGTGCGCATATCGTAATGTTTGCTCAAATGATCAATTTTTAGCAAAGGCATAGTCACACAATTGTATATTTTATTGAACGTTCATTATTTACTAAAGATTTTGTAACTGTTTTTTGAGGTTTAGCAGTTCTTTTTCCATTCGTTCAGCTCTATCACGTTCAGCAACAGCTCTTTTATCAGCTTCCTTAGCTTTTTTATCAGCTTCCTTAGCTTTTTTGTCAGCTTCCTTAGCTTTTTTATCAGCTTCCTTAGCTTTTTTATCAGCTTCCTTAGCTTTTTTATCAGCTTCCCCAGCTTTTTTTCGTTCAGCGTTAGCTATCTTATTAGCGCCTTCAGCCCTTTTACGTTCGGCCTCAGCTCTTTTACGTTCGGCCTCAGCTCTTTTGTATTCTTGTTGATAATATAGTTGAACATACTTACGATAAACAGGGTCTTGTACAAGGTTTTGATCTGAAGGTCTGTTGTACAGATCGTCTTCTCTAAATTGAAAGTGTTTAAGCACTTTGGATTTGATTACACCGCTGCGATTGGGTTTAAATTTTCGATAATGGCCGGTTGAATCAAGATAATAAAAGGCCGTTTCATCTCCCAGGCGATCCAGGATGTAATATTCTCTAACCCCATATCGTTCATACTCATGTTTTTTAACCACAGTATCTCGTTCAATGGCTTTTTTATTGGTGTCAGACAAAAATTCAAAGCAGATATCAAAGCACCCTTTATAGGATGTTTCCAAAGGGGGCATTTGAACAGGATTGTTTTTGTGTATAAATGCAAGATCAGGCTTACGAATGGTCGTTTTATTGCCCAAAACGAGTTTAAATCCAATTTCAAGACCGATCATCGTACCTTCTTTGAACGCTTCAAAATATTGTGATATCAGTCTGAGAAACCAGGCATACAGATCATAACTTTCTCGATCAGCCACGGGCTTTTCCTCCAATTTACCATTGTTCCATTCCAATGCGACATCGGCAAGTTCGTAATATTGTGACCAATATTCTTCTTCTGATACGCGCATTCCATCGTATTCTTGTTTTGTTTCTAAGGGTAAGATTATTTTGGGGGGATGGTAATAAGCCGGTGAGCTGTCAAATAGATAGGGATAAACATCAGGTTGTTGTTTTTTTGGGGTATAAAGTCTCGCTTCCATAGATACCTCCTTTTAAGGACCCCTGCTATATGAATTTTTTACTGTTCAAAATTTGGGAGACAGTCTCGAACATTATTCTTCGATGGTTTCCCACCACCGATCGTTTTCATCAACAGGATCAAAGTATAGCGTCCGGCCATTAGAAAAAAAAAGTGGTACACGTCCCATTTCATCAGGTTCGTGCAAAAGTCGGTCACAAGTCATGATCAATCCTAACAAAAAACCATGCTTTTTAAAACATTGCAAGCTGTATTGTGAACACGACGGATACATAGGGCATCGGTCTCCATCAAACACAGAAATATACCGTTGATAGAAACGCACAAAAAAAGAGGCTAACGATATGTCGTTTTCCTGATGATCAGCGTTACTTTTTTTTGATAAATTGTACTCGTCCTGGCAAAAGACTGTGGGTATAAAAACGAACTGTGTAATGCTTACACCAATTCCCAACAGGACGAGTACCCAAAAAAGACGATCAGTTTCCAATAATAAACTCAATGCTTTCAATAATATTTTCATCAGGTCCCAAAATCAGCACCTGCCAGTTTCCAACCATTGATGGTGGAATCGTTTTTGAGCTGTATGTTCGCCATTGTACCCCACCAATTTCAAGGGGGATACGCGCAATTTCAGCATTTTCATAAAACCACACATGAAATATCTGGGTGGGCGGTGCTGCAACGTTGACAATTTTGGAAAAACAAAATAATTTTCCCACGTATGCATCAAAATTTGAATCCGCTTCAATCGGCTCCAAATCAATCACATCTTTGCAGATTTTAATTCTTTCAATCTCGATGGCAAAACTTTGTCCAACAAGTGCCATTGTACATAAAAAAAAGGTCATCAGTAAAAGAAAACGCTTCATTGTTAAACTCCATTGATTATTATGGTTAGTCATCAAACAAATAAATATTGAATGTCATGTAAATCGTAACAATCCCTGCTTGTCAAGTTTTAATTCTGTTGAAGATTATCCGGGTCGAATAAAAACACTCGTATTTTGGTACCTTACGTATATGGCAACGTTCATCAAAATTTGTCCCCCATTCCGTAATCATTAAAGATGCATTGATATAATGATCGAATATGTCTTCCTCTGATCCTAAATATATAGATGTGTTTTCTGTTCCTAAACACCAAACAATGTGATATTATCTTGAACATGTCATCCCAACTATTAAAAAACAATTTAACGACCATCAGAACCTGGGCTCAACAAAATGTTATTTTGAGTACACCGGAAAAAGTCAATTTTTTACATTGGTGTGATCAATTGGATGCAACATTGGATCAAGCCTTGCGAGCCCCATTGAAAATTGGTCTTTTAGGCGGCACAGGAGTCGGGAAATCGAGCATTATCAATCGGCTGGCAGGAAAAGAAATATCTGTTGCACATAACGAAAGACCCTATACTGATAAGGTTATTGTTTACCATCACAACGATTTAGACGCCATGCTCATGGACAATCTACCGCTGGCAATTATTCATAAGCATGACCGGCAGGATATTTCGCATTTGATTCTTTACGATTTTCCGGATTATGATAGCCTGATGCATGAGCATCGTGAAATGGTTCAACAGTATTCTTGTGGACTGGATATCATTGTATGGGTTGCATCTCCGGAAAAATATGCCGATCAGGCCATGATCCAAATCATGCCGACATTGTTGCAATCGTCCAAAAATTATTGCTTTGTTTTAAATAAAATTGACCAATTGTCTCCCGAAGATACTGCTCAAATTATCGGTCATTGGAACATGTTGCTGAGCCAATCTGACATTTCAGATGCACCAATATTTGCAGTATCAACATTATTGATGGATGATCACCAGAATGACAGCTTTGAACCTTTCAGAAAATGGATTTTCAAAAAAAGAAAAGAGCATGAAATCATTGCCATCACACAATCCAATATTGAAAATCAAATCAACCAAAAAACACAGCAGTTGTGTCAACAGATCAATGGTCAGGCCATTACTGATGTCCGTAATAAACTGGATAAAATTAACAGCGAACTCAATACGTTTGAAAAAAACAGACAAAATGATATCCTGGAAATATTAACTCCTGATGCACATTCCGCCATTCATGGCTATCTGGCGCAACAGACCCAATTCCTATGGCCAGTTGGAGTGGCCTTTGCTTTGGTCAGACGTCTGAAAAAAATTTCGGTTTCAAACACTCAAAAAGCAATTTCCCAGAAGGTTCCAGAAATGTTTCTGATGAGTACAGATCGTCACATTCATCTTCTCCAGCAACATACGGCCATTTCAGAGAATAACATTTCTTTATCAACGGCCTATCAAGATTTTATCAATCGATACCAGGACCCCAATCAAATTGCTCCTTTTCTTGGAAAAATGAGCCCATTGCAAACCTTTTTCTTTGTAATGAAGCAATGGCTTGGCCTGTCCATTCCTGTCATCCTTTTTGTTTTATATCTGGGGGGGGTATCAAATTGGGATATTTCCACTGACACAATAGCGTTGAGAAATATTCTACCATTTTTATTTAAAGTGATCATCCGATTGTTTCATCCTGAAGGATTGATTGCCTTAGTCAGTTTACTGTTCATTGAACTATTCCTTTGCTTACAACTGGCTTCGGCCTGGTATAAACGGATGGATCGTAAAGCGAACATGTTGTATTCAGGTTTGAGCCGTCAGGTATCAAAACAATTAATGGCATCGTTGCTTGAAAGTTTGCAACCGTTAGAGGATTGGTCTAAACAAGCCCAAAGGGATTGCCAGGCACTTTATCACTTCTCAAAAGTTGGATGATACACGGTTTAAATGGATACGTTAATGGCTCAGTATTCTTCAAAAAAAATCTTGAGTAATGAAAGTAAGTATGCAATATTGAGATCGTTTTATGCGGAGCAAACATTCATTATAAACGATGCATTGGTTAGGATTGAAATACTCATATGTTAGAACAAAAGAAAGACCTCACAAAAATTTTGATTGTTGATGACACCCCTGTGATGCTCACAGTCCTTCAAAAATTTCTCGAAATGGAGGGATATTGTGTGCTTCCAGCATCTAGTGGACCGGATGCTCGTGCTATTGCAGAAAAAGAAACGCCTGATTTGATACTTCTGGATATCATGATGCCGGGTGAAAGTGGATTGGAAACATGTGAACAGCTCAAACAAAATTCAATAACCGCTGATATCCCAGTTATTTTCATTTCAGCCGTTACAGATATTGAAAGTAAGGTGAAAGGATTTGCAATTGGTGCTGTTGATTATATTACCAAACCTTTTGAAAAACAGGAAGTTCTTGCAAGAGTTCGTATTCATTTAAAATTAAGATATGCTTATGAAACGATCATCAGAGTACAGGCCGACAAATTACGTCAGGTGAAAGAAGCCCAGGAAGCGATTCTGGTTAAACCTGAAGATCTTCCAGATGCCCAGTTTGGTGTATACTTCAAGCCGATATATGAAGCTGGTGGCGATTTTTATGATGTTATGCAACTCAGTGAGCGAATTTTCTGTTTTTTTGTTTCTGATGTCAGTGGTCATGACCTTAAAAGTTCGTATTTAACCTCTGCATTAAAAGCACTTTTAACACAACATGCCAGCATTACAAACAAGCCTGAAGAAACAATGAGAACCATGAATCGGGTGTTGACAGCTATCGCTCCTGATGGGAAATATCTAACAGCCTGTTATTGTTTTCTTAATCGACATCAATCCCGATTGACCATTATCAATGCAGGCCATCCCCCAATTATTTATGTCAATAAAAAAGATCTTCACTATGAAGCGCATGAAGGTGAAGGGGATATTCTTGGTGCCTTTCAGAATGTTTTTTTTAAGCCCCTTGAGCTGAAAGTTGCAAAAGGCGACCGATTCTTTCTTTATTCCGATGGCTTTATTGAAGGCTTTGGCGATCTTCGTAAATCCAGAAAAGAAGGCATTGAAATTCTTGGTAAACTGTGTGTTGAAAATTTTGATTTACCCATTGATGAAGCCGTTCAAAAAATTCAACATGCTTTGTTTGATCAACAACAAGAGCAGGAAGACGATTTACTATTGCTTGGAGTGGAGGTATAAGATGTTTGACATTCAAAAAAGTGCAAAAATTTTAAAGATGACCTTTTCTTCCGCACTTCAAAATATTGATCGAGCGGCAGATGAGTTGAGAATTTTTCTGACAGGTATTGGTAAAAAATCCCAGGCATTTCACCCATTACTCATTACCAGAGAAGCGTTGATCAATGCAATCACTCATGGTAATCATTGCGATGAAAAAAAAAGCGTTTCCATGTCGATAGTGTATCAACCCGAACAACTTGAAATAGATGTTACGGATGAAGGCAAGGGCTTTTCATGGGATGCAACCATGAGTAAAGAGTGTGATGATACACAAGACCACGGCCGTGGTCTTCAAATCATGAAACTTTACAGTCAACAGATTCAATATAATTCAAAAGGTAATCAGGTCAAACTGACCATTAAATTTCCTGAAAAAAAAGAATAATATAAATTGAAATAATGTATCAAATATGGATACATAACAGACAAAGAAAAACATTATTTTCAAAGGAGAAATCAACAATGAGTAAAAAAACAATTGCACCCAGAAAAGATATTGTCGCATCAATGGTTGCTGATTTTAAAAAAGAACTTCAAAATATGATCGTTGAAGAAGGGATTACCGAACTTGAAATTGATTTATCAGGAGTGGAAATGGTAGATTCTGTTGGTTTGGGGGCATTTATCGCCACGCATAATACCTTATCGCAAAAGAATGGTAAGCTGACAGTTATTCATGCAACAGAAGATATTTTCAGTCTGTTTAAAACAATGCGTCTGGATCAACATTTTGAGATTCATCAAGGATAAGCTTATGATGATTGACGCTGACACCCTGAATACATATTTCGAAGAATCCAATTGTTCTTTGAAAGACATTGAAAAAGACCTGATCACCCTTGAAGATATGGGGGCGAAAATTGATATTCCCTTTGCAGGGGAGATCTTTCGCTCAATGCATGCCATAAAGAGTGGTGCAAGTATTTTGGGCCTTTCTAAAATCAAAGAATTGTCCCAAAAACTTGAAAATATATTGGGGTTGATTTGTAATGAAAAACTTGTTCCAAACCCTGAAGTCATCAATCTTCTCTTACAAGGGTGTGACCGCCTTTTGCAATTGACCCGGCAACAGTACACACAAAAAGAAATTGATATTGATGAACAATCGGTCATGTTAACAGGCTTGACGTCAGCGGTTCTTCCTGATGATAAAAAAGATTCAGTGACTCACATTCGAAACATCCCATTGCCTGATGGGCGCCATGCTTTTCAAATACCTGAATTTAATATTCAGCAGGCTTTGGATCAAGGCAAAACGGTTTATATTCTGGAGTACGATCTTATACGGGATGTTCAGGAAAAAAACGATACGCCGTTGAACATGGTCCGATTTGTTCAACAGCATGGTGAAATGATCGATAGTCTCCTGGATATCAAAAGCGTTGGGACCCTTGAAGAAAATATATCTCTTCCTGGCATACCCTACTTTATTCTTCTTGCCTCATCACTCACGCATGAACAATTGGTCACTGCATTGAACATATCCCCCCATAAGGTCTATGAACTGAAAAATGAATTTGATGACCTTGTAAATCCTCAAAACAATAAATGCCTAAAAAAACACTGTTTTCAGAACAATTCGATCCAAAAACAAGAATGCCCGCTATCGCTTCTTAACCAGGAGCAGTTGGAACGGTTCAGCGGTTTGGCCAGTGAACTAAATTTTGCGTATGATTATTTGCTCAACACCAATATGGCAGAAGACCCTATTAAAGACATTGCTATCAATCGCATCAAAGTTGTTTTAACAGATTTTCAAGCTCTTGTTGATGCCGGCCAAAAAACACCTGTCTCAAAAGGTTCTTTGGAATTGATTCGCAATATTCGTGACTATGGTTTTCAATCCGGAAATAAAGCAAGGATTAATTGTAGTGGTGAGGACATTCTTATGGATCGCCGGATTCTGCGTCAATTAGTTGATGCGTTGACAGGATCGATTATCAAGATGATTCTCTTCTTTTCACGTATTCGTGAAAACAGCGGACAGAAAAAAGCTATCACTCAATTTACCCTGACCATCGTTGAAAATGAACAAAATGTAATCTTAGAACTTTTTTCTCCTGATAGAATGCCCATCCCAGAAAATTCGTTTTTAGATATCCACTTGGAACAGAACCAATTGAATTCAATAAATTCGGAATTACAACAAAATCAGCAGCCTGAAAAAGGTATTGTTTTAACCTTTACCCTACCGCGTACGTTTACAATTCTGAATGGATACCCTGTAGAAATTGACCATCAAACCTATATCATTCCAAGAATAAATGTACTGGGATATTCTTTGAGATCAGAACTTTCTGAAAATACTGATTTGCGCCAGACCGGTGACCATATGATAATTTTATATGAAAATCAGTGGATTCCAATTATTTCTATTTATAGGGAAGCATCTCAACATACTATCAATGCTGTTTTACATCGAAACGTCTTTGTCTTTTGTCACATTGGGACTCAACGTTTTGGCCTGGCTGTTGATAAAGCTGAAGAATCTGAAACAGATGCGGTTCTCCAGCCATTGAGCAGGCATCTGAGTTCAAATCCAACACTTGTGGGTACATGTCTTTTGAAAGATGGCGACATTGCGTTTGTTCCTGATATGGGATATTTTGCGTATCAAGCGATGTTAACCAAATGTTAAATTTTATTTATATTTAAACGTTTCGCTCAGCAGGTCCATGCCTGCTTTTTATTTTTTTATTAATTATTGATCAATCGTTCAATATGGAGGTTGGTGTGTCCAAACAAACATCTGAAAAAAATGATAAAGTTGACTTGGCAACATTTTATGTCAGTGAAGCGCTTTGTGGAATGGATATTTTAAGAATCCAGGAAATCAATAAAAATATGGAAATAACATCTGTTCCAAATTCTCCGGCTCATGTTGTTGGTGTTTTAAATATGCGTGGTCGAATTGTAACCATTATCGATGTCTGTAAGAAATTAGGCCTTTCCAAAACAGAAGCAACCGCAAGTCGAAGAAATATTATTGTGTATTCTCAAAATGAATATGTCGGAATGCTTGTGGATCGTGTCGCAGAGGTCGTCCCGGCAGAATGGAATAAGGTCACGCCACCACCGTCAAATGTTCGTGGTGTTCAAGGGAAATATTTTGAGGGTGTTTATAAAACGAAAGATGGCTTAATTGCTATTCTTGATATTGAAGAAGTTCTTAAAGATGATTCTGTTGTTTGAAAATTATAACCATAAAGCGATGTATGTTTAATATTAGTCAACAAGAATTACAGGTACTGACCGGATATATTTATGAAATATGTGGTGTACACCTGGATAGTTCAAAAGAGTATCTGGTCAAAACACGATTGGATAATCTTGTAAAGAGCAATGGCTGTGCGTCATACAGTGAATTGTATTACAAAGCGCGTTCTGATCGAACAGGCAAGATCAACACCGATATTATCAATGCCATTACAACACCTGAAACGTTATTTTTCAGAGATAAAAATCCCTTTGAAGTGTTGCAATCAAAACTGATCAATGAAATCCTTGAAAAAAAATCAAGCACTGTCCTCCCAGGCCATCTCAGAATTTGGAGTGCAGCCAGCTCAACCGGTCAAGAAATTTATAGTATCGCCATAACGCTCCTGGAAACCATAACGAATATTAATAAATATAAGATCTCGTTGACCGCTACAGATATTTCCAATGTTGTCCTTGATATTGCAAAATCTGGGCGGTATAATAAGTTTGAAATATCTCGCGGCCTGACACAGCAACAAATGGATAAATATTTTATTGAAGAAGATCAATATTGGCAAATAAAAGAAGACATCCGAAAAATGGTCAGGTTTCAAAAAATTAATCTGATGCAACCCCTCATTGGTATGGGAACATTTGATATTGTTTTTTGTCGAAATGTCGCCATCTATTTTACATTGGAAGACCGAAAAAAATTGTTTGACCGCATTGCCAATGTCATTGTTCCAGATGGCTATCTCTTTATTGGATCATCAGAATTTTTAACCGGTATTTGTGATCGCTTCAAAGCCATGCGTCATGGAAAAGCCATTTATTATCAGAAAATAAAATAAACCTGAAAATTGCAACTAACATGTTCAACAGGGTGCGTGCAATTTTTAAATAAAAGAATATATTATGGAAACAAGCATTCCAGTTTATCCCACGATCCTTATTGTTGATGATGTCCCCATCAATTTGAAAGTTGTTCGAGCGCATCTTGAACCCTCAGGCTATAAGGTTTTAGAGGCTGGAAGTGGTCAGGAAGCCTTGATACAGGCTGAGCAAAGACCAGATTTGATTCTGATGGATATTATGATGCCTGACATGGATGGCATGGAAACCTGTCGCAGATTGAAAGCCAATCCGCATACAGCAGAAATTCCGGTGATTTTCTTATCCGCTCTGACAGACCCCGAAAGTCGGACCGGTGCATTGGCCATTGGCGGCGTCGATTTCATTATTAAGCCTTTTGATGAAGAAGAACTGATTGCAAGGGTTAAAATACATCTGACATTACGATATCAAAAAATTCAATTGGAAAAATATGCTGCTGAACTTGAACAAATGGTTGAAGACAGAACCCGTCAACTGATACACGCCGATCGCCTGGCAACACTTGGCACTTTTTCTGCAGGTATGGCCCATGAAATTAATAATCCAAATACATTCATTGCTGGAAATATTCAGGTGCTTCAACTATTTTGGAAAACAGCAGGGCCCATTCTAAAAAAACATATTGCTGAAGATTCAACCGGTCGCTTGATCAATACAGTGAATGAAATTGAGGATATATTTGATGACATGCTCGAAGGAAGTCGCAGAATAACCTCAATCGTCAATAGCTTAAAAACATACGCCCGTCAGGGAGGTGTCAATAAAGAGACGATTCAGCTCTTATCGATTATCGATGATGCTCTAAAATTGCTTCAACACCGATTAAAAAAGGGTATATCAATACACTTGGATGTCCCTTTAGCGTTGAGTGTTTTTTGTGATTATCAAAGTTTATCCCAGGTGTTTGTCAATCTTCTAAATAATGCCATCGATGCTGTGGACGAGCAAACAGGTAAAATTGATATTATTGCCAAAGGCATCAATGATAAAATTCATATCCGAATCCAGGATAATGGATCAGGAATTCCAGAAACCATTGCTGATAATATTTTTGACCCTTTTTTTACAACAAAAGGCAAAGCACGGGGAACCGGTCTCGGACTTTCCATTGTCAAAGGAATTGTTGAAAAACATAATGGAAGCATATCTCTGGTTCCAACGACAAAAAAAGGGGCATCGTTTTTAATCATATTGCCTTTCACGACACATAAATAATTATCCCAAAACATGAGGTTATTATTATGAATAATAAAATAAAAGTTCTTGTTGTTGATGATGAAGTCGAAATCCAAAAAAGTATTGGACGTTATTTTTCTTTTTTTGATGATGTTGAAATGCTTTTTGCATCAACCTATGAAGAAGCGGTTGAAAGTATGGAAAAATGTCATCCTCGAATGTATATTTTGGATATCAACCTTCCGGATGGAAATGGTTTAAAACTGGTTAAAATTATCAAGCAGCATTCTCCTGCCAATCAAGTGATTATGATCACAGGCGCAAGTGATTTAAACCGTGTTTTTGAAGCTCTTGAATCTGGTGCCAATGATTATTTAACCAAACCGTTGGATATGGCTATATTGAGATCAATCGTCTCTGAAGCTGTGGAACGTTTTCAGCGGTGGTATGACCTGATAAAATTGGAACTTCAGATCAAGCAAAAAGATTGATTCTCATTCAGTTTGTTTTTCAATGCGGACTGTGTTATATTACATTTTTTTCAGATGAAACTTTTGGGAAGTGTTTATCAAATGCGTTATCAATCTTTGTCTATAGACGCTGAAAAAGTTTTTCTGAAATCATTTTGTTTGATCATTCCGCAAGAACAGTTAACTATTTTTTGAATAAAAAATTTTTATGGGCGATGTTTACCCATTTACCCAAAAGATCGAAAAGGAGGGATAACCGATGAGCGAGTTGGAACCCAAACAAGCTGATACAATATCAGAAGCTGCTTCTATGATTCCACAGGTGGCATCAACAGCCAGCATTGCAGATGAGGATATAGAGGAAAGTCAAAAACTTTCTACCATTCGAAACATTTTATTGGGTGGTCAGATCAAGCAGTATGATAGCCGATTCACTGATCTTGAAAAACGATTTGAAGAAATCAAAGCCAAGCTGCTTGATCAGACACAAGACACCCTGTCCGGATTAGACACTCAAATTAAATCTGAATTTGAATCCTTTACCACCCGTATCAGCGAGCAGGTAAAAAAAGAGTTTGAAATCTATACAGAAAAACTCGACATTGAAAAAAAAGAGCGGTATGCATCTCTTGAAAAATTTGTGTCAAAACTAGATACTTTTGAAAATGAGTTTAAAAGCAAATTCAAAGATATTCAATCCCAGGTTCAAACCATTGAGAATACACTGACAAACAAGATAACCGAACATATACAGGTGATTAAAGAAGATATGCAAAGTGAATTTGAATCATTGTCTGAAGCCATCCTTGAAAAGAATCGGCAGCAAATTCAAAGTAAAATTGAACGAACAGAATTGGTTGGTTTTTTCAAGGATATGGCAGACCGTTTCAGTCTTTAGTGCCAATAATGTGTTGGCTAGAATCATTTAATATTGTCCGGAGGTTGTATGGCAACTGAGTTTCCACCACAAGCAATCCAGGAATCAAATACACGAGAACTGGATGAATTAAGAGACCTGCTCCTGGGGCCGGAAAAAAGAGATCTAAATCATATCAAAAAACGATTGGATGATCCAACGCTTCGTGCAATCGAAATCAGTCGAGTTCTGCCGGAAGCCATTGCTCATCGTATATCCAGAGATAAAAAACTGTCCAAGGCGCTTCATCCAGTGATTGAAGACAGTGTTGATTCCTATTTGCGCACCCATTCACAAGCAATATCCGATGCGATTGTTCCGGTCATGGGCGAAAGCCTCAAGACAGCGGTTTATATTAAAGTCAGAAATAAACTGGAATCGATCAATGATTTTTTTGTCCGGAATTTTTCTCCCAAGGGCATCCGATGGCGCATAGAGTCTATCCGTTCAAAAAAAACAATGGATGAAATCATTCATTTTCATACCCTCAGATACCGTGTTGAACAGGTGTTTATTATCCATAGAGACAGTGGTTCGGTATTGCAACATGTTTCAGAGTTTAAAGATGAAGCCATTGAAGAAGCCAACATGTTTTCTGAAACCCTTAAAGCTATTCAATCTTCTGCAACACATATAAATGATCCTTCTGTAAATTCGCTTCAATTGGGTAATCATACCGTATGGGTAGAGCAAGGCACTCATTTAATGCTTGCAGGGGTCATCCGAGGAACACCATCCTTTGAACTGCGACAGGTTTTCAAAAAAACATTGAATAAAATTGAAGATGATCTTCGCGAAGAACTGAATCAGTTTGAAGGCAACGCCGAACCTTTTCGATCCTGTGATGATCTTCTCAAGTCCTGCCTGAAAGTTGAATACGGAAAAAAAGAAACCAACTTTAAACCATTATGGGCTGTTGCAACTCTTTTAGTGTTGATTCTTTGTTTATGGGGATATTTTTCTATCAGATCAAACATACTATGGAATCGATATATCAACCGACTGAACGACGCTCATGGGATTGTTATCACCAAACAAGAAAAAAGGGGGCATCATTATTATGTATCCGGACTGCGCGACCCCATGGCCATTGATCCTTCTGTCCTTTTAGTTGAAATGGACATTGATCCCAAGCGTGTCACCGCAGAATGGGAGCCCTATTTTGCGCTTCACCCTGATATTATCAGTCAACGGGCGCGAGAAATACTTGAAGCCCCTGAGACCGTATCTTTTAGATGTAAAAATGGCATATTGTACGTTTCTGGCCTGGCATCAGGTGCCTGGATTAAAACCGCGCGAAATAAAGCAACTGTTATTCCTGGAATTATTCGTTTGGAAGAAGATAATCTTTTTGATTTAAATGCCAGTGAGCTTTTTCTTGCACGGGTCAGTGTTCAACTTGAACCTCCCCAAACAGTATTCATGAATTTTAACGATGGCACATTGACATTAACCGGTTCTGCGCCTCATCAATGGATCAAAAAGATGAAGCAGAAAGTGCGTAATATGCCCGGTATTGTCAGGGTTAATGATACCAATCTGGTTGATATTGATGTGAGTGAGCTTGCAATGATCAAGGAACGTATTGAAAGCCATGTATTTTTGTTTCGAATTGGCGGTTCTATTCCTGTGCCCAACCAGGAAAAAATGATTGAAACTCTTTCGGGTGAAATATCTCAATTAAATGATATTATTACTAAAGTTGGTACCGGGCATGTTGAAATTGTCGGCCACACCGATAATACGGGTACAGAAAAAGCCAACCTGGAGTTGAGCCAAAAACGCGCAGAAAGAGTTCTAAGCCTTTTACGTGAGGCAGGAACCAATGCACGCTATTTGACCGCCATCGGCGTGGGCGATAAAGAACCTTTGCGCCAGGCACGTTCATCCCTTGATAGAGAGATGAATCGAAGTGTTACGTTTCGAGTATTATTTCATTAAGAAATTTTTAATATTAGGAAGGCATGAAGAACAATGAAAAAACTTTTTTTAGTGTTAAAGAAGGAATGTTAGGCAAATAGAGAACGAAATCAAATTTTTATAAAAATGGGGTCACATTTTTATTGACCATTAATACTTTTACATGTCTCGTTTTGAAAATCGTAAAACGGTTAATGACCAATAAAAATGTGGCCCCATTTTTTTGTGGGGGGTATTATCAAGTAATATACTTGAACGATAATTTGATCCGTGCCCGATATGTGGTCACTTTACCATCTTCCAGTTTAACATCCAGCCGGTCAATCTCCGCGACCCTGACCTCTCGAAGACTTTTGGCTGCTGCTTCAACAGCAGTTTTTGCAGCATCTTCCCAGGATGTTGAACTTGTTCCAACCAATTCAATAATTTTGTAAAGACTGTTTCCCATTGCTCCTCCTTTTTTGATTAATATACGGTTTGAAAAAATTTTTAAAAATTAGGTGTTCAAAAATAAATAGACGCCTATTAAATGAATCTTGTTCATATTTTCTATTTTATTCAAAAATATTTGTCAAGAATATTTGTCAAGAATATAATATGGGATCTGTCTGAACAGGAAAAAATGCATGGATGCTGTTCGATTCATCTTAATGTTTTATGATTCACTCCGTATCATAATTGTATCATTCTCAATGATTATCTTTTTTAAACAATTATTAAAAAAATCCAATAATTGTTTGTCAAGATGTTTTGGGAAAAACCAGTAGTTGTAAAAATATTCATCCTGACCGTGCTTTTCTTTTGGAATCGTAATCTCTTCAATGGGAAGTATTTTTAGTTTCTTTTTTGAAATAACGTAGACCTGGTAATTCAGCTTAATCATGATATCAATAAACATTTGGGTCGATTTACCGGAGTGCCGGATATATCTGTCTTCTGATTCACATAATAGAATCGGATGGAATTCTTGTATTGTATGAACAGCACCTTCAATGACTTCTATTTCATGGCCTTCAACATCAATTTTAATAAAACCAATGGCTTTAATCCCGTTGTTCTTGACATAATCATCCAATTTGGACACAGGAACTTCTTCAGTTGTAAGCCCTTCAAATTCAGGGCGGTAAATAAATGAAGAACATCCATGACTGGTTGGTAAATACAAATTAAAAAAACCATTTACGTTGGATAGCGCTAATCGTTCAGCTGTAAAGTTATTGCAAATAACATTTTTCTTTAAACGTTGATAAATATTCAACCTAGGTTCGAAGGCAATGCATTGGCCATTGAATTTAGCGATTAATGGCGCTAAATAATATGAATATCCGCCAATATTGGCGCCTATATCCAACAGTGTTGGTTGTGAATCTTTCAAAAAAATCGGTACAAGATGTTCGATGATGACAATTTCAAGTTCATTAGAATGGAATCGTTTTATGTCTCTCGCGTCATTAATAAATAGACTGTAAAATATCCATTTTATTTTCCTTAAACGGTTGATTTGTTTAAAACTCAGATGCTTAAATAGTTTTTCTTTGATGAATTGTATTGGACGCATAATATCCTTTCTTAATTGGCAAATAAATACAGAAATTTTTCTGAAAATCTATATATCTTAACCTGCTATATAATTTTTTTTGCTGTGTTGTATGTCAGATATGCCATAAATCCTCTGGTTAATATAACAGTCGTGGCTGCGCCTACTGCGCCATATAATGGAATCAGAGAAATTGCCATAATAAAGCCAAAAAGAGAAAACAGTATCGTTATATTTTTCATTTCTTGATCTTTTTTTAAGACCAGAAGTTTGTTGCTTCCAAACACAACGGAAACAGATAGAAAGAAAGGACTTAAGACCAGGATATAGACATACAATAAACTTTTTTGAATCATGTCACCAAAAATAATATAAAATAAACTATTGGATAAACAAACGATAGCAATAGAAAATGAGATGCCTGTAAGTAAAGTCATTTGAGAAATAATCGAAAATTGTTCAAAATTTTTATTCAAATATGGATATGTGGCATTTCTGACAACGTATATAAAATTATTAAAAATATCTATTATTTTGGTTGCTAAAGAGTAATAGCCAACCATTTCCATAGAGGCAACAAAACCAAGTAAGAATGTTGAAAAATTATTGTACAAATTCGGCATAAAATCAATAATAAAAACATTCCAGGATTTTTTTAAATAAGAGAGGATCATCTGCCTGCTTTGCCACTCAAACCGTATATTAAATTTTATTTTAACAATCAATAGCGATAACAAACCAGCAACAAGAAATCCCAGTGATGACAATATTGGAACGATATAAAAATCATCCCTATCTTTTACGCAGATAAATATTGCAACAGTAAAGAAGGATCGTGCCAGAATGTTGAGATAAGTGATATACTTCATCCGCTCCATTCCCTGAAAAAACCAGACTGGAAAAAGAACCTGACCGATGACTGTTCCAAATGTAAAAAAATAAATACACGAATTTTCAGAAAATTTTTCAAAACTCATTACAAGGATACACAATAAAAGGAAGCAGGCAGACATCAAGGCTATTTTTATAATCATAACAGCGCTGAAAATTTCAATAATTTTTTTGTTATCATTCCGGTAAATTGAAATATCTCTTGTGGCCGTTAGATTAAAACCATAATCAGTAACAATTAATAAATAGGTAATCATTGCATTTGCAAATGCGATCAGCCCAAAATATTCTGCACCCAAAACTCTGATAAGATAGGGAAGCGTGACAAATGGAAGTATATAATTGACGCCTTGCAAAACAGCTAATGAAAAAAAATTTGAAACGAGTCTTTTCGTATCATCGGCTTTAAGCCAGGCGCTTAGATGAAATGTTTGTTTCAAAGCCTTTTCGCGATTATCCACAGTGACCCGTTCCCAACAGTATCATTCAATACAATAATTTCGATATATTTGAAAGTTTTACACAGGGAAACGGTGATAATGCCCACATTATATGGATTCCCTTTGATACACACCGCTTTTCCCACCTGTTTTTTTCAAAAGGCAAATATCCGTTATCACCATGCTTTTATCGACAGCTTTGCACATATCATAAATGGTTAAAGCTGCAACAGAAACCGCAGTCATGGCTTCCATTTCAACACCTGTTTTGGCATCAATTTTGACCATGCTTTGGATGGAGATACTTTGATTGTCCTTGGATGGGAAAAAATCAATTTGGACTTGTGTGAGTGTCAATGGATGACATAGGGGGATAAGTTCTGATGTCTTTTTAGCTGCCATAATTCCGGCAATACGCGCTGTTTCTATAACATTTCCTTTTTTACCCGTGTCTTGCATGATGATCTGAAAAGCGTCTGGCGACATCCTTACAACGCATTGGGCAATTGCTGTACGTGTTGTAATGGGTTTATTTGAGACATCAACCATGCGAACAGCACCCTGTTTATCCAGGTGAGTCAGGGAATGATTTTCAGGCATTTGTTTCATAATATTCTGTTTTATGGGTAACCGTAGATTTGATCGTATTCAAGCAATCTGTCAATGTGGAAATGACATTTTCGCGAATATTTCCAGCAACCACAAGACGCATGATGGTATCACCGATATTTAAATCAACCTTATCGTTGATTTCAAAAAGAATGTCAATAATGCCGTTTCGTTTCTTATAAAAGTCCAACGTCTCTTGCAATTTTTGATGGTGAACATGCACACGCAATCCGGTAACTGTTTTACCATCACGAGACGTTTTTCGGACAATGCCTTCATGGCATAAAATCATCCCTGCATCATGGTAATCCGGATGATTTTTGATTTGATCGATCAAATGATTCATAGGATATCAACCCATAAACATGTTATTTTCAATGAGCAATTCTTCAGCAATTTCAATAGCCTCTTCAAGAGATTGCATGTTTTCAATCACTGAACCTTTAATTTCTATTGAAAATGACTGCTCACCATTTTTATCAGCCTTGCTATGAATCAACAGATTCATATAACTTCCGATTTTCATATAATGGGCGCTGTAAAGGGGTTTTCCCTTAAAAACGCATGCTGTT
Source organism: Deltaproteobacteria bacterium (assembly GCA_002753725.1). GTDB lineage: Bacteria > Desulfobacterota > Desulfobacteria > Desulfobacterales > Magnetomoraceae > Magnetomorum. The sequence goes on from PEAL01000013.1 coordinate 18,007, forward strand.
GACACATTATGTAGCATAAATGATTGAATCATTTTAGGAAATTTCATAAGATCACCTCAATATTTAACAGGTGTAACCTGCAAAAAAACAAAAAGGGGGAACCTCTTTAAAATGCAATATTATTTTGTATCGATTTCATCCGATATACCACCTTCTAAGCGCCCCACCACGATACCCGCTGTTGCATCTCCCCACACATTGACAGCCGTTCGAAATTGATCAAGAATACGATCAATGGCCAGAATCAAACCAATGCCATCAAGCGGCATCCCTGCAGCAGTTAAAACAATACCCATTGTAACGAGGCCCGCACCTGGAATCGCTGCCGCACCAATGGCTGCAAGGGTTGCAGTGATAAAGATAATGGCTTGCATACCGATCGTCAGATCGATACCCATCAATTCAGCAATAAAAATGACAGCTATGGATTCATATAGCGCTGTTCCATCCATATTGACCGTTGCACCTAAAGGAAGAACAAAGTTGGTAATTTTTTTATCGACGCCTGCTTTTTGAGTGAGACAGTCCATGGTCAGTGGCAGTGTTGCTGCACTAGATGCTGTAGACCAGGCGGTCATAATGGCCGGAGAGAGTGCTTTGAACAGTTTAATCGGGCTATATCGTCCAATAATCATCACCAGCACGGATAAGGTGACAGCAGCATGAAGGAGCAGTCCTAAAATAACAGTAAAAGCATATTTTCCCAAAGCAAAGAGTGCGTCCAGTCCAAGATCCATGAAAATTGCGGAGACCAGACAAAAAATACTATATGGCGCGATAACCATGACCGCCATGACGGACCGTTGCATGATCATATCCAGTCCATTAATGACATCTGTAATGGGTTTTGAATCCCTCCCTACGACAGCGGCCATAATCCCAAAAAAGATGGTAAAGAAAATAATTTGAAGCACATCACCTTCAGCCATCGCCGCTGCGGGATTTTTAGGAATCATGTTCACAAGGGTATCGACAATAATCACAGCAGCACTACGTTCACTGACATCCTGAGAAGCAACCTCATGTGGAATGCTTGTGCTGATATTGAGGGCAGCAAGGGCTTCTTTATCAATGCCGTGTCCAGGATGAATGATGTTGACCAGTAATAATCCTAACAAGACAGCCAAAGCCGTTGTTGCCATGTAGTATGCAACTGTTTTTCCGCCAATTTTACCCAGTTCCCGGATATCTCCTAAATTGACAACAGCCATATATATCGATGCAAAGACAAGAGGAACGATCATCATTCGAAGCAAACGAATAAAAATATCTCCCGCATATTTAAAAAATACTTTCATTAAAAAAATCGGGCCACTGGATACACCGGGACCAGAAATTTGATATATTAAAATACCAAAAACAATCCCTGCAATAATTCCAATAAGAATTTGCCACTGAAGATCAATTCCTTTTTTCTTTTTGTCTTTCATTCATGCCTCCTTGGATTGAAAACAATTATTTCATATACTTATTTATTAAGAGATCAAAATATCCGGAAGTTTTCAACTCCATGACAAATACATTCAAAAGATTGAGCCATTCTTGATTTCCTTTTTGAATAGCAAATGCATAATAATCCGTTTTAAAAGGTTCCGGGAAAACAACGACTTTATAGAGAGTATCCTGACGGTGATCATTGATCCATACTTTCAAAAATAGCTCATCGTGAATCATGATATGGGCTTGACCATCAAGTACGGCTTGTGCAGCCTTGTCATTGGTTTCAAATTTTTTAATCTGTGCAAAAGGAAAATAGGCAGGGACAATTCTCGATGGTGCTTTTCCGCGTGTAACAGCGATAATCAAATCTTTTTCCTTTTGATGCCGTTTTAAATTTGAACTGAAAACATCATATGATAAATCCAGAGGGATTTTATCTCTACCTGCTTTCGCTTTATTAATCATAATCGAAAGGCCGGTTTTAAAAAAAGGGTCAGCAAAATTGATGGCTTTCGCACGTTCAAATGTTTTGCTCATATCCGCCATGATCAGATCAATATGACCTTTTTGAAGCATGGGGATCAAATCTGAAAATCGCTTGGGTACAACGGTTTCACATTTCACACCTAATTGTCTTGCCAGATATGTTGCCATGTCAATGTCAATCCCCACCCGTTTATTATCTTCGATAAAAGAAAACGGTTTAAAGTAAGGATTAATACCAACTTTCATAATACCTGAATCTTTAATGCGCTGCAAAACAGATGACCCGCCGGACTGAATTTCAAGCGGTTGACTGTTACTATCACCATAAACTGTTGACAGAAAACAAATACAACTCATAAAAACATAAAAGATAATTAATTTTTTCATCGGTTCCTCCTGATATAGCCTTTTCGTAAGGAATCTTTTGAAAACAAAACATTATAAACGCTTTATGTCCAAAATATTAATAAAACGATAGATATTTCCAGGCGTATGGCAAGTTTTTTTCAGCAATTCTCATGCCATAACATGATAAATAAATCGTATAAAAAGAAAGAGCATATATTAAATTTGATTATTTGAACATCATTCACTCGAATAATTCGAGATGCGTGCGTATTAAAAAAATCGTAGTATATATTATATAGACACGAAAAAGAGGAATATCTTACAATAAATTTTTAAAAAAATTTTTTGCCCCTCTGCCCCTCTCTGACCTTGCCAAAATCTTTTTGTGAAAATCTGTGCATGAGAAGTATTAACTTTTTTAATTTATTAACTATTATCATTTTATTTTGAATAGAAAATGATGGGATAAAAACAATTGCAAGATATCATGAGGGGAATATATTACATGTATCCATTGTTATTTTTAATAATATAAATAAAAAAATAATTATTTATTTATGTTTCCAAAACATTTTTCACTGTATTTTCTCCATAATTGCCAGCACATATTTTTTGATAATCTGCCTTCACGTAGGCATTCCCCAAGGTTGTCGTCCCATTCCAAACGGCAGGCTCGAACGCCGTCACCTTTGTCAGTATCGCATCGCCAAAAACAGGGCTCAATACAGCCATCATAAACATCAGCCGGCCCGCCAACTTGATCTCCTTTAGAGCGAAGTTCTTTTTGCTGATCTGCATAATTTTCACAATTAACCTGACACTTCATCAAGCACATATATGGATCAGCAGCAAATGATGGTTGAAAGTTAAGCAGTAAAAAGACCACAAAAAGACTTGCCCCTAAAAATTTTGAAGAAACATTAAAACATTTCTTTTTTATATTTCTAAACATCGTCATTCTTCCTCCTTAAAATATTCATTTGAATAGTGTCCATTTTTATAACATGTTTTTTGCTCATTATCCATTGTTTTTTCTTGTCGTTCGTATTCAGGCTCTTTTCTTACTCATTTTGGGAATGCGCCCGACGAGTATACCCTACTTTTTTTGGGGGGCGTCCCTCATTTTTTGCCCAACTGGCAAATGCAACTATTTACCTCACCCCTTTCTAACGACATTCAAATAATTGCTGTAAAGTTGATCCGCAAAGTCATCTGCACCATTGAACCAATCGCGGGAATTATTGGTACACACACGAATCAAACGGTTATCATCATCAAAGAAAATATCTACGGAATAGGTAAATAGCCATCTTGATGGATTGACAAGTATTTTTATCTGAGTGAAATCCTGGCTTACGATGCGTGCATTTTTTTTACCATGAAGAATAAAATTCAATAGTTCTTGTGTTTGAGGTTTATCAAGATGGTAGGGCATAAACCGACAGGAAGACGATTTTGGTGTACATTTATTTAAGACAGAAATATCTAAAGAAGCATGACATGCCGTTAATTTGACAGGTGTATCTATCTTTTTTGTGTGCATGGAACCGCATCCCATAAACAATAATAACAGGATTAACCCGGATGCAGGCCATGCAATCCAACGTTTCACTATCAACCTTCTACCTCATTCATAAAATAAAGATCCGCAAGATCACTTTTGATTGAACTTTTGCATCAAGTCTTGGATCGTTGATGTATCGTTTTTTATTTTTTTGGATGAACGTTTTGGATTTTTTTCAGGCTTTGATTGGCCTTTGTATGCATCTTCCATAAGGGCCTTCATCGATAGTCCCACACGATTCCGTTGATGGTCAATATCTTTAACCATAACTTTGACAATCTTACCCACTTGCACGACCTTTTGTGGATCATCCACCCATTTATTTGACAGCTCTGAAATATGCACCAGGCCATCTGTTTTGAGGCCAATATCAACAAAGGCACCAAAATTGGCAACATTTGAAACGCGCCCTTCAAGTGTCATGCCTTCTTTTAAATCTTCGATGGTGCGAATATCATCTCGCCATTTGGGTGCTTCAAACTCCGGACGTGGATCCCTACCGGGTTTGAGCAATTCTTCTCGAATATCATCCAGTGTGTATTTTCCAATTCCCTGCGCGTCATCAATGAATTGATTGAAATCAATTTTCTTTACAGCATCAGGATTGCCAACCAGATCATTCAATGGCGTCTTCATAACTGCTGCCATTTTTTCAACCAGTCCGTACCGTTCTGGATGAACAGCCGTAGCATCCAACAGGTTTTGTGCACCTTGTATTCTCAAAAAACCTGCGGCTTGTTCAAAGGTTTTAGGTCCAAGACCTTTCACTTTCAAAATATCTTTTCGGGATATAAATGGCCCTTGATTGTTTCGAGTGGCAATAATTTCACGAGCAATTCGTTCTGAAAGGCCGGATATATATTTTAAGAGAGAGGCTGAGGCAGTATTAAGTTCGACACCCACCGTATTGACCGCCTGTTCAACAGACAAAGTCAGTTCTTTTTCCAGTGCTTTTTGGTTGACATCATGTTGATACTGGCCAACGCCCAACGATCGTGGTTCAATTTTTACGAATTCAGCCAAAGGATCCTGCATGCGTCTGGCAATGGAAACAGCGCCACGAATGGCCACATCGAGATCAGGCATTTCTTCACGCGCCACCTTTGATGCGGAATAGACCGATGCACCTGTTTCTGGAACGATGACAACAATGGGCTCAAGTGCAGCCTCTTTGACAACATTTTTTACAACAAATTCTGTTTCTCTGCTGGCCGTGCCATTACCAATGGCAATGGCACGAATGTTGTGTTTTTTAACCATTTGAATAATTGTTTGCGTGGCTTGCTCTATTCGTTCATTCGGTGGAACAGGATAAAGAACACCTGTGTCCAGAACCTGGCCCGTCGTACCAACAACAGCCATCTTACATCCTGTTCGATATCCCGGATCCAATCCCATAACAGTCTGTTGTCCAAAAGGGGATTGCATGAGCAACGCTTTTAAATTGGTTCTAAAAACAGAGATGGCTTCCAGTTCTGAGGCCTCTTGCAATTCATTTCTAACTTCATTGGTGATGGATGGCCGAAGCAGTCGCTTATAAGCATCTGCTGAGGCTTTAGCGAGTTGGATGCCACAAGGGGAATCCATCGGCATCCCCCAGGAATTTTTTAACGCTTCAATTTCAGTGTCATCATCAATTTTAATGGATGAAATCAAAAAACCCTCTCGTTCGCCTCTTAAAATCGCTAACATTCTATGAGAGGGGACATCAAAAGCACGTTGGCTAAACTCAAAATAATCTTGATAATCTTTGCCGGCATCTTCCTGTCCCATAAGCACCCGTGATTCCAGGTTGGCATCACGAATGATTGTATTTCTTAAATGGGTACGATTCTCAACAGATTCTGCAAAAGTTTCAGCCAAAATGTCCCTGGCACCAGCCAAAACATCTTCAATGGTTTCAAGACCTTTTTCTAAATCCACATATTTTTCAGCAAGGGCTTCTGGGATATCGTTTGTGCGGGTCCCGGTCAGAATTTCATCAGATAAGGGTTCCAAACCTTTTTCTCGGGCAATTTGAGCCCGGGTTCTTCGTTTGGGCTTATAGGGTAAATACAAATCTTCCAAAATCTGTTTGTTTCGAGCTGCTCGTATGGCCGATTCCAGTTCATCTGTCAATTTTCCCTGTTCTTCAATACTGGCAAGGATGGTATCTCGACGTTGGGAAAGTTCAATAAAATAATCTCGCTGTTTGGCAACAATTTCAAGTTGTTCATCCAGCAAAGAACCTGTTGCTTCTTTTCTGTAACGAGCAATAAAAGGTAATGTTGCCCCCTCAGCCAATAACTTATCTGCAGCAACAATTTGATACGCCTGGCAGGATGCTGCTGACGCAATTTCTTCAATAAATTGTTGTTCAATATGTTGATATGCATCCATGATAATAAATCCTTCAACCATTTCTAAAATAAAATTAATTGTGTTAATCATGCGAAAGTCATCAATCTTTCAAATAAACGGCCCTCGCGTGTACAATGAGAAAAATGTTTCAAATGACATATTATGATCGGAAAAACAAGATGAAAATTATTTCCGCTGTTTCAGGTTGAAGAGTCTTTCCAAGGTTTCAGCACATCTAACATAAGAAAAATAAAAACCCAAATTGGAATCAATTAGAGTTGAACGCTCCAACGAAGACTGTTGGAACGTTCAACTCTTTATCCCATTTCAAATTGTTGCAGCTGTCAGATTTTTTTTAAAATGGTCAAAATTATCCTATGAAAAAGATTGTGAAACAAGTGTAGTTCTTATTTAAATTTAAACTGATCAACCATTTGTTTCAAGCGTTCAGCAAATTCACTTAACCGGGTTGCGCTGGTTTGTATATCCATACTTCCGCTAGAGCATTCTGTGGAAGATTGATACACTTCAGAAATATTTTGTGCAATGTCTCTGGATGTCAGGTTAACCTCACTAACACTTTTTGAGACATCCTGTAAACCGGTTGATGCCTGAGCAATATTCATGGCTATTTCTTTTGTTGCATTTGATTGCTCATCAATTGTGCTTGCAATATTGGATACCGTTTCGCTAAGTTCTTTAATCACTTTTGTGATCTGTTCTATTTCTGAGACAGTCCCGACGGTTGAGTTTTGAATACCTTCAATTTGTTTTTGAATTTCATCCGTCGCGTGAGACGTCTGTTTTGCAAGCTCCTTTATTTCATTGGCAACAACAGCAAAGCCTTTTCCAGCCTCACCTGCGCGGGCAGCTTCAATGGTTGCATTTAATGCCAGAAGATTGGTTTGTTCAGATATATCCGTGATTGTTTCTGTTACTGTTCCAATGGCTTTTGCAGCCTTACCCAGTTCATTAACGCGAATTGATGCTTCTTGGGCTTGAATGGCAGCATTGCTGGTGGCTTTATGTGCATTTTCAGCATTCAGTGATATCTGGGCAATGCTTGTACTCATTTGTTCTGCCGCTGAAGCAACAGTGTTTATATTGGAATATGCCTGTTCTGACCCTGATGCAACGGTTTGCATATTTGCGCTCATTTCTTCGGCAGCAGCAGCAACATTGTTTGCTTTTGATGTTTGTAAATCTGAACCCGTGCATAACTGTTGAGACACCGAGGATAATTCTGTTGAAGAAGCGGCCAGTGTTTTTACACCATCTGCAATATCTTTAAACATGAGATTCAATGTTGAAACCATTTTATTTAAAGCTTTTGCTAACGTACCCATTTCATCATTTTGATGGATATCTAAGGTTACTGTAAAATCACCTTCAGATAGTTGATTGGCAAATTCAGCACTCTTAATAATTGGTTTTATGATTGCCCGAGCAATAACAAAGGCCATGATGATACCGATAATAACAGCAATCAGTCCCCAAAGAATCAAATACTTTTGGGTACCCGTTGCTTTTTCAAGCATGATCGCATCTGTCATGATATTTGATCTGGCAACACCTCTGATTTGTTTTAGCAACGCTTGTATTTTTTTCAGGGCTGGAATTGAGACCTCAGCATATATTCTGTTTGCCTTATCTGCTTTATCAATACACGTTTTTTCTGCATGAATCGCTTGTGTAAAATATTTTGTGACATCCTTTAGCGACTCCCTGGTTTCAGTTTGAAAAACCCTCATTGCATTAATGAAATTCAATTCGTTAATATTTTTTTCAATGGATATGGCAGACTGATGTAAACGGTGATGAGGTACCTGTAATGCATCCAGGGATTGTTTCAGTTCTGGAAATTCCTTCATAAGATTTTGGGTTTCAGGACGTGTCAAGTATTTTCCTAATTTGCATAAAGAAGGATCTTTCTGAACACTAAAAGAAAAAGGAATATTTGAAGCGAAATTTTCAGCGCGTTTTAATAGTCGCTCATTGGTGTGATCAAGGTAAACACCCGTTCCGATGACCCAACCCCAGGGTTTGTATAAAGAAACATAGGAAATTTTGGGAACAGGATTTTCTCTGCCCGGATAAGGCCAGTGATAGCATATAAAGCCACTGGTCTGTCGCTGGCAAATATCCACAAATTCTTTAAAGATAAATTTTCCTTTGGGATCTTTAAAATCCGATAAATCTTTACCGTTTAACTGTGGTTTAATGGGATGTAAGACCATCACTCTGTTAAGATCATTAATCCAATAATATCCATTTTGTTTATCCCCATATCGAGCGGTGTTAATCATATCCAACGCCATTTTTTTTCTTGTTGGAATATCTCCCAATTGTTCATTTTCAGCAATAGCCTTAATGATGCTCATGATAGCCTCTGTTGAATTTTTTAGCTTGGCCTGATACGTATACAATCCAGCAGATTCTTCCGCAATTTCTTGTGCCACGGTTGAAACCCATTTTAAATGATCAATCAGCCTGTTTGAAAGTTTAAGTATTCATCTGTCAATAAGGCATTCACTTGATTGGCCCAGTTCAAATGATCTACTTCCTTTTGAGCCAGTAATCCATCAAGCCGATTGCCTGTGATAACTTGCTTTGCATTCATTACGATATGGCCAATACCATTAAAACTTGATATGACTAAAATAATCAATAAAATAAGAACGGCACCAAAGCCAACAGCCTGTTTTTTTCCAATGGAAAGATTTTTCCAGGAGTTCATCTGTTTTCTCCTAATAGAATAAAATGGTTATATGTTTACGAATGTAAAAAATCATCATAAAAATGGGGGGCTCTTTCAAGCTTGATTTCTTTGCGATTTGTTCTGCGTTCACTGATCAAACCTCAATAATCAAGCCATCATAAGCAATGGAAATTTTCATGTGGGTTTCTGGAGAATACATGGAGTGATAGGCTTGTGTTTCTTTTAATATGGTGTCCAGTTTTTCATCATCGTAGGTAGGTTCTGTATGAAACATGCAATAATGCTTGACCCGGGACCGAACAGCAAGCTCCAATCCAACCACATTGCTGGAATGGCCCCAGGTTTTTTTGGACTGGATGACATCCATCAGTGCATACTGTGCATCAAAAATGAGCAAGTCGGCATTTTGAAAGAATTGGATAAAGGGCTGTAGATTATGATCATAATCCAGGATATGCTCTGAATCTGTTGAATAAACAATTTTTTTGCCATCTTTTTCAAATGAATAACCATATGATTTTCCATGATGCGCCTGTTCAATACCTTTGACAGTAAACCCACAGATATCATAGGATTCATTTGTTTTTAACAGATGAAAATGTTTATCCGATTGCATGTATTCAAAAGGAACCGGAAAATAGGGTGACCCTTGCTGGCTGACAAATGCCGATTCCAGTTGGTCATGAAAGGCGTAAAAATCAATGCGGTTCCCTTTAATAAAGGCGGGTGTAAAAAAAGGAAAGCCATGAATATGATCCCAGTGCAAATGCGAAAGAAAAATATGAAACCGACAGGGTTGTTTTACCTTTTGCATGATGGTATTGCCAAAGTCTCTCAATCCACTACCGGCATCCAGCAAAAAGTATTCACCCTCATTTTCGTTCAGTTCAACACAAGATGTATTGGTGCCATAGGTTGAACGAACACAAAATGGCAGTTTCTCATCAATAAACCGGTTGATATCATTGGCATCATTGAGCGGCACATTTTTCGCGATATCAATGGCGGTAAATATTTTTTTTCGGATGCTCTCTGCTTTGATAGAAGCGGGGATTGAACCTCTACTGCCCCAGATCGTCACTTTCATAAGTCCAAAATCCTGTTCAATTAAGTCAACAGTTATATTAGAATACTCGTTGGAACGAAAACTAAAGTATCACTTTTACGCTAAAAGGCTTTAAGAATCAAGTACTTTGATATGATTAATTCTGAAAATTCCCGCAATGGGCTGAAAATTATATGTCAGGATATTTTTCAGATGAAATAAAATCCCGGGTTTTCCATTTTTTTAACAGTTGATTGGGAACAGCGTTGACATCGACAGGTTTTGCTGTATATCCGCCCAATCCATCTGGAGTAAATTCATAAAAACATCCCTTACAATATCCAAATGCTTGTTTTGATAATGCATTATCTGATTGTGTTTCAATCATTTGATTTTTTGGAATCTGAATAATAAAGGTTGTCCCTTTTCCTAATGTAGATTCAATAGCCACCTGACCGGCCAATATGGATTCAATGGTATGGACAACGGCATCCATTCCAACCCCACGGCCGGAAACATCACTCACCACTTCAGCCGTAGAAAAACCTGGTTTAAAGATCAAACGTTGGGCATCTATATCCTGCATATTGGCTGCTTCTTCTTCAGTAATCAAGCCTTTTCCTATGGCAGAAATTTTAAGTTGTTCAGGATCAAGCCCTTTACCATCATCTGATAAAATTAATGTTAAATGATGGGTATCCTCTTTGACAGTCAATACGACACGACCTTGTTCAGACTTACCATTGGCAACACGATCTTCACTGTATTCAATACCATGATCAAATGCATTTCGAATTAAATGAACAAACGGCGTGTTCAATTCTCTGGACAAGTCGCAGTCCAGTCCAACATTATTGTCAATTAATTCAAATACAACCTCTTTATCCAGACGTTCGATCAATCCAGGAATGATTTTCAACGCCTGACCCAGGCCTTTTTTCACAGAAACATTTCTGAACGATTGAAGCGTCCCGACAATGGATTCCCGTTCGTTTGTTGGAATGGGCATGCTTGATACACGTTCAATCAAGGATTTAATATCATTGGCAGATACTCTGATAACCGTGTCACCACCACCAATTTTTTGGCCCAACAGCTGTTCTGTTTTTTCAACCATTTCATCGGTTTCTCTATTGAGTTCTTCGAGAGCTTTTTGTGTATCATCAATGGTTTGTGTATCAATTTGATCGGCTTGTCTGAGATCATCCAAACTATTTTCAAGCTCTGCGGCCAATTGACTGATAGCACCGAGTCCGAAGGAGGCTGCCGTTCCTTTGATGGTATGTACCCCACGAAACATATCATTAACCAGTGGTTTGGGATCACTTGCGCTGGCCAATTGATGCGAATTTTCAACCACCTGATCGAGCATTTTTTTGGTTTCAGTGAGGAATTCGCAAAAAAGATCCGGATCTTCAGCAATGGCTTTTAACTGAGTATTTTCGCGTTCAGATTGGGCGATGGCTTCCTGCATGGCCTTTGCGCGGGTAATATCTTCGAGAACAACAAGAATATCGGGCTTTTTCTCCTCACCTTTATGAATCAAATGATAATTGATTTTGGCCCAGGTTGATATGCCGTCATCATTCTTGATTTCCAGTTCATCGCATGGATTCAAACCGGCCATGTCTTCTTCTGGTAACAACTGTTGTGTCAAGAGATCCAGAAATTTAGCCATATCATTTCTTGCTGCACCGGTTCGTTTGGTCAATCCAATGGCATCCAAATAATTTCGACCGCGAAGCTCCGTGACACCCAATATCTTTTCACAGGTCTTTGAATATTCTGGATTAATTCGGTAGTCTTCATTAGATATTGTAATAATGGACATCAGGCCAACAGGAACTGTATTCATAATCATTCGAAGCTCGGCACTTCTTTCTGAAACCAGTTTGTCCAGATTCTGCATGGTTTCATTGATTGTTTGAAGCATCACATTGAATGCTGTTGCCAGTTTTCCCAGTTGTCCATCATCGTGAACAGGCATTTCAGCTGCAAAATTACCCTCGGAGACTGCTGCAATGGTTCCAACAATTTCATCAATCAAGGTGCTTCGGAAAATATCTTTTTCTGAAAGATCTTCATATTTTTTTTCGAGTGCATCATAAGCCTCTCTGAGTTCATCGATGGTTTCATTCTGCACTTCCTGAATCGTTTCACAGGCCGCTTGTTTTTCTGAAGGATCCGATGAACTTTCTATCGTTTCTGCTTCTTTTAACAATTCAGCCAAACTTTTGTTGCCATCAAAGGATGGGCCTAAATCAACGCCAGTTTTTGCTTTAATGAGCATTCGTCGTGTTTGATTGACAAAACAGGCATCATCATGGCTTTCATCACATTTACCACACAACTTATCCACAGCGATGAGGGCTTTATCCAATTTTTTTTGATCATACGAAGTGTTGTCTTCAGGTAAAGTGTCAATCATGTGATTTGCATTTACCTGACGTTGATTTTTTACAAAATCCAAAAGGATGTTTGCAGCAGCTTCAACCAGAGGTTTTTTTTCATTTTTCCCACTGAGTTTTTTTACAAGCTGATGTGCTTTAAATGCATCTTTATGACTTCCAACAGGCATACTACCTCCTCAAATATAGAAAAAGAATGATTACGACAATTCTAAATCATTTCTCATTGTTGTAATGGTCAGGGCACGCGCAAGATTACGTGTCAATTGTTTTGAAACATTATATCCGACATCCAGGTCCTCAAACACTGCTGCTACCTGGTCAAAAACCTGAATTTGACGTTTATTGGCTTCTTCAAGTCCCAAACGAACCATGGCCTTGTGAAACCGTTCTCCCTCGTTGGCATGGGCTTCATACCATGTCAGAATTTTTTCAATAACAGAAACAACATCATCCGGATCAATACTCGATGCCAATTTTAATGCCTTATAATGAACAGAGCTGGCTGCACCGCCAACATAAACACTGTATTTTCCTGCTGTAGCGATCAGTCCAATATCCACACAATAGGATTCCATACAGTTTCGCATACAGTCCGACACAGCAATTTTAACATCAAATTTCATGGGTCTTCCGTAAAGAGCCTTATCAATTTCAACAGCTTTTTCCAATGCATTGGTACCTTGTGAGAACTGGCATAAAGCGCCACAGCATCCACGAATATTTCGAACGCCTGAATGAAGCACACCAATGCGAAGACCAACTGTTGCTAAATCATCGGAAACCGTTTCCACCTGTTCAGGTTTGAGCAGCAATATAATGCGTTGAGCATGTGTCACTTTTGCCACACCAGCACCAGCTTTGGTAACTTCAGCAATTTTTTCAATTTGTTCACCGGTCAAAAGGCCTGCAGGAAGATTAACCAGAGTTGCAAATGCGCCATTGGTTTGTTTCAATCCTAATGCCCAGCTGGGACCGCCACTATCGTCACCTTCAGAGGATTCACCTTTTAATACCTGGGTCAAGTGTGTAACATACCGTTCATCCAATTCCATAATTTCAAGAGTTGTAACATAAGTATCATCTTCAGAGGCTTTACATGAAATCACCTTTGCATGAACTTCACCAATATCTCCCAAAGGCAGGTCCACACCAAAATAGACTTCATCATCAGGTTCTACTTCATCATCACATGAAATAATTGTTGTAAAGGGTGGATCGACAGGGACAAACGTTTCCGCCAAACCGACAGGGTCTTCATCCAGTATGATATCCTCTAAGATCACAGGTTCCGACATAGTAACCTCCTCTTATTTTTGAATAAATTTATTTTTATAATTATGATTCAGAATATGTATAACATTCTAAAAAGATTGTAAAGAATAATGAAAGATTATTCATCATCCAGGTCACGAATTGGAATGAATAATAACATTTTTCAATGTCTTCTCACTTCGCGCTCTTTTCCATCTGTTTTCAAAGTGGGGTGCTAAAACAATTTGGGCGATTTCAGACAATGCTCGCAAATGAAAATTTCTTTCATCTCTGGTTCCCACAAGTACAAAAGCGGCATATACCCCCGGCTGATTTTTTGAAAATATGATTCCTTTTTTGCATCGGGCCAGAAGAATGCTGAATTTATTTTCACCGTCGATAATAATATGAGGCACAGCCAGCCCCGGACTTAAAACAGTGGTTACCTCCTGTTCTCTTTTTAGCAACAGATCATAGAGAACAGAAGGGTGAATATTTAATTGATCAGACATTTTATGAGCAACCAGATCAAAGAAAGCATTGACATCAATTCGCTCTTTGATATCCAGAACAAGACTTTGTGATATGAGTGTTTCAAACCGGTCTTTATGTGGAAAGCCTGCGGTTTTAATAATTTTTTGAACATCTGTTTGAACCGATTGATCGGTCAGTTCTTTTGCCCTTGCTTTTTCAACAAAATTAACAAGGGCATGTTCTTTATTCACATCAAATCGCAATGCAATGGCTTCGATATTTTTCAACGAGCCAATAACCGTGACAAGATCACCAGCTTCAAGTAATGAATATCCATGAGGAATAAATATCTGGCCTCGTCTTCGGATGGACATGATAATCGTATCAAATGGCAGCACTACATCACGAATGGCAACACCATAAAGCTCAGGATTTCGAACTTCAACATCAACAATTTTTTGACTGCTGTCCATGCCCATCAACAGTGATGCTGCTGATGGTGAACGTACAAAATGCTCTAAAAGGCTGACAATGGCGGTGCCTGGATCAACAATCAAGACATCTAATACCTGAAACCTTGCAAAATTATTGCGATCATGCAGGCGGGCAATGAGGGTTTCTGTTCCAAAATGTTCATACACCAGTTCACAAATTTGAAAATTTTCTTCATCCGACATCATGGCAACAACAGCACCGGCTTTTTCAAGCTGCATATTCTGCATTTCAGACAGGGTGATATGAGAAAATCGGATCACTTGAATATCTGAAGTACTTACACCAAACTCATGGGGTATTCGAATGCCTGCAATTTGGGCATGCCATCCTTGAGAATTTAACGATCTGGCCAAAGCAAACGCCTGCCCATCGGTTCCAAAAATGATTGCATCACGAAGGCCTTCAAATTCAATGGTTTTTGCTCTGGGACGATCTTCGCCAATGTGCTTGATTGCATAAGTAAAGAGGGGCGGTCCGACAATCTGGTTTAAAACAATGACTGAAATGATAATTGTGGCAAAGGGTGTACCAAATTCCGGAAATTCAACAATGACTTCTTTGGCCAGTCCAAGTCCAACACCTGCCTGTGTGACATAGGCCATCCACGAAATACGATTCATGGCCAGAGGATTACCGGCAAGCATTCCGCCGGTAAAAGAACCAATGAATAACGCAATACATCGAACAATAAAAAGAATCACAGCAATATGCCAGGTATTCGTGAGAACATCCAGCGCCAGAGAGGCACCGGTCAATGTAAAAAATGCAATATAGATGGGGGGGGCAATATCATAAAGTATTTGAGAGAACTCTTTACGATAACGACTGAAATTACTAACATAGAAACTTGCAACCATACATATCAAGAGGGGCTCCAGTAGAATTTCAACCGGTAAATACACATGACTGATATTTCGAAGTTCAGATGAAAAAAGAAAAACAGAATATCCTGAAAACAATATCAAGCAGGTTTTTACTGTACTCCGAAGAGAAATCTTCAAAAGAAAAATCAATAATTTGCTCAGAACATACCCTATAATAAATGAAATAGACAATTCAAAGATAAGAAGGCCAATAAATCCAATATTAAACTGAACGCCAGACAGAATAGCATCAGCAATGGATGAGTTGGTTGAAAACAATATAATGACAAGAACATCCATGATAACCGTGACGCTAAGTATTGTACTGGTAAAAGGGCCTTTTGCGCGAAGTTCATTGATAATGGCAATGGCTGATGATGGCGACCGCGCAACAAGAATGGACCCAGCTAAAAGAGATACTGCAAATCGGCTGGATATAGGCATATCTTTCATAAATGGAATAACGTCTGAAACGAAAAGAAGGGTAAGGGTACACAATGTAAAGGTTGAAATAATCAGGCCCGATGTTATCCAGGCAATACTTTTAAATGTTTTTTTGAGTTCTTTCAGGTGAAGTTCGTTACTGGCTGCAAAAGCAATAAACGCCAGAGACAGTTCATCCACAAAGCGTAAATGTAAAATGGCGTCCTTATGAATTAAATTTAAAACATAGGGGCCGGCAATAATTCCTGTAAAAAGAAAACCGCTGATGAGCGGAAGACCTGTTTTTAACAATGTTCGCCCAATTTCCTTTGATGCAATGGCAATGATTGTAAAACAGGCACAGAAAACAAGTGTTTCCATTGATGCTTCCTCCGCTATCTGCAATTATTTCCTTAGTTAGAACAAAACAATTCAGATAAAAATGAATCTGACATTTTCATCGTTGTGCCTAAAAATCCAAAATCAGGCAAAGCACCACCATACCAGACTTCAAGGGTTGGATCTTCTTTTTGTTTCTCGAAAACAATATCACGAATGGCATACACAATGTTGCCAGGACCAAAATAATGCATATTGCCATCAGGGGAATTGACAAGCAGGTGGGTATAATGGTCATGGATTCGATCCACAACACAGCTTGTTTTTTCACATAAACTTTTAACAAACGCCACATCTTTGCAAAGCATCCGGATATTTTCCTGAATGGTTTTTTCCGCTTTTTGTTCTTCTTCCTGGGTTGCACCCTGAGCTTTTCGATCCAGAGAACGTATGAGCGTAATTTCTGATTCTGTTGCACCAAAAGCTTTCATGCCTCGGATATGGCTTTTATCATTGATACTGATTAATTGTTGATGACGATTTAATTGAATTCCTAAGCGCGTGGCTGTTTGTTCAATAGATGTCAATTGATTCTTTCCTGCCCGTGAATCATGATGATCAATAATGACAGCATGTTGGGGATATGGACAATCCAGTTTTAGCTCAACGAAAACCGGACAGACCTCATTTGACAGCGTACTCAGTTCGTTTTGATATTCTGAAAGTTTAGCCCCCCATCTATATTGCATT
>PEAL01000129.1 GCA_002753725.1 Deltaproteobacteria bacterium
TTAATAATTTTTATATGTTTTTTTCTTTTTTAGCAGATGTTCATACCTTTCAATAATTTTTCTCAACATTAGATATTGCTATTTATTTGATTAATCAATTTAATTACGTTGAAGATATCTAAACTTGTTGATGAACTAACTTTATTTTCAATGCCTTCATGAACATGATGAGGAAAATTTGTTAATTCAGGAAAATGAGGAGCATTATCCCAACGTACGATTAAGTTGTGCTCTTTATCCGTCCAATGATAACTATATGTAACAATGTTAATCTTTTCAGTAAAAGTTAAGTGAAAATACTTTGAAAATTCTAATATATCGCCATTTGTAAATGTTATTTTTGCTCGTAAATGCCCATCTGATAGAGTTGAACGTTCTCGAATTATTTGGAAGCTATGAATTACATGATGTGTCAACAAATATTCTTTTATATTTGTCAAATATTCTGAGATTATCATAGTGAGGATCCATTTAAAATTTCAATTTTTTGTTCTATTCTATTAATCATTTGAATTAAAGAAGCCCATTCTATAAAGTCCATATCATCTCCCCTTTTACCATTCTGATATTCTTTATAAAACTGATCCGATTTCATTCCATATTGTTTTTCAAAAAAAAATACATCCTTTTTAAGATCATCAAGTTGTTTTTCGTTTGAATTCTTTTCAAACTCGATTAACTTCATTAACGTTTGTGTCGTTATCTCACTTGCCTGTTCCTGTTGATATAATTGGGCTAATATTTGAAATTGTTGACTGATGGATCGATGAAATACATTTTTTTTATGTGCTTTAGGCATATATTATTCCGCCTCCTTCAATTTTGTGTGTTAAATCTCATCACTTTTACATCGTTTATGACTGTTATAATCATCTATATCTAAAAAAGTTTCATGAACAGTTCTATGTGAACAGGCATATTCAAGGAGTGTGGCAGTCAATGAACACGATCATTATTGCCTGAATCAGAATTTATAGAATTTAAAAATTAGCAGAATTACAGATCATTCTTTTCACCAACCATTCGATCCAATGCTTTTTGCATGGTTGTTTCAACGAGTTGAGAACATTCCTGAACGTATATTTCGTCTTGAGCCGCTTCTGGTCCGCTATGTTTGAAATAGACAGGATCCAGGATTTCAATTGAAATTTTTGTAGGATAAGGAATAAATAAAGACAATGGGCCAAGTGTCAGGCCCCAGGGAATGCTTAACGTCAATGGAAAAACGTTCAACCGCGCAATGCGATCCAGGCGAAGCAGTTTTGCCAGCCATCTCATATCATCAATAATAATATAAACAGAATGCGCACCTGCTGTAACTAAAGGAATAATAGGAACACTCTCACGCAATGCCAAACGAATATAGCCTTTTCGACCGCCAAAAATAATTTTGTTTCGATGTCTAAAGGGTCGCATGGCATCAAAATCACCCCCGGGGTAAACGATCACTTTTTTTTGTTGTTGAAACAGACGGTGTGCATTTTCATGAGAGGCCCGGACAGCCCCCAGAGGAACAATAACTTGATGGACAAAAGGGAAAGAAATGGTCACCTCATGTCCCAAACCATAGGGAACTTCATGCACACCTCGCATTTGACAGACTTCAGAGGCAAAAATAAAGGAATCTGGGGTTAACATTGCGGCATTGTGATTTCCGACAAACAACCCTGGGCCTTGAGGAATTCGATAGACACCTCGAACGGTTGATCGAAAATAATTGCGTAAGACAAAATGAAGATACGGCGCAATCTTTTCGATGAGAGCGTCGTTACGTTGATCAAGGCGGTCAATATCGTATCGTTTGAAAAAATTGCTTATCATTGGTTGTTTGATCATCCATCTGATAGTATTTGTTCAATCAATTCCGACCGAACCGTTTCCCATTGATCAAAAGGAACCTGACAGGTACCTACAGCGCGATGTCCGCCGCCACCATATTTTAGCATCATGGAACCAATATTGGTATGGGATGTCCGGTTGATAATGCTATGACCAACGGTAAACACAACGTTTTGTTTTTTAAATCCCCAGATAATGCGCATGGAAATATTTTGTTCTGGAAAAAGAACATATTCTTTAAATCGATTACCAGAAAGAATCTCTTCAACATCTCTCAAGTCAATGATGAGTAAATTATTGTCCACAGTACTGTTTTCACGAACCATTTTCTCATATGCTTTTTCTTGTTCATAATAGCGAACAATACGCTCCTGTACATCTGGTAATTGAAGAATGTCATCTGCTGACATGGTTTGACAATACTGAATCATTTTTTCCATGAGTTGATAATTGGAAATGCGATAATCCCGATAACGCCCTAAACCCGTTCTGGGATCCATGATAAATGAAAGTAATATCCATCCTTCTGGATTCAATATTTCATCAATGGTCAATTGTCCACTATCGCTTTTATCCACACCTTCCATCAGGCCATTTTGGTCGAACTTTTTAAATCGTTCGTCTCCGCCATAATAATCATAAATGACCCTGGCGCAACTTGGCGCATCCTTGCTCAATCCATTGTATTTAAATTGTTTATTCAGTTGCAGACGTTCTTGTTCGCTGGAGTGATGGTCAAACCATAAACCACATCCCTTGACATAGGGAATGTTGGTTAGCACATCATTTTCTGTGACTTCAATTTTGCCATCCTGAACATCTTTGGGATGAACAAAATTATATTCATCAACGATTCCGGCTTCAACCAATAAAACGGCACAAACCAGACCATCAAAGTCCGAACGTGTAATGAGTCTCATGAAAAACTCCTTAAGGTTTATGGGTATTGATCTTCTGAAAAAAGCTATCAATACCCTATCGTTTCAAAATTTCAGAAAAATTTGCAAAAAATATGCCTTTAATGGTCAATACGAATTCTAAAAATTAATTATCCAGGTGTCATTAAAGCCTTGTTTAACCATTATTCATTTTTTTTCCGTTTTTTTGGGGGGTTCCGGTATTTCCTCTTCTTTTGGAGGCGGCAGTCCCAAACGGTCTCGCAACATGGGTTCATGAAGAAGGCCGGTATGAATAATGCCATCAGTAAAAATATATCCGGGTGTTCCAGTGATGCCTTTTTCTGTCATAAACAGGTTTGTGGCTTCAACTTTATTTTTTCCTTGTGCACATTGATTTTCAGATTGATATTCAGACTCCAGCCCTTCCAATCCTTTATTATCACATATAATAGAAATACATTGTTCTTTAGCGCCTTTATGAAAAGACAACGGATACAGAATGAAATGAACCGTAATTTCACCATCTTCAGCCATCTTTTTTAATATTTGTTCTCCTTTTTTACAGTATGGACATTGAGGATCTGTTACATAGAACAATTCAACTTTAGATTTTCCAATGGAAAAGGCGATATAGGATCTCAATTTTTGAACCTCTTTTGGAGACAGTCGGGTATATTCTTCCAAAGCTTTTTTGGTTAGATTTGCTCCAGATTTGCTCTCAATCAAATTTCCAAACATTAAAAATTCATTTTCAGAATTGGTATACAAGAGATTGTCTCGACCACTGATACGAACATGAATTTCACACAATCCCTTATAAGGCGTAGAACGAATGCCTTTAATTTCAACATCACGTTTCATGATCGATTGAACCGATTGTTGAAGTTGATCAGATGATGGACAATTTTCACACGCGGCTTGATTGATTCCTGAGATCGTAACAACAAAAAAACAAAAAAGAGCCGTCCAAAAATTTAGCTTTCGTAACCCTTTAATATATGGGGTCAATTCAAAAAACATTTGTTTTCCTTTCGGTTAAAGATAGATGGGTTGATAACATTGTCAGGCCAATAAGCACATTGACAAAATATTAAAAAAAAACATGACAAAAAAATATCATACGCTTATTATTTATGCAACAGGGATAATTCGTTTTATACCAGACAAGCATGAATAATTATTTTAACCGTTAAATATTATTCAATAAAAAATGGAACAAATCCCGTTGATTTCTTGACAATTTGTATGCAAAAAATTATACCAATTTAATGCACACTT
This sequence comes from Deltaproteobacteria bacterium, assembly GCA_002753725.1. Taxonomy (GTDB): domain Bacteria; phylum Desulfobacterota; class Desulfobacteria; order Desulfobacterales; family Magnetomoraceae; genus Magnetomorum. Next base: position 4,017 of record PEAL01000129.1, read on the forward strand.
TTTGCAATCAGGCTAACAGATCATAATTGCCTCAATCCTTCATTATGTGATGATCGCATACATTAAGAAAGAAAAACAATGCTTCAAGGTATCCCCAAAGTCCGAATTAAAGATTCTATTGCCACAAAGCTTTTAAAAAGTGTATTTGGTGTATACGTGATGATTGCTGTAGTTGTAACGATGATCCATATTGTTGTTGAATATTATCACACAAGAAACGCGATTATCAGAGAACTGAAAGTTATCCATCAAACCATAGAGGATGCTCTTGCCCTGTCTTTATGGGATTTTGATCTGACAAAAACACAGTCCATTATTAATGGTGGCGTAATTTTGCCCTCAGTGAAAGGTATTCGTATTGAAGATGAGACTGGAAAAACAGTGGGGATTGCCGGTGATGTCTATGAGCAACAGAATGTTATGTCTAAGCCTGGGGGGTTAAAGGATTATTTTAAATGGGATGCTCACCAGGTTTACGGCTTTACCCAAAATATTTATTATTATGTGGATACAAAAAAGGTAAGAATCGGGCGTATCAGTCTTTTTTCTGACCGGTCTGTGGTTCTTGAACGTGTTCGTGTTGGATTTGTCTTTCTTATTGTGAATTCACTGATTAAATCCCTGGCATTGTGGATTATTTTTCTCTTATACAGTCGGAAATTTATCCAACGCCCTCTGTACATCCTGACTTCTGCCACAACACAAATCGATCTTGATAATCTGGAGCATTTTACCATTGATATTAACATTCCAGGTCACAATGAATTCAAAGTTCTGGAAAGCAGTTTCAAACAGATGACAGAAAAATTGCTGGAATCAAGGACTCGACTTCAAAAATTAAACGCTTCATTAAATGCCTACAAGAATCATCTGGAAGTGATGGTTGATGAACGCACAAAAGAATTAACATCATCCAATACCCGTCTGGAAAGTGAAATTGACAACCACAAGCGCACTCAGGAAGCGCTTTATCAGGCCAAAGAAGATGCTGAAATGGCCAGTCAATTTAAAAGTGAGTTTTTAGCCAATATGAGTCATGAAATCCGAACGCCCATGAATGCGATTTTAGGACTCACCCATCTGGTTCTTCAAACGGAATTAAATTCAAAACAGCATGACTTTTTGAATAAAATTAACACATCAGCAGGGCCTTTGCTCCGCATTATCAATGATATCCTTGATTTTACCAAAATTGAAGCCGGAAAATTGGAAATCGAAAACATTTCGTTTAATCTTGATGCTGTGCTGGATAATCTATCCAATATTATTACGTTCAAAGCAGAGGAAAAGGGACTGGAAGTCTTGTTCAATATTGAACCTGCTGTCCCCCGATGGTTAATTGGCGATCCATTACGTATTGAACAGATACTATCCAACCTGTTTTCCAATGCGCTTAAATTTACCAGCCAAGGAGAAATCCTTCTCACTGCCACTGTTATCAAAAAAGAAAAATCGCGCGTCATTGTCCAATTTAGCGTTAAAGATTCAGGCATTGGCATGACAAAAAAAGAACTCAACAAATTATTTCAAGCGTTTACCCAGGCTGATGGATCGACCACTCGAAAATATGGAGGAACAGGCCTGGGATTGTCCATTTGTAAAAATTTAGTGAACCTCATGGGCGGCGAAATTCGAGTAACCAGTCAACCGGGAGTTGGCAGTACATTTCTTTTTACCTTGCCCTTTGGTATCGATCAAGAGCAGATTTATAAAAGTGTGTTGATGGCAAATCAATTCAAGGAAAAAAGATGCCTGATTGTCGATGATAATGATATATCCCGCATGATTTTTACTCAAAATCTGGAGTCCTTTTCATTGCAGTGCAAAGCGGTATCTTCTGGAAAAAAAGCCATTGAAGTGCTGAAAAACACCGATGAACCTTATGATTTAGTTCTTTTGGATTGGAAAATGCCAGAAATGGATGGTATTGAAACAGCACAACGGATCATAGAACATCACGCGATCATTAAAAAACCCAAAATATTGATGGTTTCTGCTTATGGTCGTGAAGAAGTGAGGCACCGTGCCAAAGAAGCAGGGTTTGACTCATTTTTGCTAAAACCTGTCAATCGATCGGTTTTATTCAATGCCATCGTGGATATTATTGGTGATAAAACACAGGGTATCTTATATAAAAAAGCGGCTTTACAGAAGGATAAAAGCAATGAAGTCCTTAATAACATCAGGGGGGCACACATTCTTGTGGTTGAGGACAATATCATTAATCAAGAAATCGTGAACGAGTTGCTGAAAGAAAATGGTTTCATCGTATCCATTGCCAATAATGGATATGAAGCTATTGCAGCCATTGAAAAAAATACATATGATCTGGTTTTTATGGATATTCAAATGCCAGAACTGGACGGACTGGATGCCACCCGGTGTATCCGAGAAAAAGGATTTAATGATCTACCCATCATTGCCATGACCGCTCATGCCATGACCGGTGATCGAGAGAAAAGTATCAAAGCAGGCATGAACGACCATATTACCAAACCCCTTGATCCTGCCAAGCTTTATGAAACCCTTATTCGCTGGATACCTGAACGCGATCAGAGTGATCAGTGTTTTCCATCGGAAACATTACCCAAAGATCAAAAACCATGTATCGCATTTCCAGATGAAATCCCTGGTATTTCCATAGAAACAGGACTGAGCCGATCAAATAACAATCAAGCGCTTTATTTAAGGCTTTTGAAAAAATTTCATCAGTGTTACACGCGTAAAGATCTTGAAACTCTGAAAATCTGGATTCGTAATAATGAAACAGATCAATCCGCACAATGGGTGCATACACTAAAAGGTGTGTCCGGTAATATTGGCGCTGAGGATTTACAAAAAGCGACCACTGCATTTGAAACATCAATAAAAACAGATACAGATAGCCTGAAAAAAACACTTGAAACGTTTTCCAAGACTTATCTGGACTTACTGGATGCCCTTGAAAAGCTTCCTTTTTTTGATGAACACCTGTCAGATTCATCTCAAAAAAAGCAGATCGAGCCTCAGAAGTTAAAAAGCATGCTCAATGAACTAATTGATTTTATAAGTAAAAGAAAGCCTAAACCGTGTATACAGATGATAGAAGATCTCAATAATTATGAATTGCCCGAAGCGATTGTTCAGGATATCAAAGCGTTGAATGTGCTTTTAAAACGGTATCGCTTTAAAGAGGCCTCAGAAAAAATGGCCGGTATTATTGATAAAATTTAAAAAAGTTTTTGCCTGGAGACCCTATGAATAATCAAAATAATTTTTCAGAAGAGTATCAATTTCAATCAAAATTGCTTATTGTCGATGATGACAGGCAACAACGAGAGATGCTTCATGATTGTATGGGAGAATATGTCAAAACGATTATCACTGCATGTAATGGCATTGAAGCATTGGCCAAAGCCAAAACAGAGCAACCTGATTTAATTCTTTTGGATATCATGATGCCTGAGATGAACGGATTTGATGTCTGCACACAATTAAAAGAAGACATTCGAACAAAGGATATTCCTGTCATTTTCATTACCGCTTTAAATGATCTGGATAGCATTCTCAAAGGTTTTTCATGTGGGGGTGTGGATTATGTGTCCAAACCCTTTCATACAAAAGAGATTATTTCCAGAATGCAAATTCATTTAAAATTACAATTTCAGCATCGGAAGTTAATGGAATTGGCCATTGAATTAAAAGCCACCAAAGAAGAAACGGAAGCGGCAAGAATGGTTGCTGAAAAAGCCAATCAATCCAAAACGAATTTTTTATGCAACCTCAGTCATGAATTGATGACCCCCATGAATATGATCCAGAGCATGACATATTTTGCGCTGGAATCTGGCCTGAATGAAAAACAAACTGAGTACCTGCAAAAAATCAAGACCTCTTCAGATATACTGAAAGAATTAATGGATGATCTCCTGGAATATTCAACCATTGAAAAAGGTGATGCCGTTGTTCATCATGAAACCTTTCAAATGAAAACGGTCATTTCACATATCAACCGGATTTTATCTCAAACAATAACAGACAAAGCCCACCTTCAATGGATGATTTCAGAAGATCCAATGATTCCTAAATATCTTTTGGGCGACGTCACTCGCCTTCAAAGAATTCTTGTTCAACTCGTTGATAATGCATTTAAATTTACACATTCAGGCTCTGTAGAGCTAAACATTCGGTTCCTTGAAAAAAAAGGTAAACAGGTGTCTCTTGCTTTTTCAGTCAAAGATACCGGTATTGGTATGAGCAATGCTCAACAAGAATTGTGCTTTCAGCCGTTTAGCCAGGGAGATACATCAAAAACACGAAAATATGGTGGGATTGGTTTAGGTTTAACACTTTGTCGTCAACTGATCAAAATAATGAACGGCAAGTTATCGGTTAACAGTATTCCAGATAAAGGTTCTGTTGTGACTGTACACCTTGATTTTTTCGTACCGGATTCTGTCAATGAAATCCATCAAGATACCAGTGAAACACTTTTACCTGAGAACGATCTTGCTGTGGATCAAAAGGATACAAAATTTCCAGACAATAAAGCCGTCCATGCAGATAACAGACAGTATCAATTGCTTGATCTGATAACACAATTGGATACCTGTCTCACAAAGCGAAATCCCAAAAAATGCAGCCAAATTTTTGAAAAAATTCAGACGCTTGAATTTGAATATTCGTTAAAAGGTCAGGTGGAAAAAATTCAAGACAATGTGCGAAGATATCAATTTAAAAATGCACAAAAACAGCTTTCTCAACTCATAAACATTTTAAACAATGGAAAGGACAGTTCATGCGCAAGCTCTCAGAGTGTACTGTAATGATCGTGGATGACACGGAAACCAATATTGATATTTTGATCGAAACCCTCGGAAATGACTATGATATCGCTGTTGCTATGGATGGGGAAAGTGCCCTGGAATATATTGCTGATGAACAACCGGACTTGATCCTTTTGGATATCATGATGCCAGGTATGAACGGTTACGAAGTCTGTGAAAAATTGAAAAAAGATGAAATAACAAATAAAATTCCCATTATTTTTGTCACTGCAATGAACGATGAAGCTGAAGAAAAAAAAGGGTTGGAATTGGGTGCCATCGATTATATCCGAAAACCTTTCAACCCATCCATTGTCAAAGCCAGGGTCAAAAATCATCTGGAATTCAAATTAGCCAAAGAAGAGCTGGAACAACAAAATAGTATTCTTGAACAAAAGGTCAAGGAACGTACCAAAGAATTAAACTTAACCCAGGATCTAACCATTTATTCCTTGACATCACTGGCAGAAACCCGCGACCCTGAAACTGGCGGTCATATCCAGCGAACGCAAAACTTTGTCAAAGCCCTGGCCGATAAACTTGTCGAACTGGACATTTTCAAAGACAGGCTCACTGAAAGTAAGATTGAACTTTTATATAAATCCGCACCCCTGCATGATATTGGAAAAATAGGTGTAAGGGATGAAATTTTGTTTAAACCAGCATCATTGACAAAAGAAGAATTTGAAGAAATGAAAAAGCACACGATTTATGGTCATTCGGCCTTAAAAAAAGCCAGTGACATGTTTGGCAGAAATTCATTTTTTCGAATTGCACAAGAAATTGCCTATACCCACCACGAAAAATGGGATGGTTCAGGCTATCCCCAAGGACTAAAAGGTGAAGCGATTCCCTTATCCGGACGATTGATGGCCCTTGCCGACGTATATGATGCACTGGTTAGCAAACGTGTCTATAAACCACCTTTTTCACATGAAAAAGCAGTGAAAATCATTCTTGAAGGCAGAGGGAATCATTTTGATCCCATTCTTGTGGATGCCTTTTATGAAATTAATGAAATTTTTCGTAAAATAGCTTTAAATTTTGCTGATTTTGATGAAGAAAGACTTTCGTTGAGTCAGAAATGAAAAATATAGAGTAAAAAAAAACCGCCATGCAAAAAATAAAATTGTGCATGCCGGTTTTTATGTTCTGACAATACTCGTCTGAAAGATGTTTAAAAAGGCACATCATTCAGACCATCGCCAGAAGGTGGCCCTGCCATTGGGGGGAGAGGAACCATGTCAGACTCTGACGGTCCTGGATCATCACGAAAAGAAGATGTTGTGCTGCTTGCGCCCTTGCTTTCCAACATTTTCATTTCCGATGCATTGATTTCAGTGGTATATCGCTTGACGCCATCTTTATCTACCCAATCACGGGTTTGAATACGGCCTTCAATAAAAACCAGGCGTCCTTTGGCGAGATATTGACCACAAATTTCACCCAGACGAGCAAAGGCCACAATACGATGCCATTCTGTTCGTTCTTGTTTATTGCCTTCCTTGTCACGCCAAACTTCCTTGGTTGCTATCGAAAAATTGGCAATTGCCGTGCCAGTTTGAGTGTACCTCATTTCCGGATCCTGCCCTAAACGACCGATAAGCATTGCTTTGTTGTACATAGTGATTTCCTTTCTATTCCTAAGCGGTTTGTTTCTTATTAACGTATATTTGATTTGAATCTCGGATTTTGTCAATGATAATTTTTTTTTGTTCGTGATCAAGCTTTGCTGAAATATTGGTTTCTAATAAAAAGAACGTAAATAAAATGGGGGGTTATATATATTATGGGGATTTACGCTTGAATTCCATCAAGACTTGAGATATTCTTCATTTTTTTAAATATATATCAGAACATCGCAATGATGTTTTTTATCAATTTTATCAATATTAAAGATGATGCAATGTCTATGATAAATAACAATCCACAAAAAAATGACACAGGTCTTGATGCGTCTCGCATCACTGGACAAACCAATATTTCCAGACACATTGTCGATCTGGCGAAAACATCTCCCTATAAAAAAGCGGTCATCTGTTTGTCCGGTCGGGATGCCAATGGAAAAATGGCGTATTCCCATCTGACATACCGACAGTTCAATCAGCAATCCGACGATATTGCCAGAGGCCTGCAACGCTCCGGCGTCGTGAGAGGAACAAAAACCGCGTTACAGATGACACCTGGCGTTGAATGGTTTACTGTGGCATATGCACTGTTGAAAATTGGTGCTGTTCCGGTTTTAATTCAGCCCTCATTGGGTTTTCGTCATATGGCCCAATGTATCAAAGCGGTTGAACCTGAGGCTCTGATAATCTCACCAAAATTTCAAATGCTTCCATTGCTTTATCCAGGCAATTACCAGAGTGTACATTTACAAATCAACACAGACCGTCGATGGTTGAAAAAAGGATTATCCCTTGTTGATCTTCAACAAAATGAACCCGGTCCCTTTCAGGTGACTGAAAGTCGTGATCAAGATCCCGGAATGATTATTTTTTCTACAACCAATGAAACAGAAACCCCAAAACCCATCCTGCTTACGCATAAGGTGCTGAATGCCATCGCGGATCTCTTAACGTCTGTAATGGATAGTTCATCTGACAGTGTTTTTTTTACAACCTTTCCATTGTTTATGATACTGGCGCCATCAATGGGAATTCGGCAAATAGTTCCATCATCGCAATCAATGAAAGGGTTAAAAATTAATCCACGGATGATCGTTGAATCCGTTTGGGATCATGGCATCACCCATTTACTCATGTCTCCCACTCATTTAATGGTTTTGGAAGATTTTTTAAAAGATGCCGGTATTTTTCTGCCATCTATTCAGCGCATGCTTTCGTGGGGAGAAGCCTTTCCTGCCCAGGAATTGCAAAAATTACATTATTTTATCAATGATCAAACCCAGGTGTTTCCATTGTATGGCATGGCAGAAGCCCCTGTTGTCACAACATTGGGCAGTCATGAAATTGTTTCAGAGACACAAATCAAAACAGAACGTGGATTTGGTATCTGTCAGGGCAAAGTCATTGAAAACATGCAAATGCGCGTGATCGAGGTGAGTGACCGGCCCATTGATAACTGGTCTGATGACCTTCTGATTGAAGAGGCCATCATTGGTGAACTGGTTGTCAAGGGTGAAGCTGTATCGAAAAAATATTCGAATAATGTCACCGCTGATGCATTGACCAAAATTCCCGATGGCAAGGATATGTGGCATCGTACCGGTGATGTTGGATGGCTGGACGCCAAAGGATATTTCTGGTTCTGTGGTCGAAAAAAAGATCGAATTATCGTTTCCGAGGATGAAACGTTATATACGATTCCTTGTGAAGCTGTTTTTTTGCGACACCAACGAGTCCATCGATGCATTATTGTTGGCGTAGGGCCGATTCCTTATCAAACGCCTGTTTTGATTATTGAACTGGCGCGAGGAGACTCTGGTAAATATATTAGCACGTTAACCCATGAACTTATTGACCTGGCTCAGGCGTATCCACATACAGGAAATATCAAAAAAATATTGTTCAGAAAAAGTTTTCCTGTCCATCCCCTCTACCATCAAAAAATTAATCGAAAACAACTGACCATCTGGGCTGCAAAGAAACTGGGAAAATCTCTTCCAGATGAAATTCCAGATCGAGTGATCAAAGAACCTGCTCAAACAGCAGTGTCTTCCTCTGCGTTAGAAAAAAACGACGAGATACTATCAAACCAGACAATACCGTCGAATACAAGTATTTACCCCGAACCACCTCCACTGGATCAGCCGCCATTACCTGAGGCCATACCTGAAACCGTTTATGAAACACTGTCAGATGTACCTCCTGATGAATCCCTTGTTCAAACCTCACAAATGGAGCCAGATGATGATTTCCCCCCACACGAACCTTTGGCTGTACGAATAAAAACAGCATTTCGCAAATTGAAAGAAAAAGCCACTGCGGCCATAAAAAGACCTGCGTCAGAACCGAAAATGACAAACATTCAGGATGA
>PEAL01000130.1 GCA_002753725.1 Deltaproteobacteria bacterium
GGCAAGGTTGCACTCTACCATTGAGTTACTCCCGCTGAATCATTAATAAAAGAAAATATATGTCATCTTACAAAAAAAGTCAAGGAAAAATCTTTTATAAAATGGCTTTAAAAAATTTTTTAAAATAATCCACCCCTGACCATAATGTAAAAACAAGAGCGATCCATAGAATAAACATACCAATGGCATGAAAGTTAATGCCAAAATAGGGATAATGAATCAAGAGAGGGATAATTGCAGCAATCTGAAAACCGGTTTTAAATTTACCCAATCGGGTAGCGGAAACATCAACTTTTTCAGCGGATATTCCACGCAAACCAGTGACAGCCATTTCTCTTGCAATAATAATACAGACCAACCATCCAGGAATCCAGTTCAAATTACAGAGCATGATCAATGAGGAACAGACCAGAACTTTATCTGCCAATGGATCCAAAACTTTTCCCAATTCAGAGACCAGACCTCTTCGTCGAGCCAGAAAACCATCAAAAAAATCGGTTATGGCTGCAACAATAAATAATAGTGTTGCAAAGCACGTTGTTCCTTTGGTTGGAAATATTAACAGAATAACAATGCCTGGTGTCGCTAAGATACGATATACAGTCAATGCATTGGGGTGTCGCAATAGTGATATAATCTGTTGAGAGGACATCATAATTTATTACCTTTATTTCAACGTTATTGATTTATGTGAGTGTTCATCTTTTCAATGTATTTCTTTTTGCAGTCATTACTACAAAAAAGGATATCATTACCATTTATTTTTGCACGAACACCATTTTTTTTTGGAAAATACACGCCACATTCAGGGTCTTCAATCATAGTATCAATGACAGGTGTTTGATGTCCCTGATTCCGATGTAATGATTCTCGCTGTTGATGCGCAATCGAGTCAAACATGATCGACTTTATGGCACGATATCCAAAGTAGACAATAGCCCATAATATGATAAGACGTAGTATCATTGACAACAATACACCTTTTGATTTCCATCGTTGAGATCGTTTAATAATTCTTGCATGCTTTTTTTCAAGAGTGGATGAAAAAGCCCGGAGGCAATATCGCAAAAAGGCTGTAACACAAAACGGCGTTCTTGTAAACGAGGATGAGGGATAATTAAATTGGGGGTATGGATAATCATGTCATCCATCAATAATATATCCAAATCCAGAACGCGAGGGCCATATCTTTTCGCTGCTAAATCACGACCCAAAAGGATTTCAATTTTTTTTGCAGCATCAAACAGTTCAAATGGAGAGCTTTTTGTTTGAACTGAAAAAACACCGTTGATAAACCAGTCCTGATCTTCAACATACATGGGTTGGGTTTTATAAAATTTTGATTTTGCTAAAAGTTCAGCATTTGTTTCTTTTACAAAAGTATCGATGCCTTTCAAACAATTGTTTAGTCGATCGCCCATATTTGAACCAACAGCAATATATGCAGTGTGGAAGATCATTTTTTTACAATATCCATCAGTTCTCCCTTATAAATTAACTGTGTCGGGCCTTCAAGATAAATATCCCATAACCGTTTTTCTTCGTTGCTAAAAAAAATATTTAAATCATCGCCACTATGGGTTTGAACCGTTACAGGAGACTGCATGCCATATTTAATTGCTGCAATCAAAGCGCTTGCGATTGCACCTGTACCACAGGAGAACGTTTCATCTTCTACACCTCTTTCATACGTTCGGATGGCAATGTGATTGTTACGTAGCGGAAGCATAAAATTGACATTTGTCCCCTCAGGCATAAACGCACGATGATTACGTATCAATCGCCCCATTCGAACAACCGGTGTGTTTTCAAGGTCATCCACAATAACAACCGCATGAGGAACCCCCGTGTTGATCCGACTTAAGCTGGGAACGCCTTCAATGACAACATCTAATTTTAAATGGGTTGGATTGGGCATGGCAATTTGAACGCGTGTATCTTTAACAACGGCGTCAATGGTTCCTACGCGCGTATTAAATGTCAATTGTTCCCCACAAATGCCGAGCATATGTGCCAGTCGTGAAACACATCGCGCACCATTACCGCACATTTCAGCCTCACTTCCATCAGAATTGTAAAAACGCCATTTGAAATCAAACCGTTTTGAGGATTCAATTAAAATCAGCCCATCAGCCCCCACAGAAAATTTCCTGCGACACAGTGCTTTTACAAAGGACGAAACAGAGGTTTTGTCGATAATATTAGATCGGTTGTCAATAATGATAAAATCATTTCCACTACCATTCATTTTATAAAAGGTAACACTCATGTTGTATTTCCTCTTAGAAATTTTTTAAAATGATCATCTCCTGTCAAGAATTAAACTTATGCTATTTAATCTTTTATTGTCAATTTTATTTTTCTATTATTCCATGTCAATATCATAGACAACCATTCGACTTAACCCATTACGAAATAAACTTCGTTGGTTTAACACACAAACCATCCATATTTTGCAGACAGAGTTGTTTTGTTCTATAGCATAAGCGGTGACAGGTCCGGGCTGTTTTTTTGATGTCCACAGGGTTTTCATTTCAGTGCCGGTCCATTTTAGCACATGGACAACACCTTCAGAAAACCAGCGGTTTTTTTCAAAAAGATTTCCTTTGCTATAATCGTTTTCGCAAACAATGAGTTCATCATCGTGATCCTTATCAATATCACATATCAATAAGGCAGAAGGCATGAATTTTCGAACCGATGTATTAATATCGCCCGTATCTTTCTGGACATCAATATAATGAAGACTACCGCCCAATGGTTGATGACTTCGCCATAACAGGCTGTTACCGCTATAAATATTCAGCCTGTCATTGTCTTCAAAGTTAATAAACAAAGGGTTGGGTTGTAAAGACTGGTGAGCAAAAGAAAAATAAAAAATATTTGAGGGAACGGGCAATGCAAAGGGTTGGGGAACAAGTTTCTCGAGGGGCCCGGTCATTGACATAATAGAGCCCCGATAATCTGAATATTGCCTTTTTTGTCCAATGATTATTTGAGATTGGTTATCAGATGGCAAAGTAGAAAAAAACCATCCATGATATGATTGAACACTGATAAACGTTCCCGCTTTCCAGTGGTAGAGGGTGGAAATACTCTCTGAACCACTTGTTTCTGATAGTATGAGAAACTTTTTTTGATGAGCTGTTGCTGATACCCATTTTGCATGAACAATTGTTTTTCCAAAGCTGCTATTGTAGGATCCGGCTTTTGTAAAATCTTTTTCAAAGACAAGGACGTGTTTAGGGGTGTACAACAGGATTTCATTTTGTGAATCATCATCAATATCGGCAACATCCATGCCAATAATTTCATCATCAATATTCAGGATATGCGTTTCTGTTGTCTTTTTTTTCTGTTGTTTTGCTGGATTCAGGGGGGTGTCTGGTATCAATTGACCAATGGCCACATCCAAAAATGTATTCAACCATTTGGGCGCATCATCCAAAACGTTGAGAACACCAGAAGAAGAATGAACGATTTTTTGATCTGAAACATTCATCAGCACTGCCCCCAAAGAAATACGCTTTCCAAACATGTTCGCACTTCCATATATGGCATAAGAACACTGCTTTTCTTTGGCAATTTGAACAAGTTTACGTTGATTTTCAGATGTCAATAAATCTGAAGATTGCCATGAGACATCTGAATAAATGACACGAATGTCTGGCTTCTGCATCAAAGAAAAAGCCATTGTATTGTGTATACTTGTTGAAAGCGATACTTCTGATTCAGGATATATGGCAAAAGGAATAAGCAATATGCGCGTCGTTTCTTTTGCAACAACAGATTGAACAGTCAAGAATACAAAAAATATCAAGAAAAAAAGTTTAACGAATTGTGTCTTTAACATAATGTAATCATTCTGATATTTATCTTTTTGTTGATTATAAGAAATAAGCAGGAATTTAAAAAAATGATGGGTCGTTTACCATTAAATGCACTTTAGAGCAATGCAAAACAATTTATATTGTTGTTTCAGGATGTTAGGAAGAAAACAGGGATTGATGAGTCTCATTAAAAATCCGCGCATCATCAAATTTTTTTATTAATGAGGCGATTGTGATGCCATCCAATCGTTCAAACATGGCCTTACTGGCCTCAATCCAAACCCACTGAGAAATACATTCTCCTGCCAGATTACATTCACCGCATATTTTTGTATCGGTTTCAGCGCAATCTGTAATGGCTGTTGTATCTTCTAAAAGACGCACAAGGCTACCTATCGTGATTTCCTCAGCAGGCTTTGCCAGCATATGTCCACCATGAGGACCTCGATGACTGACAATAATCCCCCCTTGTTTTAACGTACGAATCAGTTTTTCAAGATATTTGACAGAAATGTTTTGACGTCTAGATATTTCACCAACTGTGACAGGTTTATTGGAAGCGTTGATGGCGATATCTAATACCATCCGTGTGCCGTAACGGCTTTTTGTTGTTAATCGCATTTTTTTTCTTTTAATTTAAACAAAAGAGATTCCATTGTAGGGGCGAACCTTATGTTCGCCCTCGAACGAATAACGCTTTCGTTCCTATGTACGACGGGCGAACACCAGGTTCGCCCCTACACGTTCGTGGCACATAAGAAAATGGGGAACTTATTTTTCGACAGTCTGAACTGTGATTCATCTGAATCAGACACATCACAGTTCAAGACAATAACTACTGGCAGGTCTATCCCTTAAGTGTATCCTTGATAATTTTCAACAATTTGTCCTTGTCAAAAGGTTTGGAAATGGTTGCCACAGCTTTTGGAATAGCATACTGATTACTGGTCAAACCACTGATCACGATAACGGGGACGTTTGTCAAGGCATCAACCTGAGTCATTCTGCGATAAAATCGGGGGCCCCAATCGCCAGGCATTTCTAAATCAAGGGTAATCAGATCCGGTGGCTCGGCCTTCGCTATTTCCAGACCTTGTTGGGCATCACTGGCTGAAAGGACGGTATAACCGTTATCCTCAAAGAGGGTGGTTAAATAGTCTACAATGGTAGGATCATCATCAACAACGAGTATTTTTTTTGACATATAGCACCTCCTTTTTTATCAATGAATGATAAAGCTTGATCAATAACGAGCTAAACTATAAACAAAATAGTCACAGATAGCACGCTATCATTTTGTGCTATCTGTCATTGACAAGATTTCATTCTTTGGGTTGCATATGATCAGGAAATTTGATCATTTTTACAAGCAATGGTTTTAAAAACGACCAGCGGATTCCAATTTTATATTCTTCTTCCAAATCTCGAATGGCATCCCAACAGTTATGGCAAGGCGCAATGACAAGTTTTGCACCAGTGTTCAATATCTGATCGCGTTTGGTAATCAACGCTTTGTTACGTTCTTTTCGGAACAGCCCAATTCCATTGAAACCGCCGCCGCCGCCGCAGCAATAATTGTGCTCTTCATTGGGACTCATATCAATAAAATACCCCGGTTCAACCATATAACTCATAATTTCACGGGTAATTTTTTTCAAACCATGATTTCGAACATAATTGCATGAATCCTGGAGCGTTACCGGTTCTTTAATCCGTTTGTCTGGATCAATGATCAGTTTTCCGGTACGAAGTGCTTCTGCAACCCATTCCACATAATGCATACATTTTACAGGGGGCAATCCATCTTCTCTGCCTGCCCAATACGGGCCTTCGACAACTGTTGCTCTATGGGCATGACCACATTCCGTACCAATCATTCTTTTGGGCTTTAGACGTTCCATGGCATCGTAGACACTCTTGACCTGAATTTTACAGGCTTCCCAGTCACCAGCAAACATGGCAAGACTGGTTTGTTCCCAACCTTTGGATGTAATGGTCCAGTCCTCTCCAGCAGCATGAAACAAAATAGCGGCCTCAGCCAGATCTTCAGGATAGTGCTTAACTTCACGCGCATTAATTGTATACAGAATATCAGCACCTTCCTTATCCACTGGAAAATGCAAGCCCACATAATCTTCCTCGTATTCTTCGGCCATCCATTCGCAGGTTTCAACAAAGTCTTCATTGGTGACATCCATTTGCGCCTGGTAGACTCGGTGCATGCCTGCACCTATTTTTAACTCCCAGGGAACAAATCCTTGAGCATACAAAAGGCCGCGTAAATAGCCCATCATAACGCCCATGTCAATGCCATTGGGACAGTACATACCGCATCGGTTGCAACATGTGCATTTTGCCCAGGCCGTTTCCATAGCCATGTGCATAAAATCATTGTCAACCCTGCCTTTACGTTTGATCATTTCGCCCAGGGTGGATTGAATCTTATAGGCAGGCACCTGTTTTGGATCACGATCGTTAATCAGATATAAAAAACAGCTCTCTGCACACATGCCACAATGAGCGCAGATTTCCAGCCATGTCCGGATACGCGATTTGCAGGTTTTTTGTATGGTGGACCATAGCAAATCCTGATCGACATCCAGTTCCTTCATTTGCTTATAATATTGTGTACCACTGGTATCACCCAGTAAAGTTTTGAGCGATTCTTCCGTTTGAATCGGTTTTCTGTTGCAAAGGGTTCCTTCTGGCATGATCACATCTCCCCAGATATTTTGTTAAAAGTTCAGTTTTTTGCCTCTCTCGAGAGTCTTGCTTCAGAGTGCAAAACAAATCACTTTTACACTCTGAAAATTTTATCAAACTACCAGGTGATATTCGCACCTTTCAGCCCACCGCGTTTGATTCCAAAGTCCATACCAAGCTGCGCTCTTGACATAAAGAACAGAGTAATATGCGAAAGTTTGGTAAAGGGAGCCAAAATTAAAAAGAGTTCTCCGCACAATAAATGCATCGTATACCAGAACGGAGCCTCACCCACTTGATACCGTGCAAAAAGACCGGTCACAAATGGCGCAACCGCCAGAAATATAATAAAATAATCATACGTTGTCGTTAAAATACGGACTTCTGGCAGAGCAATTCGGCGAAGAATTAAAGCAATTGCGCAAAGCACCACTGCCCAACTGAGGATGTCTGCAATGCACAGATTCAATGTTATGGGAAATGCCAGGCCAAATATATTTTTGAGAATCATATTATGTGCCAGTAAAAACAAAGGAACACAGACTGCACCAATATGAAAAACAAAAAAAATGACTGCCATGACAGGCTGTTTCTGCCAGCTTGATGTGCCAAACGGAATCAGCCAATAAATGATAGACCTTGCCGCGCCCTTCATACCAGCTTTTGGATGTGCACGATAGGCAACACGATCCAATTGCCAGTTGAGTCCACGAACGTACAGGATTGCCCGGACGATCATCCCAATGACAAATACGCTCAGTGAAAGCCAGATCATGGGTCCAGTTAATATTTCGTACATGGATTCCTCCAATTTTCCCTTAATAAGTTTCTTTTTTCTCGTCTCTATCCGTCAAAAACAGCCAGTAAAGTGGCATCAGGATGAGAATTGCCCCCATAATCAAGTAGGTAATACCTTTTGAATATGTCATAAATTCCTGTAATGAATAAAATATTTCCATCGTTTCCTCCTTCAATGATCACTTCTGTAATCTGGATGTTCGTATAAAATGGGCATATGCGTTGTTACAAATCGATAAATCACGATACCAATGGCTACAATAAACAACGACACAGCAATTTCCATCCATCCGGGAAAATATCGTTCTGCTGAGGGCAAGTGCCAGTTGAATGCTATTAATGAAATATTGAATCGATTGAGGATAATGCCTAATACTGTCCAGACAGCAGTCCTTTGAATCAACCGAATATTTTTTTCTCGAACGCCTATGGCATAAACAAAGGCGGGAAGTGCTACAAAACCAATCAACTCTAACAAAAACCATGCGCCATAGCCTGTAAAAAGATAATGCCAGTTATTATCTACAGAAAGCCCAATCACTTTAATGGCAACATAACCAGCCATAATAAACGATGCTGCTTTTCCAAAGCCCAGGACAATCCCTTCACTTTCTCTCAAGTGGGTTTCATCCATTTTATCATGCATATATTTATGCGCCAAACTTCCTTCAAACAGAACCATAGAAAGGCCAGCAAACATGCTGGATATAAAGAAGTATACAGGAAGGTATCCAGAATACCACAGGGGATGCAGTTTTGATGGTACAATTGTGTACAATGCTCCCAAAGAACTTTGATGCAATGTCGATAAGACCACACCCAAAATTGTGAGCAGGATGGTCAGTTTGACAATTTTTTCGCGTAATTTGGGAAATCCCAACCACTCAAAGGCTGCTGGAGTAAACTCGACAAACAGCACGGTCAAATAGAGGAATACACATAAGCCCACTTCAAACAACAGAGATGTGGTGCCTTGTTGCCAGAAAATCGGAAATGGCAGTCGCCAGGGACGACCGACATCATAGTGCAATGCAAGCACCACCAGTGCATAGCCCAAAAATGCGGTAAGAATCGCCGGGCGGACAGCAGAATGATAGCGTTTGAGTCCAAAAATATAACAGGCAGAGGATGTTGTATATCCACCGGCTGCCAATGCGACACCACATAAAAGATCAAAACCAATCCATATGCCCCAGGGATTGTTATCATCCAGGTTGGTTACAACACTCAGACCACCGGTAAAACGAAGTACTGTCAGTACGCACCCGATGGCTAAGATAATCCCTAACACAACATTAATCGGTGTGATCATCGGTTTTATTGATATGCGGGATGGCCGTTCCATCATTCGTCCTCCTTCTTTTCCGGCGCTGCGTCAGCCGTTTCAGTAAGTTCAGCGGCAGCTTTTGCTTTTTCTTCTGCTTCTTTGGCCGCTTCATCCAACGCATTTTTAACTTCGCGTTTTATTGCCGCTTCTTTGTCTTTTGCCGCATCTTGTTTAATTTTTGCGATCTGTTTTTTCATTTCTTCATCAGCAGCGTTTTCTGCTGCTTTGACAGCCTCTGCTTTTTCTTCCTCTGCCACTTTATCTTTGCGTTTGGATATGGCATAGATGCCGGTCAGTAATACTGGCCAAAGTCCAACAACAATCGGAACAGCAGATAAAGGACCGGATGTTAATTCTGGCGCAGATGTCACGCCCAGATCTTCACGCATGCCGATTTCTGAAAAAGGTGTGCCGGAAATATACAGCCAGCTTGTTCCACCCATTTCATGCTCACCGTAAATATGATCAATGTATTGATCTGGATGTTTATTGATCCGTTCCCGCGCAATTTTAATCAATTCTTTTCGATTTCCATAGATCAGCGCTTCTTTGGGACAGGCTTCAACACATCCAGGGAGCAATCCTTTTTGAACTCTTGGATAGCATAATGTGCATTTGGTTACCTTTGGAGAAAAAGCGTTGTCATATTCATAAGCTGGAATATTGAAGGGACAGGCAATCATACAGTAGCGACACCCTACACACACAGATTCATCATAAACCACTGAGCCATTGGGCATCTTTTTAAACGCTTTTACAAAACAAGCGGATGCGCATGCGGGTTCCATGCAGTGATTACATTGTTTTTTGACATGTACATGTTTTTTTTCGTTACCAATCTTAAACTGGTTCACAACCGTGTAAACATCGGCATGGGTTCGACGTTTTTGGTCAAGAACCGATAAATCATCAAATGGTTTTTCAGGTTTGGGGAGTTCGTTAACAGTATTGCAGGCTTCTTCACATTTTCGACACCCAATACATCGGTTGATATCATGCAGAACGCCCATTGTATCGGGATGTCCCTCAAAATGATGATTGCCGCCAGCGATAGCGGTGCTGGCCGCAGTAGCAGCCGTTGCACTGAGTCCGCCAAACCATCCTAAAAATTTTCGCCGCGATATACCCATAATTATTACCTCTTTTGGCCCGGTTTCATGATTTTTTCTTATGGCATTCAATACAGGCTGTTGCAGCCGGTTTCTCAATGCCCATTTGATCGTGACATCCAATACACTGCCCGTGATATGCGCCTTTCAAGCCCGGACGTCCATTGCTTGCTTTTTGGGGTGCAATACTATGGCAAGTAACACATTTGGGTGGTGTTGCTGTCATCGGACTGTTGTGGTGACATCCCTGACACATGGAATACATGTCTTTATGAAAATATTTACCCATTGTATCTTTGTTCAGCCGAGCCAGCAATGTATCGACCACTTTTCTATGGGGAAATGCAGCCGCCTCGTAATCTTTTTTCATTACATCAATGGCAACTTTTTCAGGAATATCTTTTTTATCATAAGCAATGGGCGGCATTTTCCGACCTGCAATGGCAGAATGCGCCAGTTTAACCTGATCCTCAGACTTTGCCGGAAACCTTTTGGCATCAGCCAGTTCAATGGAATGGCATGATTTACAGGCCTGTTGATCCATTTTTTTAGATGTCATTTGTGTATGACAACCTGCACAATCTTGCTTTTTCTGTGCCTGTGCATGACATCCCACACAACTTTGAGTGTCTCTGAGAGCATGCATGGCCTTTTCTAAGGTGATAAAATCACCTTTTTTGTCGCCTGTGGTTGTATGGCAGGCAGAACATTTTTCCAAAGATGCATGATGACATGATTGACAGGTTTTTTCCGAGGTTTCGTGCATTTTATGGTCAAACACCACCGGAGAAATCCCCATAAGGGGCTCTTTACCCGCAGCAATCGCCTGATTCATTGCTGTTGCCATCAATACAGCATCCGGCTGTTTTCGTTGGATGCGCGGAACAGAGTCAATTACCTTGATTGATTTTTGAAACTCAGACGAATGGCAGCCCTCACAAACGGTGGGTCCGGTTTTGATGACTTTTTTTGCCTTTATGGCCAAATGACAGTTCAAACAAGACTCATGCGTGACCGTCTGAACCGACCGCGCTTCTTTTGTGTCGGTTTTCAGATGACAATATTGACAGGCGCCTTCTTTGCCAGGGACATAAACGGTCTTGCGTGCTTTTTTATCATATTCATGATGACAAGCACCGCAATTGTCTTTTTGATCTTTTTCAATCGGTCGAATGGCCTCTGCTGACACATGCCGATAATGGAGTGACTTATCAAAAGCCAAATCTGTCCATGATGACAGAATCTCCGCTTCCTGATTATGGCATGCCCTGCAATTGCCAGTGTTTGGGCCTGCCTGCTTTTCTCATTGATACATTCGGTTGTGACAGCCAATACAATTTTCATGATACACTGTCATGTTGACATCATAGTCAAAATTGGCAGTACGCATGAATTTAAACGTGTATTCTCCAGTGTCTGATCTCAAATGACAGGTACTACAATCTTTCCCCTCGAGTGCTTCAGTGTGAAGGTCATGAAGAAACATCACCGCCGGCATTTCATCTTTGCCGCTTTGATCTGTCGCTTGAATCCGAATGCCATCAGTTCTGCCATTGTCGGTACTCTCGTTTGTGTTGATCTCGAGTGCGCCCATGCAAATCACTGATGCGAGTAGTAAGAAAGACACAATCCAAAAAAACTGTTGAAAAATCTTTTTAATACCCATAATAGTTACATCCTTTTGCTATTTATATTTCACTTAAAAATTGCAAGGGCCATGTTTAAAAGGGCTATATTCAAACCATTATGAACATGAGTCTTGCAATTGTTAGGTTTCATGTAAAATTTATTGCGATGGTTCATCATTTTAGAAAACCATACTGTTTTAGTCGGGTATTAAAACATGAATGAAAAGTTGTCAAGAAAAAATAATGAATAAATGTTAAAAAAGGCAAAGGGCAGATAACTTAAGAGGTTCGGATAGACCCAACATAAATCACACGCAAAACATGATTATCATGAACTTTCAATGCAAAGCCGTCATAAACATAATTCATCGCCTTTTTGGATAAATCCACGTCTATCTGAATCATAGCCAACCAATCAAGCGGATGCTCGCTTATCGCTCGCACCGCTTATTTTGTTATTATATTTCATACAATCGACATGTGTTATCCCATATTGTTTGTGATAGCTCTTCGGGATCATCTTCCCGAATTTCACATAACTTCATAAACGTACTACGTACAAAAGCCGGTTCATTTCTTCGGGTATTATTTTTTTCAGGCGCTGGCGTGAGATAGGGGGCATCGGTCTCAATAACAACACGTTCTTTTGGGATATAATCAATCAGGCCCCGTAAGTATTCTCCACGTTTGTGCAATGTTAAAATACCGGTGATACCAATATCATAATTCAAATCCAGGTATCCTTTTAGTTCTTTTTTTGAACCACTGAAACAATGAACCACTCCTTTTCGCTCATCTGGATCATAACTGCGAATCATTTCAAGAAAACGGCCCTTGCTATCTCTTTCGTGAAATATAATTGGTAAATTTTTTTCCTCTGCTATTTCTAATTGACGAAGAAACCATTTTTCTTGAATTTTTGAGGGAGAAAACATCCGGTTAAAATCAAGCCCAGTTTCTCCCCAGGCTTTAACTTTTGTATGACTGGAAAGTTCAGCCAAAACGGTTAAACTGTTTTCTGAGCAAGTTTTGACATCATGGGGGTGAATACCAACCGATGCAAAACATTGGGGATAATCATTGGCAATTTGGACCGCTTTGTGAGCACTTTTTTCTGTAATGGCAACAATCATAATTCCACAAACATCTGCTTTTTTAGCATTTTCAATAACATCTTTTCTGTCTCGATCGTATGCTCGATCATCAATATGACAGTGACTATCAAATA
Organism: Deltaproteobacteria bacterium; assembly: GCA_002753725.1. Taxonomy (GTDB): domain Bacteria; phylum Desulfobacterota; class Desulfobacteria; order Desulfobacterales; family Magnetomoraceae; genus Magnetomorum. The sequence continues at coordinate 12,624 of PEAL01000130.1, forward strand.
GTTTCATAGGTAATGTTCCTTTTTTTATTCTCCAGTTATTCGTTCTCGCATTCAAAAACGGATGACTGACAAGCTTTTTAATTTTGATTGAAAAATTTTCAAGAATCGTAAACTATATCATAATTTAAGTAAAAATTTAAGTTGATAATTATTTAGGGGACATCCAACTTAATCCCGCATATTGATCTCCTT
>PEAL01000131.1 GCA_002753725.1 Deltaproteobacteria bacterium
TCATCGTTGTTTACAGAACAGAAATTCTTTTAATTACAATGACATGCTGAGAACAAGAGAAATTACTGTGAATAAATACTATTATGCATACCACGCTGATTGGTATTATTATTACCGTAATCGAACATTTCACATTGGTCGTGGATATTCAAGTAAATATTTTCAGGGTAAAATAAAAAATGTCAAACTGTATCAAAGTGGAAAAAAAGTTGGAAGTTGGAACTTGAATGATGGAGATAATTCAGCAGTAGCAATTGATTCCTGGTATAACAAGAACGGAAATTTAAAGAATTTTGACACAGATAAATGCTGGTTGATTGATCCAAAAATTTCAAAACAATATGACTTTGATGCACTGCAAGAACGTCAGAAAGTAAAAGAATTCAAAATGACCAGTCCTGGAAAAATTGTTTATGATTGGGGACGACAGCATGCAGTCATCGTAAATTCTTTACCAGAAACTTTAAGTGAAAATATTTCTGTTGAAGTTAATAAAGATGAAACTCAAGACAATAATTCAGGCGCTGGAAAATACTGGTACAATCACGGCACAAGCATTACTATCAGCGCGGATAAAGGAGGCTGTCAAGAACTTTCAGGCTATAAAGACAATGTCGCTGATCCCACCAAACTCATTTCATCAGATAATAAACAGATCATTGAGCTCAACGCGCCAGAAAGTCTCAGTTGGGTGTATTCACCTTATCTATTTGAAGAAACTGTAACCATCGGCTTACCTGTAATTCTATCAACCATTCCGCCAGATTTGATTCAAAACATTGATCAATCTATAAAACCAAAATTTATTTCAACAGATGCCAATGAAGAAGATATATGCGTTTGGAATGACACAGACAAAAGAATATATCCCCTTCACGCTGAAACAGTTTTTGATCTTGAATATGATTTATTAAATGCGGATTGCGATGATATTAAGGTCATTGTCAGAGTAAAAACAACATGGCCTGATTCTCCACACATCATTCATGTGGCGAATACACCGCCAGTAAATCTGGATCCTGATTTATATGATAATGTTACCTTTATGGATATCAAGCAGGTTGAAAAGGATGCTGCTGTGGGAGATATGAAATTTTCTGCCACCCAAAAAGGCCGGGCAATACTGCATTTTAAGAGAAATTATATTGAAAACGCTCTTCCAAAAAAGATTTCGTTATCATTTGATGGCAAAGGATATGTCGAAACAGTCGATCCCATTGGTTTAGGTAATAATTTTACCATTGAATTTTATGCCAAACGACAAACCAATGACGATTATCATACGATTATCGGGCAGGGAGTAGCAGATTGGGGTAAAGGACTTAACATTCGCATAAATCAGAACAATAATTTTGTGTTTAGTATTTATGGACCTTTAGTATTTACACCAGAATCTACTACAGATCATAAATGGCATCACTGGGCCTGTGTGTATGAAACAGATATATCTGAAATATCAGAAGAAGATTCATCCATTACTACCGAAGCCTTTACCTGTGAAAACGATCCAGATAACCCTGAATGCCAATGGGGAGATCGTAGCTGCTATAACGTAAAATTCGTTGGCGATTATGATGACCAAAACAATTGGAATCATCTGGCAAAAGTACAAAGGCAATGTGGAGCGAATATCAAATACATCAGAAAAATCTATTGTGATGGCGAACTTGTGGCAGAAATAACAGATCTAAAACCTTACGTGGGGCAGGGAAAAATCAGGCTTGGTATGAGAACATGGAAAGAAACCGGTGGATTTTCTGGGCAGCTTGATGAGGTTCGGATATGGGGTGTTGCAAGAACTCAAGAAGAGATTGAAGCCAGTATGAATGACAGACTCTCAGGTAACGAAGATCATTTACTGGCATATTTTCCAATGGATCGAATCGGTTCGTCTTACCTTGATGATGGTCGGATAGATCCTGTTCCGACAAGAATAGCGGCATTAAAACATATGGACCCATCAAATTCCTGGAAAATTGAAACGGAAGACATTTCGTTATTACTTGATGGCAATGGGTATGCCGAAACAGAGGAACCCATTGGCTTAGCAGATAATTTTACCATTGAATTTTATGCCAAACGACAGGCCAATGGAGATTATCATACTGTTATTGGGCAGGGCTTGCCAGAACAGAGTCAAGGGCTTACCATTCGATTTACACAGAAAAATAATTTTTCGTTCGATAATTATGGGCCTTATATATATACGACAACAGAATATGCGAAAGATCTTAAATGGCATCACTGGGCCTGTGTGTATGAAACAGATACATCTAAAATATCAGGCGGAGAATCGTCCATTGATACCGACGTTTTTACCTGTGAGAATGATCCGGATAACCCTGAATGTCAATGGGAGAATACTGCTTGCTACAACAAGGCATTTGTTGGAGAATATGAAGGCGTCGGTGACCAGAGAACTTGGAATCCGCTGGCAAATGTGCAAAGACAATGTGGGGAGAATATCACATACACCAAAAAAATCTATTGTGATGGAGAACTTTTGGTAAATCTTACAGGTACAAAGCCTTACATTGGTCAGGGAAAAATCAGAATAGGTATGAGCGCATGGGATCAATTGTCTGGATTTGTTGGTCAGTTGGATGAGGTTCGGATCTGGGGGGTCGCAAAAACACAAGAAGAGATTGAAGCAAATATGAATGACAGACTCACAGGTGATGAAGCGCATTTACTGGCGTATTTTCCAATCGATCAACCAGGGGCATCTTACCTTGAAGATGGTCGGGTAAACCCCGCGCCAAAGATAAATGCGACATTAATGCATATGGATTCATCAAGTTCCTGGAGTGTTGACACTGACAAAGTGGCGTTTTCACTTGAACCCTCTCGCATAGCCACTCTTGGTCAATCATGTGTTCGTGTGGTTGAAACCATACTTGAATCAGAAAAATCAGAAAGAAATCAAGCTTTAGTTGGCTATGAAATTGTTGAATATAATATGCATGATCGTCGTGTTCCTCACAATGGATATGTATTTTTTGAAAATGTGCCATATAATACCTCTATTTACAACCGCGAAACCTTACAAGGTGCAATTTATCCTGTAAATACGAAAAACCCAGCACCCGGTGGACAAGATGCCATCCTTGTTATCTGGTATCAAATGCAGGATAGTGTTTCATGGCCTTATCAACCAGTATCGTATATAAGTCAATGGCCAGAAAATGCAAATCGTATTGTTATTGCCAGTCGGATGGGATCTGAAGGTAAAAATTATAGCGGAAAAAATCAGACGTTTCCAGATGCGAATCATGAGCCTGAAAATTACTTTGATCCAGCTCGTTATCAGGACATAAAAATTTACAATCAACCAGATCCACTTGTCCCGGGTTATAACCCAAATGAAGAACATGCCATCATAGCAGGATCATATAGACATTCAGCCGCAGCGCCACGACCATTTGCTGCCTTTGCATTAAGAAATGATCTGAACATCACAACGAACAATGCAAGCTTTACATCAGAACCCCTTGTACTGGTTCAATATTATGACGTTATTTTAGCAAAATATGGCATGGTGCCTTTTCACGTTGAAATAGAGGACAGGTCATGTGGATATACATTTGACTATCTGATCAAAGCAGGTGATCCTGTTGTTGCACCTTATCCTTTAAACGAGGTGATTGGCGCAACGCCGCCAGCAGAAATTTATGGACAAAATGGGAACCCGGATCAAAACTGTTATTGGAAAGATCATAAAGGCCAATCATGGGCCATTTCTGGCGGTGGGCAATCTATAGAGATTGCAAGTGCAAGTGTTGAAAATACAGCTCCCGACGCTGTAGATTATAAACTTACCCTTCAATCAGAAACAATGATTTTTGAAGATCGCTATCTGATCAAAGTGAATGACGATCGCGGATTTATGGGCATGATGTATTTTACTGTTGGCAGCGCAGATAGTGTAAATTCAAACGCATCAGTTTATGTTGATGGTAACTCAATTCCTGTTTTGGGCGGTAATACATTGACAGTAACCCTCAGGCAAGGTGCAGAAAATTTATCTGCCAGCCATTTTAAATTATTTCATTTTAAAAACGATGCATATATTACTGTGAATTACTGGTATCCACTTCAACCCGCTTTCTGGCTGGATTCAGACACACCAGGAGATAGCACGGGAAATGTTGGATTATCGATCCCCTGGTTACCCGATGGCATCATTACTGAGATTGATAACTTTCCCGAAGATATGCGCAATAAAGAAAAATCCGTGACAGTTAAATATGATGCCATCTGGCCAGATGATGTGCCTGTCTTAAAAGCAGGGGAAACATTGGCCTTTCCAGGTGGAGAACATCGATCTGAAAACACCAATGCCCCAGGCTTACCCGGTACTTTGGGTTGGGCATCAGGGCAGCTAATTTACGATACATTGAATCCCACAATGGATTCAGAATCCTTGTTTCAGCATTATCTTGCCCGTGTGGTTCCTGGTTTGATTGAACGTAAAGTGCCTTACGCCCTGAGCGATTTTCCCGAAGATCTGCAACCTGCCTCAAAACGCGTTGATGTCATTATGAACAAATGGTATTTTAAAGAACTTCATGCAGGTATCAAATCACGAATATACTATGATCCAACCACAGAAATGCTTTGTCTGAAAGGATTTATTAATGACAAAACATTGGGTGATGATAATCTGACTGCTTCACCACCATCAATATATGTGCTTCAACCCAATATCTTGACAGATAGAGAAAAAAATACAATCCAGGCCATTGAAGGGGCAAATGATAAATTCAAAAATGCGGTAGACGCACTTTATGAATTATCCAACAATCCAGCTCAATTGGAAAACAGATCGTATTCAGTGGGTTTAGAATTATACATCGATTGCGTCACACGTATGATTGCTGATCATCCCAAAAAAGAAAAATATATCAATGATATGTTTTATGCATGGCTGGGCAGTGACATTGCCGATGACGACAGCAGAGTGATTCCAAAAGTTTCATATGGACCAGGATTGACTGTTGTGCCCAATGCTGCCTTGTTAGATCCAAATGATTCCACATTTAATAAATTTACCAGCGGATACATTACGCTGGTTGAAAACAATCATCCAGATATGGGTGCATTGCCTGTTGCCTTGCATATTATCAAGGTCGTAAAAGATAAAGTAAGAGGCGGTATTAAAACTGTTTTTTCTGAAAATGTATTTGATGAAAAAATTACCCTTCGTCATTCCGCTGATTTTGGGGCAAACCCCAATGATTTAATTTTTCAGTGGTGGTATCGCGAAGAAGATGGCACTGACCCGCTCACACCAGATATAGTTCCAGATAAATGGCTGATTTTTCCAGATCCTGATGGCAATGATGCCGTTGGCATGTCAGAAATCAGTCTTGCTGGAGCCGGTTCTGTTTTGTTGGTAGATAACGTATTTTATGTTCGTTATCGTCATAAAGACAGTGATCCAGATGATCCGGCATCATGGTCACAATGGGCGGGGGCAGCAAATTCAAGTCCTGAAAAATATATTCCGCAACTGGCTGAGGGATGGGTCAAACGTGTCATGAATGGGATCAATCCTTTTGAAGCACGAATCAGCAGCTTTTATAATTCAGACAGCCCTGCAACTTACGTGAGCATGATTCGACAGCTTGGGCCTCGATTTGAAGGACCTGTTGCATTTAATCCAGCAAAAGATGTGATTGAAAATATTGGATTGATTGAACTCTATCAAACTGTATTAAAAAGGGCATCGGATCTCAGTATTGATTTGGAACAACCCGTGTGTACATCAGGTATTGCGACAGCCCTTTTACTGGCAGCAACACGTATTTCTAACTTTTACAATTTATTGGGAAATGAAGCTTATAATGATGCCCTTGATCCCACCATTGGATTTGGTACAGATAGTGAATTTTATGGCAGCCTTGCACCAACTATTTTTACATTCATGAATCAGACTCCAAACTTACTTGATGAAGAACTAACCCTCCTTTGTGGTCGAAATGAAAAAGGTGCCAGACCCGCATATAACAGATTTTTATGGAATTTTACAAAAGCTGAAGGCGAAGTTGCCTACGCATTATCTTACAATATCAACGATGTCAATCTTGATGGCTTTATCGATGAATCAGATGGACGAATTCTCTATCCACAAGGTCATGGTGATGCCTGGGGGCATTATTTAACAGCCTTAAAACTCCATTACGACTTGTTAAGTCACCCACAGTTTAATTGGATACCGCGTGCTGAAAAATTTTCAGTTGAAGGTGTTGTCATTGATGTGGATTACTTTGATGAACGTAAATTCGCAGAAACCGCAGCATCAAAAGCAAAGGTGGGCAGTGAACTTGTTAATCTTACATACAGAAAACATTATGTTGAAGATCCTGATGGGCAATGGCAAGGATATAAAGATTCTGATAATGACCGCGCCTGGGGCGTAACTGGCTGGAGTCGTCGGGCATTCCTTGGGTCATTGTTTGATTGGACAATGGCAAACGCAATCATACCGGCTGAAGATCCAGACCCAACACATATTGGTTTGAAAAAAATTGATCGAACAACTGTTGTAGAAGTATTAGATATTGCATCACAAGCAAGAAGTATTCAACAACAATATGATAATGCAAACAATGGCTTAAATCCATTAGGACTGGTCAGCGATGTGGTTCCATTTGATATTAACCCGGCACGATTGAACCCTGCAGCCTCAAATGCAGCAACACATTTTGAACAGGTCTATGAAAATGCACTGGAATCAATGAAAAACGCACGTACTGTATTTGATTATGCCAATGATATCAAAAATCACTTACGAGAAGTCACCCTTTCTGAACAAAACTTTGCTGATGAAGTGATTGACGAAGATCGAGACTATAGAAATAAACTGATTGAAATGTTTGGAACGCCTTATGAAGGAACCATTGGGCCTGGAAAGGCTTATCCCGCTGGATATAAAGGACCGGATTATTACTTTTATTCATACATTGACGTCAATGAAGTATCTGAAGAAACCATTCCACCCCCCAGTGAGGAAATGACAATTAATTTTAGTCCTCAAAATCAATTATTTATTGGAAATTCTGGTGAAAATTATGAGACATCCAATGATATTCCCGCCTTGTTTACCCAGTTCTTTGATACAGATCTTGAAGGTTCAGCTTATGTAGCAACTGATTTTAGTGGTTCAGTAAAAATAACCTTTCCCATTAGTGCTGGAGATTATAGTTTTCAACCACCTTCCCATTGGGGGATGAGAAAATCCCCGGGTGAAATCCAGATTGCACTCATTGAATTAGTCAAAGCTGAAGCGGATCTTCAACTGGCACTCGCACAATATGCTGGCTTGATGGGAGAAATCAGCTACAAAGTCAAACTACTTCAGGGACGATCTGATCTGAATAAATCAGAACTGGATATTGGTGACAAATGGAAAGCACAGACTGAATCTTTTCTGGCCACAATGGTAACTCTTCGTAATTCAGCAGATGTATCACAAGCAATTGGGGAAGAAATTAAAGAAACCGCTGATGCGGCCGCTGAATATCTGCCTAAAATAGTGGGCGCATTGGCTGTAGATACAACTTCAGCAGCCCGTGGTGCCATCAAAACAGCAGGTAATACAGGGTCAAATATTTTACGTGGTGCAGCCTTTGCCCTACGTGCAGCAGCCGATGGTGTTGAAACTCAAAAGGAACTCGCACAATTTGATATTGACACTGAAATCCAAAAAGCAAATTATCGGTATGATATTCAGCAAATTCTTGCTGAGCTTGAAGGATTACTTGGAAATGAAGCGCCTACACGTATTGCCATTTTCAAACAACGCGAACATATGCGTCAGGTATCTGAAAAATATCGCGCATTACTATCAAAAGGACTTCGACTGCTTGAAGAAAGAAAGGTTTATAATGCACGCGTTGCCCAAAAAGCACAGGGCAAACGATATATGGACATGGCATTTCGCATGAATTTAAACCAATCCCTTTCAAAATATCGAAATGCCTTTGATGCTGCCGCCCGGTATGTCTACCTTGCAGCAAAAGCATATGATTATGATACCAACCTGAACGATCGAGACCCGGCATCGGCAAAAGGGTTTCTAACTGATATTGTTCAACAGCGTCATTTGGGTGAGTATAAAAATGGACAATACGTATTAGGACAGGGGGGTTTAGGGGATGTTTTGGCAACCATGAAAATTAATTATAATGTTCTCAAAAACCAGATGGGATTTAACACGCCACAAACTGAAACCGGTCGTTTTTCACTTCGAAGTGAACTAATGAGAATCAAGCATGATGATGACAGTGATGCGATTTTTAGAGATGAATTAAAGAAAAATTGCGTAGAGGACTTATGGTCTGTGCCTGAATTTCGGAAATTTTGTCGTCCCTTTGCATCACAAAGCATGGGAGAACAGCCCGGTATTGTCATATCATTTGGCACCCAAATACTATTTGGTCAAAATTTCTTTGGTTGGCCATTATCTGGCGGAGATCACACATATGATTCAACAAATTTTGCGACGAAAGTAAGGTCTGTAGGCGTGTGGTTTGATGGGTACGATAATAGTCAGTTATCAGAAACGCCAAGAGTTTACCTGTTCCCAACAGGTATGGATGTCATGCTTGTTTCAGATAGTACTGAACTCGATACGCGTGAGTGGACTGTTGTCGATCAAAGATTGCCCATACCATTACCTGTTCGCGGATCTGACTTAAACAATCCAAGCTGGATTCCTTCACTGGACTCTCTTGATGGCTCAATGATAGAAATTAGACGATTTTCAAGTTTTCGCGCTTATCATGACAGCGGTTATTTTGATGCCAATCAAATGAGCTTTGAAAGCCGATTGGTGGGACGTTCTGTATGGAACACCAACTGGATGTTAATTATTCCTGGCGGTATATTTCATTATGATCAAGATTATGGGTTGGAAAAATTTATTGAAAGTGTAAAAGATATAAAACTGTTTTTTCAGACGTATGCGATTTCCGGGAATTAATTCCATAAGTTCATTGTGTTACAATATCATATGAAGAAAAACAGGCCCTGAAATAGCATAAATTTCTGGTATAACAAATTGTACCAGCCTGTAGAAAAATCAAAAAAAGCGCATCAACAGGATTGATGCGCTTAATATTTTTGCGAACTCTGAAAGTGTTAACTACTTTTTAGAGGATATGAAGGATGCCCTGTCGATTTATATTTCCTTTGATCGCGCTTAAAAAAAAACTAATCAAGTCCCGAAAGGGACGACAGAAAATAGCCTGGGGTTTCAACCCCAGGCGGACGTACAATTTCAGATGGTCGTGCTTAGCCTGGATACCTGGTCAACCTGAGAATTATCCAATGCTATATAAGTTGTTGATTTAATTAATGCGTCTGGCAGGAGTCGAACCTGCGGCCTACGGATTCGTAGTCCGGCGCTCTATCCACTGAGCTACAGACGCAAAATAAATATTTCGTTCTTATATCAGGCTTTTTTGGTGTTGTCTATTTAAAAAATTGCAAAAGACCTTTTTTTAAAGGACTTTTGCAATTTATCTTTCAACTAATAAATCAGTTCTGTTTCATCAATTTTATCTTTAAAGAGATTGTAAATCCATATTTGATACCCAATAACGATCGGAATAAATATTAAAACAACAACCAGCATGATGGTCAATGTCAAAGGGCTTGAGGATGAATTGTGGGCGGTTAAATTAAAAGCCGGATCAATACTTGATGGAAACATATTGGGATATAGACCTATAATTCCGAAAAAGGTGCAACTGAAAATAGCAATTGCTGATGAAAACCATGCATTCCAGAATTCTCGTTGATATACAAAATATCGAACCGCCAGAAGAGAAAGAACAGCAAGTAACAACACAATATAAAAGCCAGGATTTCTCTGATAGCTATCAAACAAATGCGTTGCATAACGAGATGCTGCAACAAAAACAAGCGTTGCGGTGACCAGTGTCGGCCAGATTTTTGTCGCAACATTGATTGATTTTTCCTGAAGTGTACCATCTGTTTTTATGGCAAGCCAAATCGCACCATGTGTTAAAAACAGAAGGACAAAAAGAATCCCCCCCAATAGACTATAAGGATTGATAAACGTCAACAAATCACCATAAAACACACCCTTGTTGTCAAAGGGAATCCCTTGAAAAATATTGGCAAATGCAACACCGAACAAAAATGCTGGTAAAAAACTACCCACGCACATGCACACATCCCAACCCAGTCTCCAGGCTTTGCTATCACTATTTTCCCGAAATTCAATGGAAACGCCCCGGAAAATAAGCCCAAAAAGAATGATCATCAACGGCGAATACATTGTACTGAACATGACCCCATATACAAGGGGAAAGGCTGCAAATGTGACTCCGCCGGCTGTAATCAGCCAGACTTCATTGCCATCCCATACCGGTCCAATAGCATTGTACATTTTCCTTTTTTCCATCTCATTTTCCCCTAAAAAAGGAATCATGCTGCCGATACCCAGATCAAATCCATCAGAAATAAAAAAGATGGCCCATAGCAAGCCCCAAAGAAAAAACCATATTGTTTCTATTACCATCGTAACCTCCTTATATGATTAAGCTGTGGGCCCTTGTTTTGCATTTTTGCCAATGAGATAAAAACCAATCACGCCCAGCAGTCCATAGACCAAAATAAACGCTGCCAAAGAGGTAAACACCTGAATGGCATTCACAGGAGAAACCGCATCCTGTGTTTTCATCAATCCATAAACAATCCAGGGTTGACGACCTACCTCTGTTACAATCCAGCCCATTGATGCCGCTATATAGGGTAAAGGAATGGAAAACAGCATAATTTTCAAAAACAGGGGATATTCCAGAAGTCGATCACGAATCACCCATCCCACAATCGTTAATAGACAGAACAGTGTGCCCAGTCCCACCATAATTTTAAATGCCATTGATGTAATCAATACATTCGGTCGCTCATCCTTTGGAAATTCTTTCAAACCCAGAACCTCTGCATCGATATTTTTAAAGGCTAAAAAGCTTAAAAGGCCAGGAATGGGACCGATTTCAATGGCGTTTCTTTCATTTTCTTCATCTGGCCATGCAAATAAAAAAACCGGCGCGCGTCCTTTGGTTTCCCAATGACATTCCATAGCAGCCATTTTTGCCGGTTGTTTTTCTGCAACATCAGCACCATGAAGATCTCCCTCAATAACCTCAAAAAATGAAAAAACTAAGCCGAATATAAGGGCGATTTTAAAAGAACGTGAAAAAAATTCAATGTGTTGCTTTTTAAGTAGATGGTATGAACAGATACCCATCACAAAAAAGGCAGCCAGGATATAACCTGAGCTGATCGTATGAAGAAATTCCAAGATGGCAAACTTGCTGAATATAATCGCCGACAAATCTGTTAATTCAGCCCGACCATCACGAATTGTGTACCCTACCGGATGTTGCATCCATGCATTGGCAACCAAAATCCAAAGCGCTGAAAGCGTCGATGCAATGGCTATCAAGCCCATAACTGTTGCATGCGCCCATCGGGACAATTTTTTCCACCCAAAAATCCACACACCCAATAAAGAGGATTCAAGAAAAAAGGCCACTGTAGCTTCGATGGCCAGAAGGGGTCCAAAAATATCGCCAACATATGTGGAATAGCGCGACCAGTTTGTTCCAAACTGAAATTCCAATGTTATGCCTGTAACCACGCCCATAGCAAAGTTAATTAAAAAGAGTTTTCCCCAAAATTTTGTCATTTTCAGGTACATCTCATCGCCGGTTCGGGCATATTGGATTTCCATATAGGCCACCAAAACAGAAAGGCCAAGCGTTAATGGAACAAATAAGAAATGAAACAAGGTTGCTGCTGCAAATTGCAGTCTTGAAAGAAAGAGAACATCCATATCCTTTCACTCCTTTACCAAATTTTAATTACATGGTGCAAATGCACCCAATTTTGATTGAGAGTATCTCAATCGTAGTTGATTATTTATTTTATGACAATTATGTCATCTATACGATTTGTTTCAGTGCATCCAAAGCAGCATTGAAATCAGGTTCAGAGCCAATTTCACTAACAATTTGTTGATATTGAAGAATGCCGGATGTATCCAAAATAAAAATGGATCGTGCCAGAAGTCTTACTTCCTTCATCAAAACGCCGTATGCGATTCCAAAAGCTGTTTCCCGATGATCCGAAAGGGTAATGACATGATCCAAACCTGAAGCACCACACCAACGTTTTTGAGCAAACGGCAAATCTACGCTGATTGTCAATACGCGGACATGTCCCCCAATTTGAAGCGTTTCCTGATTGAAACGGCGTGTCTGCATATCACAGATAGGTGTATCTAAAGACGGTACGGCTGATATGAGGCAAATGTTCCCCTTGTAATCTGATAATCGGACCGGACTTAAATCATTTGAAAGCAACTGGACATCCGGAGGCGATTTTTTCTCAACAAGAGGGGCACCGATCAATGTCATTGGCGTACCTCGTAAGGTCACAATACCGGTTTGTTCTTGCATATTGATCTCCTTTCTTATGATGAATTGTTCATTGTTGTTTAAAGAGTCCATGAGATTAACATTTTTTATTTGTAATTGCCAGTAGATTTTATGATTATCGGCGATAACATAGGAATGGCAGTTGAAAACTGAATAAACGAAATAATATGAGGGATTAAGTTGGATGTCCCCTAAATAATTATCAACTTAAATTTTTACTTAAATTATGATATAGTTTACGATTCTTGAAAATTTTTCAATCAAAATTAAAAAGCTTGTCAGTCATCCGTT
>PEAL01000014.1 GCA_002753725.1 Deltaproteobacteria bacterium
ACAATTCGAACCTGCGTGGTCTCGATAGATTAATGGATCGATTTTTGGTCACTTGCTTGATATTATAGCCGTCAAAATCGCAGATAAATATTTCTTTATTGCCAGTCTGGTTTGAAACAAATGCTATCTGACTGTCAAAAAAACCTTTATTTCCGGTCAAACGTTCGATGATTTCATTACAAAAGCGGCGAATGATTTTTCGTGTGTCTTCATGCCAACCTTTATATTTCTTTCCCACAAGCAAGCGACCGGAAAATGTGTCAAATAACCGCAACTCAGCAACAATGAGCTTGTCTTGAACTTGCAAGCCTCCGGTGATCAAAAGTTCCGCACCAATGGCGGTCCAGTTTTTAAAATTCAATGATGATCCAGATATACCGGTTTTTTGCAGATCTTCAAGAAAAGCCTTTTCGTTGAGCAATTTAAAAAAACCGGTAAACTCAAGGGTTTCTGAAAGCAACTGGGTAATTTCTTTTGAAAGATTTTCTGTTTGTGATTGTTCCGGCGTAAACCTGAACACCGGGATGGCAATGGGTATTTTTCTTAAAAACGGATTGCTGATATCAATATAATCAATAACCCGCTGCGCGCTGACAGGCATCGCACAAACACTAATCAGAAGAATACTTACGATAATGGATGAAACATATTTTATTTTCAAGTCAGGCATCCTCATTTCAATCCCAAAGGTGTGAAGTTCAACCCTACCGGCCCATAATATGAACGTAAATAAGCACTGGGCAATGGAGGGAGTGGATTGGACTTTTTGACGGCTTTTAAAACACATTCGTCAAAATATTCGTTACCGGATTTTTTTTCAAAATACATATCCGATCGAATAGAACCGTTTCTCATAATCGTTATCACCAGAGTCGCACTTAATTTCGTTTGATAACCAACAAGTTGAAAGGATACCGCCCAATTTCGCTGAATACGAGCCATAATTTCGGCTTTGTATATGTCCATCAACTCCACTGATGATTTGACGTCGCCATTACTTCGAATACGATGTTCGGTTTCATTAATGCGAACCTGTTGTTTCAGGCGTTGAAGGGTATCATTTAAATGTCTCTGTTTTTTATCCTGTACCAGTTGTTCTCTTTTTATTGTTTTCTTCTTTAATGAGCGCTTAATTTCTGGCTGAGCAGGCGTTGGTGGATGTTGAGGTTTTTCAATAGGCTTAGGAGCGTCAAGTGGTTCAGGTTCAATAGGTTCCGGCCTCTCAATGGGTTTAAGTTCTTTTATTTCTGGTTCAGGCGCTGGGTTTATGATTTCTAGCTTTGGCTTTAGCGGTGCCAGCGTTTTGGCCGGCTCTATCGGTGCCAGGGGCTGAAATTGCTTGGGTTCATAATTCGATTCCGATGATTGTACAGGTTGAGGCTCCGGCGGTTCAAGCGACTCCATCGGCGCGACAGTGTCATCCCTTTCATAAGGTTGATCCTCAATCGGTTGTACCGCAGAGGGATCTTCGGTTAGCTGTTCTGTAATTGAAACAAGATCAATATCAATTACAGTCGGCATGTACCGTTGGCTCTGATCCAGATTTGGAAAAAAAAAGATAATGGTAAAAAAAAGGAGATGGCCGAATGTTGAACAGCCAAACGTTAAAAACCATGTGGTCTTTTTTATATCTGAACGAACAAAAAAATCATTTCCTGCATACATAGGTCTGATTTTCTTTTAAGATCGATTATCTGATTGTTTAAGTGGTTCAGTGATCATGCCTAGTTTCTGAACACCAGCATTTTTAACTTCTGACATTACACGAACCACCAATCCATAGGCCACATCTTTGTCTGCCCGCAAATACACCTGTTTATCCATTTGTCCATCAAAAATAATGGTTAATTTTTCCTTGAGTGCATCAAGGGTTACCTGAAAGGTATTGATAAATATTTCTCCATTTTTTTTAATGGATATGGTTAAACTTTCATCATCTGTTGGCAAAGATTTGGATGCAGATTCCGGCAAAGAAACATCAACGCCTTGCGTCATCATGGGAGCAGAAACCATAAAAATGATCAGTAGCACCAGCATGACATCTACAAAGGGCGTCACGTTAATCTCCGCCATATACTTGCTTGATCCTCCGGCTAACATGGTTATTGTCCTTTTCCCCGAAGCATTTCCATTTCGACAATATTCAGGAAATCAGCGGAAAAGCTCATCAGCTCGGATTCAATGACTGTGATTTTGCTGTTAAAATAATTGAAAGCGACAACAGCAGGAATCGCAACAGCCAAGCCTGCCGCAGTTGCTATGAGTGCTTCTGATATACCCGGTGCAACGGCTGCCAAATTGGCCGATCCTTTTAAACCAATGCCATGAAAAGAATTCATAATCCCCCACACCGTACCAAACAAGCCTATAAAAGGCGTGGTGTTTCCGGTTGTCGCTAGAAAGGGGGTAAGGCTTGTCACACGTGTCATTTCCGAATTTATCGCACGACGTAATGCGCGTTTGATATTATCCATGCCGGTTGTTCGTCTTTCGAACTTTTCTCCAGTGGATTGATCTGAATCCGCTGACAAATGAACACCTGACTTTTCAAGTTTGGTTAATTCCTGATAACCAATTCGAAAAACCCTTCCCACCGGGCAAGTTTGAAATTGCTTTGTGCCGGTAAACGCGTTGGCCAAATCCCGACTTTTCCAGAAACTATCGACAAAAGCGACGGAATCCTTGTAGGCTCTTCGAACATAGAGAAATTTAATAATAATAATTCCCCAGGACGTTACGGAAAAAAACAGCAAAAGCAACAGAACAAACTTGACCATCGGCCCCGCATTGGTAACCATGTGGATAACGTCTGCGTCTGTACTGAACATATTAAGACCTCTTTGTTAAGCATTGTAATATAAGGACATCTATCAATGAATTTGATGTTATTTATACGAGCCGAACACCACTGTCAAGTTTTTATCCAAACCACCAGTAAGTTTTTAGATGATATATCCTTGTCTGTTTAAAAAAAATTCATTAGACCTGAATTTTCTGCTCTTGTAAAGTGTTTTTTGAGGTATTGTATTTCGTTTGCTTTTTTTTTCTTGTTTTATATGATATTGCCATCTAATCATCGTTCATTCTGATAGATTAAGAAAAGGGGGTACAATATGTTAGAAACATTACATTCTCAAACCAATTCTGTTGAATATTCTTTGCCGCCAGGCTATGGACCAGTTTATTCACCTTCTAAAAGGAATTCACGTTCCAAAACAAAGAAACCTCAATCCCAAAAATGGACAATGGATGATATTCAGGCTCATCAAAGAAAAATGTATTCTGGTGAGATCGAATGGGAAGAACTCTGGGAGGTTCCCGGAAAATACTCTGCCCATGAATATTACGAAATGATGGATGAAGACTCTCATTGGGAATTGATCGATGGCTCAATCATTGTACATTCTCCCGCAGGAATGGAGCATCAGGATGTTGTTGGGAATTTATACACCATTATTAGAACACATGTTGCCAGCACAGAAAAAGGTGCAGCGTATACCGCACCAGCAGGACTTGAAATTACTGGCCTTCCGAATAAATATGAACCGGATATTTTTGTGGTGAGTGCTGAAAAATCAAAAAATGTCAGAGGTTCCTATTGTGAAGAAGTTCCAGAGCTGGTTATTGAAGTGGCCATTACACGCAAAGGACTGAATCACATCAGGAAAGAAAAACAAAAAAAATTCAAAGATTATCAACATATTGGTATTCAAGAATATCTGGTTGTTTTTGCACCCAATAAGGGGGATGTTCAATTTTGGTTTTATCGCACACACAACAATCAATTCAAGGAACAAAAAGTAAAAGACATTCTTGAGTTAAAAACCATTGGTTTAAATATTCCAATCTGGGTGCTGACAGATAAAACAAAGTGGCGATCATCGGCTATTGAAGAAATACTGGGCGAGACTCTTGTTAAGCGTATTGATCCTAAGGTTCGGGTGAATGGTGTTGATCCTGAAATTCGGGTTGATGGCGTTGATCCTAAAATTCGGGTTGATGGCGTTGATCCTAAAATTCGGGTCGATGGCGTTGATCCTAAAATTCGGGTTGATGGCGTTGATCCTGAAATTCGGGTTGATGGCGTTGATCCTGAAATTCGCCTGTCAGGTCTGTCTTTAAAAGATCGAATGACAGGACTTGATGTATCAGAAAAAAAAGAACTGATTCAAATGCTTTTAAATCAGGAAAACAAACCATGAAACGTATTGTACAATTTCTGTTTGAAGCCAATATACTTAAATCTGTTCAACGAACAGGATTTCAATTTTTGGGCACAGGAAAAGAATCTGTGGCTGAACATTCTTTCATGATTGCAATGATTGCTTATGCCATGAGTCAGCTTGATTCAACGGTTGATCCTTTAAAAATCATTACCATGTGTCTGGTACATGATTTACCGGAAGCACGCATGGGTGATTTGAATTATGTTCATCAGCGATATGCCACTGCTCATGAAAACCGCGCCCTGGAAGATTTAGCAAAAAATTTGCCCTTTGGTGTAGACATCGTTCAACTGGTTGATGAATTCAATCAATGTAAAACGATTGAAGCGCGTCTGGCGCGTGATGCGGATCAGATTTCTTTGATGCTTGAATTAAAAGCATTGCAAGATCAAGGAAAACGTGGGCCAGAAAAATGGCTGATTGCTGCTCAAAAACGTCTGAAAACAGAAATGGGGAAAAAACTGGCTGAAACGATCATGACAACCGAATGGGATGATTGGTGGTTTCAATCGTTACCAGAATAAAAAAATAATATCAATATTAAGAAGGAGGTATAATGGATGGTGTGTTGCAGTTCTTGAACCAATCCATTGGGAAAAAAATTCTGATGGCCATTTCCGGCCTGGGATTTTGTGCATTTTTATTGGTCCATTTAATAGGTAACTTGTTTATTTATGGTGGGCAGGATCTTTTTCACTCGTATGTGGATCATTTACATGCTTTGGGCCCATTCATCTACATTTCTGAAGCTGGCCTTTTCATTCTTTTGTGTATCCACCTGTCAATGGCGGTCACACTTTATTTCCAGAATCTGGTTGCCCGTCCGACAACTTATGTAATGAAACGCAATGCTGGTGGCAGAACCCTGGCATCTGGCACAATGCCTTATACGGGATTGATCATTTTAATTTTTGTTGTCATTCATTTGATCACTTTCAAGTTTGCGGATCACTCCCAACGTACGGTCTTTGAAATTGTTTCGTCAGCATTAACACAACCGGGATATATTGCGTTGTATGTGTTTGCCATGATTGTTGTTGGACTTCATGTCAATCACGGATTTTGGAGTGCTTTTCAAACATTGGGGATCGATCATCCTAAATATATGCCAGCGATCAGGGCGTTCAGTGTGATTTACAGTGTCATGCTGGGGATTGGATTTGGTTTTATTCCAATCTATATCATGTTGCTTTCGCTCAGGTAAAAGAGGAGATATTTCATGCAATTAAATGCCCATATCCCTTCCGGTCCCTTATCGGAAAAATGGGATAAGCATCGTTTTGAACTTAAGCTGGTGAATCCGGCAAATAAACGAAAATATGAAATCATTGTCGTCGGCACAGGGCTGGCGGGAAGTTCTGCTGCTGCATCTTTGGCGGAACTGGGGTATCATGTCAAAATTTTCTGTATTCAGGACAGTCCCCGTCGTGCTCACAGCATCGCCGCACAAGGAGGCATCAACGCTGCAAAAAATTACCCCAATGATGGTGATAGTATCAAACGCCTGTTTTATGATACCATCAAAGGAGGAGATTTTCGCGCCCGTGAAGCCAATGTTTATCGTCTGTCTCAAATCAGTAACAACATTATCGATCATTGTGTGGCTTTGGGAGTTCCTTTTGCCAGAGAATATGGCGGTCTGTTAGCCAATCGTTCTTTTGGCGGGGCTCAGGTCTCTCGAACATTTTATGCCCGCGGACAGACAGGACAGCAGTTACTTTTAGGGGCTTACAGTGCTCTGAGTCGTCAAATTGCCTTAGGGAATGTTGAGATGTTTACCCGACGGGAAATGATGGATCTGGTGCTGATCAATGACCACGCCCGTGGTATTATTGTAAGAAATTTGGTCACCGGAGAACTGGAACGTCACGGAGCGCATTCCGTCGTGTTAGCGACCGGTGGTTATGGAAATGTATTTTTTCTTTCGACCAATGCCATGAATTCCAATGTTTCCGCTTCCTGGCGTTCGTATTTGAAAGGTGCTTGCTTTGCCAATCCCTCATTTACGCAAATTCATCCCACATGCATTCCGGTGCATGGGACATATCAATCCAAATTGACTCTGATGAGTGAAAGCCTACGAAATGATGGTCGGGTTTGGGTTCCCAAAGAACCAGGGGATAAGCGCGCATTTCAGGACATTCCAGAATCAGAACGACATTATTATCTGGAAGCAAAATATCCAAGCTTTGGCAATCTTGTCCCCAGAGATGTGGCATCCAGAAATGCCAAAGAACAATGCGATGCCGGTAGAGGTGTCGGAGAAACTGGATATGCGGTGTATCTGGATTTTCGGGATGCTATTGCCCGTGATGGTAAAAATACCATTGAGAAAAAATATGGAAATCTGTTTCAGATGTATGAACGGATTACGGGTGAAAATCCGTATGAAAGCCCCATGAAAATTTATCCTGCTGTTCATTATACGATGGGAGGCCTTTGGGTAGATTATAACCTGATGAGTACCATCCCTGGATTATTTGTTCTTGGAGAGGCCAATTTTTCCGATCACGGTGCCAACCGACTTGGAGCAAGTGCTTTGATGCAAGGGTTGGCCGATGGTTTTTTTGTTATTCCATATACGATCGGCAATTACTTGAATGGACATTCTCAGCCCAATATTGACACATCCCATTCTGCTTTTAAAGATGCTGAACATGAGACCGGAGAACGCATCAATCGACTGATAGCCATTGATGGCAAGCGAACAGTGGATGATTTTCACAAAGCACTTGGCAATATTATGTGGGAATATTGTGGTATGGCAAGAAATGAAGCAGGGCTTGAGACGGCCTTAGATAAATTGCCAGAGTTACGCGAAGAATTTTGGGAAAACCTCAAAGTTCCGGGAGATCCAGCGTCATTCAATCAAAGTCTTGAACGCGCTATCCGCGTGGCTGACTTTATGGAATTGGGTGAACTGATGCTCCATGATGCCCTGGATAGGGAGGAATCCTGTGGATGTCATCTTCGTGAAGAATATCAAACCGATGAAAATGAGGCCCTTAGAAATGATGATGAGTACTGTTATGTGTCGGTATGGGAGCATCAAGATGATGAGAACCTGCAACTTCACAAAGAACCACTTGTTTTTGAAAATGTTCAATTATCACAAAGGAGCTATAAGTGAGTACTCAAACAATCAACCTTACCTTAAAAGTATGGCGCCAAAACGGCCCTGATGATAAGGGCCGATTGGATACTTATCACGCCAAAAATATATCAAAAGACATGTCCTTTCTTGAGATGCTTGATGTTGTCAATGAAGGTCTTTCGAAAAAAAATCAAGACCCAATTGCATTTGATAGTGATTGCAGGGAAGGTATTTGTGGTATGTGTGGCGCTATGGTCAATGGTCATGCCCATGGGCCAGAATCTGAAACCACACTGTGTCAACTTCATATGCGTCATTTCAAAGATGGAGATACACTATACATAGAACCTTTTCGGGCACGCGCATTTAAAATTATCAAAGACCTTGTTATTGACCGAAGTGCTTTTGACCAGATCATACAGGCAGGAGGTTTTATTTCTGTCAATACCGGCGGAGCCCCTGATGCCAATGCCACTCCTGTCTCTCTTGAAAAATCAAGCCTGGCAATGGATGCTGCGGCCTGTATTGGTTGCGGTGCCTGTGTGGCATCTTGCCCGAACGCTTCGGCCATGTTGTTTGTTTCCGCCAAAGTATCCCATCTGGCGTTGCTTCCACAAGGACAACCAGAAGCAACACGCAGGTCTTTGAACATGATCTGTGAGATGGACCACCTGGGCTTTGGAAACTGTTCCAACGAGCGGGAATGTGAGGCTGCCTGTCCAAAAGGCATTTCAATTCAAAATATTGCACGATTGAATCGTGAATTTATTAAATCATCGTTGTTTTCAACACCGTCTGT
Source organism: Deltaproteobacteria bacterium (assembly GCA_002753725.1). Lineage (GTDB taxonomy): Bacteria > Desulfobacterota > Desulfobacteria > Desulfobacterales > Magnetomoraceae > Magnetomorum. The sequence continues at coordinate 8,120 of PEAL01000014.1, forward strand.
GTAAATGATGATTCATGTGCAAACAATCGATTAATGTTTCGACGATGAATCGTCGAAGGATGTTTTCCCACAAAACTGAAAAACCGTGGGAGTTGACCCGTTGAGGATTTTAAAGGCTAAAACCATTTGAAATTCCATCGTATCAAATAACGATGATTGGCAGAAAGGAATCAAACATGCAAGAAACGGCAACACTTACATTGGGAGATAAAGTCATACAGTTGCCGGTGATCATTGGCAGTGAGGGCGAACGAGCAGTCGATATTCGATCACTAAGAAAGAAAACCGGTCTAATAACAATGGATCCAGGACTTGCCAACACCGGAATCTGTAAAAGTCAGATTACATTTATGGATGGTGAAAAGGGTATTTTGCGATATCGTGGTATCCCTGTCGAAGAACTCGCAGAAAACTCGACTTTTGTAGAAACGGCTTATTTACTTGTCAATGGTGAATTACCGTCAGAAGAACAGCTCAAAGAATTCAGTCTTTTATTGACAGAACAATCCCTGATTCATGAGGACTTGAAAGCATTTTATGGCAAATTCCCATCACGATCTCATCCTATGGGAATATTATCTTCAATGGTCAATGCTTTGCGGAGTTTTTACAAGGATCTTAAGATTGACAATGAGGAAGCCATCAATATTACTCTTGCACGCTTGATGTCCAAAGTCCGCACAATGGCCGTTATGTCATATAAAATCTCTCGTGGTCATACTGTCGCCTATCCAAAGCCTGAATACTGTTATTGCAGCAATTTTTTCTACATGCTGTATCACAGTCCTGTAAGAAAACGTGAAATTAATCCCCTTTTTGTCAAAGCACTGAATGTATTCTGGATTCTCCATGCAGATCATGAACAAAATTGTTCAACTTCTGCTGTTCGGCTTGTTGGCAGTGGACGGGTAAACTTATATGCCGCAATATCTGCGGGTATTGCGGCCCTTTGGGGGCCTTTGCACGGGGGGGCAAATCAGGCTGTAATAGAGATGCTTATAAAAATAAGAGAAAAAGGCGGAAAGATTAAACCCTTTATTGAAAAAGCTAAAAATAAAAAGGACCCTTTTCGGTTGATGGGATTTGGTCATCGCGTTTACAAAACCTATGATCCCAGGGCCAAGATTATCAAAAAGGTCTGCCATGAATTGCTGGCATCATTGAAAACGAATGATCCCCTTCTGGATATTGCCCTGGAACTTGAAGAAATTGTTTCTAAAGATCCTTATTTTATGGATCATCATCTATATCCCAATGTTGATTTTTATAGTGGTATTGTATTGAGAGCCCTGGGGGTTCCCACCAATATGTTTACTGTTATGTTTGCCATTGGCCGAATGCCCGGGTGGGTCGCCCAATGGAAAGAAGATGCGGATGATCCAAAATGGAAATTATATCGTCCCAGACAGATATATATTGGAAAAAATAAGCGTTCTTATTTACCAATGGACAAAAGATAAAAAAAAATGGCATTAATCTATATTAATGCCATCATTATGACTGACAGAAAATAAAGGATAAAAAAAATGGACGGTATTGACATTGTTTCTGAATTAATGAACATTGCCGCAATTACTGCACCCAAGAGCAAAGGTGAGAACTATGTTCAAACCCGGACACTTAAAGGGGATATTCTGCAAAAACTTGCAGATGAGATGAGAACATTTGGTCAAAAACACCAGAAAACAGACTTTGATCGGGATGCCAAAAATATTGACCAGTCAGAATCTGTACTTCTCATTGGTCTTAAAAATCCTACTGTCCTTGGGTTAAATTGCAATGCCTGTGGATTTGAGCATTGCATTGATTTGGTTAATCATCCAAAGAATGACCATACAGAATTCAATGGGCCAATTTGCATGTTCAGGCTTTTAGATCTTGGCATTGCGCTGGGCTCTGCTGTAAAAACAGCCGGTATGTTAAATGTGGATAATCGGATCATGTATCGGGTTGGTGTTGTTGCGTGTCAGATGGGATTGGTTGATTGGGATATCGCTATGGGTATTCCCATGTCTGTCAGCGGTAAAAATATCTTTTTTGATCGTTGATGGCAATGTTAAGGTGAGAACAATGGAGAGAAAAATCTCTGCAAAATTATTAGAATGGAAAAGCAAAGACAAAAAGAGAATGCCACTCATTATCAGCGGTGCAAGGCAGGTTGGAAAAACACATATTTTACGTGAATTTGGAAGGAATTATTATAAAAATTCGATATATGTGAATCTTGAAACCAATTTATCCGTGTCGTCATTGTTTGAGAATGATATCACGCCTGACAGGATAATAAGATTTTTAGAAGCAAGTTTCAATGAAGCCATTATCCCTGATGAAACATTAATCATTCTGGATGAAATACAATTTTGCGAAAGAGCATTAACATCGCTGAAATATTTTTGCGAAGATGCCAATGAATATCATGTGGTTGCAGCAGGTAGTCTGTTAGGGGTTGCCATTAATCGAGAAAAATATTCTTTTCCTGTAGGCAAGGTTGAAACAATCACATTGTATCCTATGAATTTTGAGGAGTTTCTATGGGCTCTCCAAAAAGACAAGCTTGCAAACATAATACGTGAAAATTTTCATATGAACCGTTGCCTTCCGGAAGTACTCCATTTACAAGCATTGGAATTGTATAAAATATATCTTATTGTCGGTGGCATGCCGGCAGCGGTAAAAAGGTTTGTAGACACTGAAAAAATCATCGAAATAGCTGATATTCAAAGTAATATTCTAAATAGTTATATCGCTGATATGGCAAAATACGCTATAAATGCTGAAAGTGTAAAAATCCGAGCGGCATACAATTCTCTCCCAAATCAACTGGCTAAAAACAATAAAAAATTTCAGTATAAAGTTATTCAAAAAGGTGGGAATGCAAATTTATTTGGCTCTGCAATAGAATGGCTTATTTTTTCAGGGATTGTATTGAAATGTCAAAAAATTGAAAAAGCATTGATGCCTCTGGCCGTTTATACTGATTTGAGCAGCTTTAAATTGTATATGGCCGATACCGGGCTTTTAGTGATGAAGTCTGGTTTAGCTTATCAAACAGTACTGTCAAACCTGGAAACAGACAATATTTTTTTGGGTTCACTTGCAGAAAATTATGTTGCGCAGGAATTGTCATCAAACGGTTATCCACTATTTTACTGGGAGTCAAAAGGTATGTCGGAAATTGATTTTCTACTTCAGAATGGAGAACAAATCATTCCTGTTGAAGTAAAAGCAGGAACACATACACGATCCAAAAGTTTATCTGTTTTTGTCAAAAAATATAGGCCGAATTATTCTATTCGTATATCAGCAAAGAATTTTGGTTTTGAAAATCAAGTAAAATCTGTACCACTATATGCTGTATATAATATCTGTTTGACTAACGAACATACATAAACCATAGCGATTCTAAAACAATTTCATATGAATTATAAAATTTTACATAATCACATCTTTCATTGGGATGGTTTCGGTGGACGTCTGAAACTGGCATCTGGCAATTGTCTATTGCGTGTGGTCTATTTACAGAATGATCAGGATATTCCTATTGCCAGACCCTATATCGTCATTACAGAAGATTTACCTCCCGATGATCTCAATGACCCGGCAATGAAAAATCGAAAATTGAGCATGCGAAGTTGTGTCGCACACATTGCTACCTGTGTCACCCAAAAATTTTCCATTGATCCCAAACGTATGCTTTGGCTGGAATATTATCCTGAGTCCATTTATGGCATGAACAAAGAAAAATGTATTCCTGAACACTATGAAGTTGTCAGTTTTACCTGGGAAGCCAATAAGGCCTTTCATCCTCAATTTAGAACACTGAAACCACCGGTTCTCCATCAGGTCAAAACCATTCATCAACAATTACAAAAAGGAGCCCATCATGGGACTGAATATCGTTGAAAAAATTGATCGGATGGTTCCGATCAACCATGTACTGATCAGCGTGTCTGATAAGAGTGGACTGGAACAGTTTATTCCAGAATTAATTAAAATTGTTCCAGATATTAAAATCATTTCCACCGGTGGCACGTATCAAACAATTAAAACTCTTTTAGGCACAAAAGCCGATCAATATCTGATTTTAATATCTGACTATACCGGGCAACCAGAAACCCAGGGGGGCCTGGTGAAAACACTGGATTTTAAAATTTATCTGGGTTTGCTGACTGAAACCTATAATGACCACCACCAAAATGACCTCAAGCGAACCCAGGCATCACCCATTGATATGGTTGTTGTCAATCTATATCCTTTTTCAAAAACCATTGAAAATAAAAATGTTACGGTTGAACAGGCACGGGGAAATATTGATATCGGAGGGCCTTGTATGATTCGGGCATCAGCAAAAAATTTTCTTCGCGTGGCATCGGTGGTTGATCCCTCAGATTACTCTGATATACTTGATGAAATGAGACAAAACAATGGCTGTACAACATTGAAAAAACGCTTTCAACTGGCTCAAAAAGCTTTTGGGCATACGCATCAATACGATGCCAACATCTATGAGTATTTGCGTAAACAATCATTTGATGCGGTGTCAACCTGCTATCAATCTTAACTATTGAAGGAAACATTCTGATGACACAAGATTTGAAAAAAATGTACAAAACTGTGATGGATGATCATTTCCCATCACAAATGGAAATTTCTTTTATTGAAGATAACACGCGACAAACACTGTGTTATGAAAAAGTAACCTGGACCATCGATCACGTGGAAAAAGGACTTCGATATGGTGAAAATCCTGGTCAGGAAGCTGCGCTTTATAAATTGATCAATGGGAATCTGGCGTTAGCGGAAACACACTGCATTCAACCCGGAAAGTACCTGGCTTCGGATATTGAATTGCTGCAATCCGGTAAACATCCGGGAAAAACTAACTTAACCGATGCTGACAATGCATTAAATATTCTAAGGTATTTTTCAGATACTCCCACGGTTGTGATTGTCAAACATAATAATCCATGCGGTGTTGCTCAGGATTCCCAACTTGCGCAAGCGTATCATAAAGCCTATATGGCTGATCGCGTTGCTGCCTTTGGAGGATGTATTGCTGCTAATCGACCCATTGATAAAGCAACGGCTGAAAGTATTTCCAGCCAATATGCTGAAGTGGTTGTAGCGCCGGATTTTGAAGAAGGTGTCATGACTATTTTTGAGCAAAAGAAAAACTTACGTGTCATCCGAATTCAAAATATTCAGCGCCTTCATCAGTTTGTTGGCCAGAGAACTGTCGAATTTAAAAGCCTTATTGATGGCGGTATCATTGCCCAATGGTCGTTTGTCCCCAATACTTTGAAACCCGAGGATTGCCAACTGGCGACATGTGAATACAAGGGAAAAACCTATCATGTTCGACGATCTCCCACAGTCCAGGAATACAGGGATCTTCTTTTTGGATGGCTGGTTGAAAGTGGTATTACATCAAATTCAGTTATTTATGTCAAAGATACCGTGACCGTTGGTATTGGAACAGGTGAACAGGATCGGGTGGGTGTTGCTGAAATTGCGCGCGACAAAGCTTACAGAAAACTTGCAGATCGATATTGTTATGAACAATTTCAAACGCCTTACAATGATCTGACCGATTCTGAAAAACGTCAGCATATCGACCAGCAGGTGGTTGAAGAAAAAGGAGGCTTGAAAGGCGCATCGATGATCAGTGATGCTTTCTTTCCATTCCGTGATGGCGCAGATGTGGGGATCAAAGAAGGTATTTCTGCGATTATTCAACCCGGTGGATCAGCCAATGATTATCAAACCATTGAAGCCTGTAATGAAGCCAATGTAGCCATGGTATATACCGGTCAACGATCCTTCAAGCATTGATATTCATATGGAGCATCAACACACTCGTTTTTCCTTCCATAGTGACTTGCTGGCTGAAAAGCCAGCAGTCAACACATTATCAGGACAAATCATTCAGACCCTTTATTCTTTTATTCAAAACGGCCATGTGTGTGTTCATGAAGCTGTCTTGATTGATACCGTCGTCAACCGTTTTTACCAGTCAGCGGATTTTGTCAAAAGAAGCATTGAAAAACTTCAAAAATCCAATGAAATTATCATTGACGTATTGCCTGAAACATCGATCTTGGAGCGAATTATTTATTTGCCACCCTTTTATTATGCTGAAAAAGGCTTTTCAAAGCGGTTTCATGCTTTTCTGACCATTCCTGTCCATATTAAATATCTCAAAATAAACCCGTTGCTACCGGAAATTGAGTTAAAAATGTTGATCAATTTATCTGCTGAACAACGATGGATTTTAAGTCAAATATTACGCTATAAAACATCTATTGTCACCGGATGTCCAGGGACTGGAAAAACCACACTCACCCGATCGATTTGTTTGCTCTTAAAACGATTGAACCAGGAAATTGCTCTGGCGGCACCAACAGGCCGAGCTGCTCAGAGGCTGTCAGAGCTGACACAATTTAAAGCGCAAACCATCCATCGCTTGCTAGCCTATCATCCTGATAAAAATGTATTTGGCAGAAATGAACTTAATCCGCTGGATGTTGATGCGATCATTATTGATGAATTTTCAATGGTCGATATACTGTTGATCTATCACTTGATCAAAGCAACCCCCATGAATGCGATTTTGATATTTGTAGGAGATCGTTTTCAATTACCATCCGTCGGGCCAGGAAATGTTTTAAAAGACCTTATCGCATCCGGACGTCTGCCTGTCTTTTCATTGAACACGGTTTTTCGTCATGGAGAAAATACGACATTGGCGCAAAATGCCATTCTGATCAATCAGGGAAAACAACCAAACAGTACAAAAATGAGATTTCAGTATCATCGATCCAATACAGATTCTTTCCCAGAGTTGCATTTAACTCCCATTCAACCGACCGAGACATCAGATCCTCATTTTATTTTTGTAGAGGAAGATCGGGTTGAAATGATTTTGCAGGGAATTTTATGGATGTGTCAGACCTGGATTCCTCAAAAATTTGGCTTTGATCCTGTTCATGATATCCAGGTCATGACGCCGATGCATAAAGGCAGCCTGGGGACAAATCATTTGAATTTTTCACTTCAAAAACATCTTAATCCTGCGGATGGTTTTATTGTTGCCCATGGGAGAAAATTCAAGTCTGGCGATAAAGTCATGCATTTAAAAAACAATTATGAAAAAGAGGTTTATAATGGTGATATTGGAATCATCCATGAAATCAATCCCCTTGAACAAATATGCAGGGTTAACTATCAAGGACGCCTGGTATCTTATACCATTGAAGAATTGAAAGAATTATCCCTGGCCTACGCAATCACTGTGCATAAATCACAAGGTTCAGAATATCCAGCAATTATTCTTCCAGTGGTTACTCAACATTATATTATGCTGCAAAGAAATCTTTTGTACACTGCTGTAACACGGGGAAAAAAATTGGTGTGCGTCATTGGCAGCGAAAAGGCTTTGAATATCGCACTGAAAAATAATCGCCAAGAAACACGCTATACATTGCTTTCAAAACGATTAAAAAGTAAGGAAGGTAGGGAGCGATTGTTTTTGCAATAGAAAGAAAATGAGGGCTTTCTCCAACAAAAATACCGATGAACTGAAGATCGGAGATCAATGGGCCATAAAATGATTGCCTTTAATACGGCAATTTTTAAAAATTTTTGCTTGCATTAATATACAATAAATGGTTTAAGAATAGGTTTATAATTTTAGCCCCTTCCTGAAATCAACGCAACGGTCATAAGTTTTTATGAGATATAATTAAGGAAATCCAGGGGTTTGGAGTCAATTTTTTGGGCATTAAACTAAGCGGCGTCATTGTAATTGTTGGAAATTACGGAAGTGGAAAAACAGAAGTATCTATTAATTTGGCTGTTCGTCAGAAGCGTTCTGGTGTGCATGTTAAAATAGGCGATTTAGATCTGGTTAATCCATATTTCCGAACACGTGAGGCAAAACAAGCACTTTCCAATCTGGAAATCGATGTTATTCTTCCGCCAAATCAATTTTTGCAAGCGGACCTTCCCATCCTTACTCCTGCAATTTCTGGCATGATTAAAAATCCTGGTGACCTGTCAATTTTGGATGTTGGTGGTAACGGCGTTGGAGCAACTGTTTTATCAGCACTTGCCAATGCATTTTCCAGCCAGGATGCAAACATGATTCAGGTGGTCAATCCATTCCGCCCATTTACCAACACCCTTGATGGATGTCAGTCCATTCGAAAAGAAATTGAGATCGCATCACGATTGAAAATGAAAGGTATTATTGGAAACGCAAATTTAATTGATGAAACGACACCTGAAACGATTTATGAAGGATATACTTTTGTCAGCAACTATTCAAAATCATGCAATCTGCCATTGATATGCATTACTGCTTCTGTTGATATCATCGATCAACTTGACATCCAGCAATTTGCCTGTCCAATTTTGCCCATTGAGCGCCAATTGGTACCTCCCTGGAAAAAACCACAGGTATTGGGGCCTAAAAATTTTATTTTACATTAGTGTGGGAGAGTTAATGACCCTCGACCACCAGGGAACGTCGTTCCCAAATAGAATCAGATAAAAAAAGCCGATACGTTTCAAGAAAGGTTGTGGCATGAACTATCAATATCAAATTGATGCGGATCGATGCAAAGGATGTGGCCTGTGTGTGGCTGTTTGCCCGAAAAAAGTGCTTGAGTTATCTCAAACAAATAATTCAAAAGGCTATTTTCCCGCGTATCGCGCGCGAGAAGAAGACTGTGTGTTATGTGGGACCTGTTGTATTATGTGTCCTGATGTTGCAATTACCATTACACCCATCGACAATGCATCCGCCGAGAAATAGGTGAAGGAGAAAAATATGGCAAAAGTATTGATGAAAGGTAACGAAGCCATTGGTGAAGCCGCTATTCGCGCCGGATGCCTGAATTATTTTGGGTATCCCATTACACCACAAAGCGAAATTGCAGAATATCTGTCAAGGCGTATGCCCGAAGTCAACGGTATGTTTTTGCAGGCTGAAAGCGAAGTCGCGGCATCGTATATGATTTTTGGCGCGTCAGCGGCTGGAGAACGTGTGTTTACAACATCTTCAAGCCCAGGGATCAGCCTCATGAGTGAAGCTATCAGCTATTGTGCAGCCGCACAATGTCCGGCTGTTTTTGTAAATATTATGCGCGGTGGCCCAGGGCTGGGCGGTATTCTGCCATCACAAGGTGATTATTTTCAAGCCACAAAAGGTGGCGGACATGGTGATTATCATCTGTTGGTCATGGCACCCAACAGTGTCCAAGAAGCCGTAGAAATGGTTATGAAAGCATTCCCTCTGGCTGAAAAGTACCGAAATCCAGTAATCATTCTGGGCGATGGGTTGATTGGCCAGATGATGGAACCGGTCGAATTCCCAGACCACCTGGTATCCACACCCTCTGACAAAAGCAGTTGGGCGACATCAGGCATGGCAACCCGAAAGTCAACTCAACGGAACCTGGTCAGATCATTATTTCTTGTGGGAAACAGTCTCGAAGACAACAACCGGTGCCTGAAAGCCAAGTATGATCAAATGAAAAAAGAAGAAATTCAATGTGCTGATTACAATATTGACACAGATTACGAAGCATTGATTGTCAGCTATGGCACCATGAGCCGGGTTTGTCGAACAGCCATTGATATCTTGAAAAAAGAAGGCATCGAGGTGGGAATGATTCGTCCCCAAACGCTGTTTCCATACCCGGACGCGATTGTTCAAAAAGCGGCATGGAAACCCTCATGCAGGGTGGTCACAAGTATGGAACTGAGTATGGGCCAGATGGTCGAAGATGTTGAACGCGTGGTTCAGGGGAGACGACCGGTTACCTGGTTTGGCATTGCTGGCGGTATTGTTCCGGCACCCGAAGAAATTGTGGATGAAATGAAACGCGTCTTACATGCGCATCAATCTTGACGATTGCAAAAGGAAATATCATGGCAAGAGTATTTCAAAAACCAAAATCAATGACCAGTGCACACACCCATTATTGTCCCGGATGTACACATGGTATCGTCCATCGACTGATTGCAGAAACCATCGATGAATTGGGTATTCAAGACCGAACGGTTGGTATTGCACCAGTGGGATGCGCTGTTCTCGCTTACCATTATTTTGACTGTGATTTTCAGGAAGCAGCTCACGGTCGTGCTCCGGCAATGGCCACGGGAATCAAACGGGTTCGTCCGGATTTGCTGGTTTTCACTTACCAGGGGGATGGCGATTTGGCCAGTATTGGCATGGGAGAAATTATTCATGCAGCCAATCGTGGAGAAAAATTCACTGCCATCTTTGTCAACAATACTGTTTATGGCATGACCGGTGGTCAAATGGCGCCAACAACCATGCCCAACCAAAAAACAACCACCAGTCCAGCGGGTCGGGATGTTACAAATTGCGGAATGCCTATTAAAATAGCAGAACTTATTTCAGCATTGCAGACACCTGCGTATGTTACCCGTCAAACGGTAATCAAACCCAAATATATCATTAAAGCCAAAAAGGCCATCCGAAAAGCCTTTGAATACCAAATGGCTGGGACCTGTTTTTCTCTGGTTGAAATTGTCAGTACCTGCCCGACCAATTGGGGGAAAACCCCTCTTGAATCAATCAAATGGACAGAAACAGATTTGTTGCCCTATTATCAACTTGGCGATTGTAAAACACCCGATGCATAAAAGCATGTACAGGAGATTTTTATCATGCAAATGGATATGATGTTTACTGGCTTTGGCGGTCAGGGAATTTTGATGATGGGAAAAATCATCGCTCTGGCAGCATTAAAAGAAGGAAAAGAAGTAGCCTGGGTGCCGTCGTATGGCCCGGAAATGCGAGGCGGAACCGCTTATTGCACGGTGGTTATTGGTGATGAGCCCATTGGATCGCCAATTATACAAAATCCCATGAATTTGGTGGCCATGAATCAGCCATCTATGGAAAAATTTTCACAACTGGTCAAACCCGGTGGAATGATATTAAAAAACAGTTCTCTCGTTCCTGTAAGCAGTCATCGAACCGATCTGACAGAATATGAAATTGCAGCCAATGAAATTGCAAACGACCTGGGAACCGTAAAAGTTACCAATGTCGTCGCATTAGGGGCATTTATCGAATGTAGCGGTATTTTTTCATTGGATTTGATCCGAGACATTTTAAATCAGGAATTATCCAAAAAGCCTGCTCTGCTGGATATCAATCTCCAGGCGATCGAACGTGGAAAATCAGCATGCGTGAGTATATAAACAAACCGGTGATTACCATCGATGGCCCGGCAGGCTCTGGAAAGACCACTGTCAGCCAGATCATTGCAAATATTTACCATCTCATATGGGTTGACACCGGTGCCTTGTATCGAGCCGTTGCGCTTGTTTCAAAACAAACAGGCGTTGCGGCTGATGATATTCAAGGGCTCGATCAATTATGTCACTCATTGAAGCTCACTTTTGTCCAGCAAGCTGGCGGACGTTTTCTTTTCAATCATGAAACAGATATTTCTCAGGACATCCGCACACCGGAAATTAGCATGCTGGCATCCAGAGTATCTGCACAACCGGTTGTCCGTCACTATCTCCTGAATGTCCAGAGGCAATTGGGCAAACAGGGAGGTGCTGTGTTCGAAGGTCGTGATATGGGCACAGTGGTGTTTCCAGATGCAGATATTAAATTTTTTCTTTTTGCTGACCATACTGTCAGAGCAAAGCGTCGATATAAGGAGCTTCAGGAAAAATCTGTTCCTGTCAACTTCGACACGCTATCCAAAGAAATCAAACAGCGGGACAGACAGGATCAACAACGAAAAATTGCACCTCTTAAACCTTCAGAAGATGCCATTCACATTGATTGTAGTCATTTGGAGATTGATGACGTTGTCAATCGAATGCGAGAAAATATTGATAAAAAATATCCACGACTGGATAAGAGAGAATACTTATGAAAAAATTATTTGAAGTCAAAAAATTACAAAATGAATTGCCGTATGAAGTCTGGTCTGTGGATGATCCTGTCCCTGAAATTTATGCGGATGGCACCGAAGGATTAATGATTCATGATGGTGTGGTTAAGTTTAACCTGTATTCATCGGTCATCGAGCGAGATGAATCCGCTCATGAGTCCATGATCAAAAAAATTATTACTCAACGCATTGTCATGCCCATGCCCAAATTTTTTGAGCTGATGAACCGTGGGGTGCATGTTCAAAATATGATTAAACAACAACAGGAACAACAAAATTTTTCTACTCAAAAGCCAACATTGCAATAAGCAGAAAATATTATTGTTGTTTTTTAACCAAAATTTTTTTATATAATAACGTTTGCCACATTGGATGTGGATAAAAAAAAATTGTAAGGGGGATTCATAATTTTTATGAAAGACGAAGGGTTAAAAACAATCTCTGAGGATGAGGTCATGACTGATTCCTTAGATACAGACGTAGCTGCCGACGAACAGGTAGAAATGGATGACGCATCCGCTGCTTCAATGGAAGACAGTATGATTGGTATGTATGAGGAAAGTTGTAAACGGTTTGAAGAAGGTGAAGTGGTTTCAGGAAAAATCGTTCAAATCGACAAAGATGTCGTTTTAATCGATATTGGTTACAAGTCTGAGGGGCAGGTACCAATAGAAGAATTTATTGATGAACACAATCAGGTCAACGCAAAAATTGGTGATGTTGTCGATGTCATGGTTGAATTCTGGGATGATGAAGAAGAAGCTGTTCGGCTCTCCAAAGAAAAAGCCGCTCAAATAAAGGTTTGGGAAGAAATCAAAACAGCCTATGAAGGTAACGTCACCATTGAAGGTGTTGTTGTTTCGCGTGTTAAAGGTGGTTTTTCCGTTGATGTCGGCATTAAAGCCTTTTTGCCTGGATCGCAGGCAGACTTAAGACCCCTTCGAAACCTTGACGAACTCGTCAATCAGACACTGACGTTTAAAGTGCTCAAATTCAATCGCAAACGCAGCAATATTGTATTGTCTCGACGTGCAGTGCTTGAAGAAGAACGTCAGAGCAGACGGACGGCGACCTTGTCCACTATCCATGAAGACAAAATTGTTGAAGGCGTTATTAAAAATATCACAGAATACGGTGTTTTTGTTGATCTTGGCGGAATTGATGGTCTGCTCCATATTACAGATATTTCTTGGGGTCGTGTTAAACATCCGTCGGAACTCTTTTCTGTGGGTGAAATGATAAAAGTGAAGGTACTTAATCTTGATCTTGATCGGGAACGTGTTTCTTTAGGCATGAAACAACTGACAGAAGATCCCTGGATTCATGCAAAAGAAAAATTCAAGATCGGTACACGCGTGATGGGAAAAATTGTCAGCCTGACAGACTATGGTGCATTTGTTGAACTTGAAGAAGGTGTTGAAGGTCTGATTCATGTTTCTGAAATGTCCTGGACACGCAAAATAAGACATCCTGCGCATTTTGTTTCTGTTGGTGAAGAAGTGGAAACGCTTGTTTTAGATATCAGTCCTGAAAATCGCAGAATATCTCTTGGCATGAAACAAGCGATCCCCAATCCCTGGGATGTGATTGGTGATAAATATCCGGTTGGAACGACAATCGAAGGTCGAATCAAAAATATTACGGATTTTGGGTTGTTTATTGGTATTGATGAAGGCATTGATGGTCTGGTTCATATTTCAGATATTTCCTGGACCAAACGTATCAAACATCCCTCAGAAATTTTTAAAAAAGGCCAAAAAGTGCAGGCCATTGTTTTGGATATTGATAAAGGCAATGAACGCTTTTCACTGGGAATCAAACAATTGCATCCTGATCCCTGGGAAACCGTTGGCGAACGATATCAGGTGGGGACACAGGTCAAAGGCGCTGTTACAAACGTTACTGATTTTGGCGTATTTCTGGAATTGGAAGAAGGTATCGAAGGTCTGGTTCATGTCTCTGAAATCAGCAAAGAAAAAATAAAAACGCCTGTCGGACAGTACGAAGTTGGTGACGATGTCGAGGCAATGGTGGTTAATATCAATGGCAAAGAACGGCGCATTGGCCTTTCAATCAAGCGACTGAAGATGGAAGACGAACATAGCATTCTCTCTGACTATGTGAAAAATGCCAATCGTCCAACATCAACGTTTGGTGAACTTCTTGGCCAGAATCTTCAAGAACAACTGGAAAGAGAACAACAGGAGCTTCTTGAAAGAAAGCACCTGGAATCCCTTGAAGGCGCCGAATCACTCTCAACCATAGATAATGAGGTTGCGACTACTGAAGAAACACCAGAGACTAATTCCATCGACGAATCATCATCAGAAAACAATGCAACTGAGATAGATGAAACAGAGGTGGATGAAAATGAGGCCGCTGAAGTGGTTCGCATGCCTGTTGTTGAATCCAATGATGTCGCTCCTGATGAAACTCCGGTTGAGGTTGAAAATAATCCGGATGACCATCCGGAAAAACAATCCGATACAGCCTAAGGCGAAGCAATTGATTCATGTTTTCAAGACGTCATCCATATTTATTTTTTGTATTGGTTAATACCGCTCTGGTATGTGGCACACTGATTTTTTTGTCACTCCTTGTGACAGTCAGTGTGTCCACACCAGAGTTTGGTGATAAAGTGGGCATCATTGAAATCGATGGTGTTATTTCTGATGCCCTTCCTACCATTAGAGACCTTCAATATTTTCGAAAAAATGATCTTGTCAAAGCCATTCTTATCCGCATTAATTCTCCTGGCGGTGGAGTCGCTCCATCTCAGGAAATCTACCGCGAGATTCAAAAAACCAAAAGCGTAAAAACAGTTATCGCATCAATGGGAACCGTTGCTGCATCAGGTGGTTATTATATAGCATCTGCTGCCAATGGGATTGTTGCAAGCTCAGGCACCATTACCGGTAGTATTGGTGTGATTATGGGCTTTACCAATTTAGAGAGTTTATTTCAAAAAATTGGCCTGAAAACATCAGTGGTGAAAAGTGGAAAACTCAAGGACATCGGCTCACCAACCCGCCCCATGACCCCGGAAGAAGAATCTTTTCTAAACAATTTTGTTTCAGAAATCCATGAACAGTTTATTCATGATGTTTCCAAAGGACGCAATATCCCCATTGAAGACATTCGTACCATTGCTGATGGACGTATTCTGACTGGAGATCAGGCCAAACAGCATAATCTGATTGATCGTATCGGCAATTATGAAGATGCCATTCAATGGGCTGGTAGACTTGGCGGTATTCAAGGTGACATTTCAACCACTCGTCCTCCAAAAGATCCTCTCAACTTTATAGAGGAACTTATTCAAAACGAAATTCACACCTGGATATCTAAAGTCTCCACATTTAAGCAGTTTCAATCTGTTGGATATTTGTGCCCTTATACGGATTAAGGAATGCTCGAAAAATAAGGAATCTTCCCAACGTGAAAGGACACCCATCAAAATGCAATACCCATTACCTGAAAGTATTGGAAATCCAGATTTATTTACTGGTCGTGAAGAAGAATTGGAGCATCTGCACGAATGGCTGGACGGCATTCCCAGACGAATATCCATGTCAACGGTTATCCTTGCCAGACGCAAAAGCGGTAAAACAGCAATTTTAGAACGAATATTTAATCACGCCTGGTCAAACAACACGATGGGCGTTATTCCTTTTTATTTATGCATGAATGATAAACATTTATGGATACAGCATTTTGCTCTCAATTATTATCAACGGTTTGCATCACATTACATCTCTTTTTTTGAAAGAGATGCTGAGATGGTTAGAAATCTCTTACCTTTTGATGCAATAAGGGAATATGGGGTAGCAAATTCAATTAACCTTTTGGTTAATGATATTGATTTACTGATGGGATATAAATCTAATGGTGAATCTGGCCCAATGTGGGATTTAGCCTGTTCTGCCCCGCATCGTTTTGCATCCATATACAATCAAAGAATAGTTGTCATTATTGATGAATTTCAGTATTTTAGCAATCATATTTTTACTGATCCTAATTTTAAACATCTCGATGAATCAATGCCTGGAAGTTATCACAGTCTGGTTGAATCAAAGTTAGCGCCTATGCTTGTCAGCGGTTCTTATGTGAGCTGGATGCTGAATCTTATGGAGGAGTACCTGGAAGCTGGACGTCTTGATCAATATTACATTTCCCCTTATCTTACAAAAGATGAAGGCCTTCAGGCAGTATACAAATATTCAGAACATCATAACAAACCTATCACCAATGAAACTGCCGAACAAATCAATACCCTCTGTTTATCGGACCCATTTTTTATTTATTGTGTGGTAAAAAATAGTAAAAGAAATAGTTTGCTGACATTAGATGGCGTTATTGATACTGTTCATACGGAGCTGACAGGAAGGCATTCAAGAATGTCTAAAACATGGGCAGAATATATCAATAAAACAGTGACTAAAATCAATGATACATATGCCAAAGATATTTTATTGCATCTTTGCAAGTACAATCAGCGAACCTGGACACCTGAAGAATTAAAAAATGAACTTCACTTAGATATTTCTACAAAAGATATTCATATCCGCCTGGAACAAATCCTTGAAGCTGATCTTATTGAAGATGGTGGCTCGGATATTGAGTACAAAGGGTTAACAGATGGAACCTTATATCTGGTTTTGCGTCATCGTTTTGAAAAAGAAATTCAAAATCACACCCCTGATTTTAAAACAGATTTTAGAAAACAAATAGAATCACTTCAACAGGAAAAACAGTCTCTTCGGGGCCGACTAAATCATCTGACCGGCAAGTTTGCAGAATATCAACTGGCAACTGATATCCGAACGCGAAAAAAATTTTTATTATCTGATTATTTTTCTGGAATACCCGATACAAAAAAAGTAAATATTATAGATGTCAGTATGCACATCAAGTATCAACGTTCTGATGGCAAAGAGATGGAAATTGATATCAAGGCAGAATCAGACTGTAAACGGGTGATTTTAATTGAGGTCAAAAAATGGAAAAAAAAAGTTGGTATTCAGATCATACGAGATTTTTTAGAAAAAATTGAGGTTTATTCCTCTCAACATAAAGATAAAAAAATAATTCCTGCTTTTTTATCAGTGGGTGGCTTTACAAAAAAAGCAAAAGAATTGTGTAAAGATAGACAGGTTGGGTTTACTGAGACGTGCTACATTGAGTGAGTGTCACCCTGATCATTGTATTTTGGGTTGTCGTGGCATCAAAAATATGAATAATTCAAGTATAATATCTTCGGATATAGTTTTTATCAACAGGTGAAAACATGCAAAAAAAGCCTCATCAAGTTCCTTTTTTAGATCTTTTACAGATCAATATGGCCCATCAAACCGCCATCCAAACTGCCATGAATCAGGTGCTTGAAAGTGGATGGTATATTCTTGGCGAACAGGTAAATGCTTTTGAAAAAGAATTTGCAGTCTTTTGTCAGGCAAAACATTGTATTGGAGTGGGAAACGGACTGGATGCGCTTCACTTGATTATCCGGGCCTTGAATATAAAAGCAGGAGATGAAGTCATTGTTCCAGCCAACACGTATATTGCCACCTGGCTGGCTGTGACTTATGCTGGTGCAACGCCCGTACCTGTCGAGCCTGATGAAAACACGTACAATATTGATCCGAAAAAAATCGAGAACGCCATCACGCCCCATACCCGCGCAATTTTGCCTGTCCATCTATACGGGCAAACAGCAGATATGGACCCCATCATCGATATTGCCAGACACCATCATCTGTATGTTATTGAAGATGCTGCCCAAGCACATGGTGCCCGTTACAAAGGCAGACCGGCGGGTAGCCTGGGAGATGCCGCAGGATTCAGTTTTTATCCTGGAAAAAATTTGGGTGCATTGGGAGATGCTGGCGCCATTGTCACCAACAATGATCACATTGCCGAAAGGGTTCGCCTTTTGAGAAATTATGGTTCAAAAATAAAGTATACCAATGAAATTCAAGGGATCAATTCCAGGCTGGATGAACTTCAAGCCGGCATTTTGCGTGTTAAACTAAACTATCTGGACAGCGAGAATCAACTGCGCCAGAAGTGGGCATCATACTATACTGAACATATGCCAAAAGAGCAGGTGCTGTTGCCATATGTTCCTGATGCGATGGAACCGGTCTGGCATTTATTTGTTATCCGCCATTCTCACAGAGATCAACTTCAAAGCAAACTCAAAGAAAAGGGCATTGGAACACTGATTCATTATCCTATACCGCCTCATATATCAGACGCTTATCAATCCTTAAACCTTCCAAAAGGAACTTTTCCTTTAACTGAACAGATTGCAAGTGAAATATTGAGTTTACCCATGGGGCCTCATCTCACTGAAGCGGATGTTGAATATGTTTGTAACATTATGAATACGCTATAAAAGCAGGGAACCTCCTAAACGGTAACGCAGATAAAAACATCTTATTGACAAATTAACGCATTATAAAAATTCAAGATTTATCTTTTTTAAGTTGTTTCGCATATTGACTGATAGTCTTCCACCGTGCTTTTTCAACGGCATTTGCTTTCATCGTTTGCCGGTCGGACAAATAACCAAACTCTCTTTTTAATTTCAAGTAACTTTTCAACCGTTTCGGTTCAAGAGAACCATTATGAATAGCTTCCTGAACGGCGCAATCTGGTTCATTGACATGACGACAATCTCTAAAATGACACTGTGTCGATAATTTTTCAATATCATCAAAGGCTTGCCTGAGTCCCTCTTCATCACCCCAGACCTGTATTTCCCGCATTCCGGGTGTATCGATAAAGATACCTCCTCTGGGAAGAACAATTAACTCGCGAAAAGTGGTCGTATGACGGCCTCGGCTTCCTAATTCACTGACTTCGTTCACTTTAAGAAGATTCGTTCCGAGAAATGTATTAATGATGGTAGATTTTCCTACGCCAGATGAACCGATGAATGCTACCGTTTTTCCTGTTTGGATGTATTTATTTAAATTTTCTAAACCGATATGTTGACAGGCACTGAGAGTGTATACATCAACACCAATAGCAATTGATTCAACCTCACTTTTTCGTAGATCGATTTCCGGACAAAGATCGGCTTTATTCAAAAGAATAACAGGCATAGCTCCGCTTTCCCAAGCGATAGATAAATATCGTTCAATTCTTCTTAAATTAAAATTTAAATCTAACCCAATGACAATAAAGATTGTCTCAACATTTGCGGCAACGACTTGCTCCTCTGTAATTTGACCTGCAACTTTACGACTAAATACGCTCTTTCTCGGAAGGAGTGCATGGATCATTGCTTTTTGCTCTCCAGCAAGAATAGAAGTGACAACCCAATCACCGACTGTTGGAAATTTACTTTTACTATCGGAATCAAATCTGAATTTGCCAGTTACTTCACATGAAAACTCTCCTAAATCACTACATGCAACATAATTGTCTCTATTCTGTCGGATTATTCTCATTACAGAATAATCCTGATTTCTATATTGTTCATAATGATTTTCAAAGAATTGGGTCCAGCCTAAATCTTTTAATTGCATCTTTTTCTCTTTTCCAATGATTATTGAAAGCTCATACCAATGGGACAATGATCTGACCCTGTAATATCTGAATAAATACAGGCATCCTTGACACGATGGCTGCTGTCCTGATCAACACAAAAGTAGTCAATTCTCCACCCAATATTTTTTTCCCGTGCTTTAAAGCGATAGCTCCACCACGTATATTGACCTGGATTTTTATTATACATTCTAAATGTATCCATATAGCCTTCATCAAGAAAACGAGTGAACCATTCCCGTTCTTGCGGTGAATATCCTGCATTTTTTTCATTTTTTTTGGGGTTGGCTAAATCAATGGGGGTATGGGCGACATTGAAATCACCACAAAGGACAACGGTCTTACTTTTTCGTAATTGATTAACGTATGCAAGCAAGGCCTGGTTAAATTCAATTTTATAATCAATGCGTTTGAGTTTCTCTTGAGCATTGGGAAAATATAAATTGATCAAATAATAATCAGAATATTCAAGGGTAATGGAACGACCTTCACTATCATGTTCTGGACTGTCAATACCCTTTTTTACACAAAGTGGGGATTCCTTGGCATAAACAGCTACCCCCGAATATCCTTTTTTTTCAGCACTGTTCCAAAAGGATTGATACCCTGGAATATTTAATAACTCACTTGATAACTGATCTTTGTTTGCTTTGATCTCCTGAATTCCAATAATATAAGGATCCATGTTTTGGATGATTTCAATAAACCCTTTTTTTTCCACAGCACGGATGCCATTGACATTCCATGATATCAGTTTTTTTATTTCCACTGGTCACACATTCCTTTTATAACGCTTGCGTTTGTAATATATCTATTTTTTTAGGCTGGAGTCTTTTTTGGGTTTGACGATGCAATATCTTTTTTCGAGACCATCTCGACCAAAAACCGATGACTCCAGATTGATACGCACGATCAACATTCTCTTGTTGAACGTCCACACCCTTTTGACCGTTTTGTATGGCTTCTCTCAAACAAAGTGTTTTCTGCTCACATGCCATACATGTTTGGGGGGACATCCTTAAGCCCGTTTCTGTCATAGGAAAAACAGTATCCATATCACTGAAACATTCTGGGAGTGATTCGTGCTGATTTGACAAAATGCCCTCTCTTTTATAAACCATGCATTTGAGGAACAAGGCCACACTTTTATTTATCGCTACAAGGCTGGCATCAACCTTGATAGTTGTCAGTTTTTTAACGGTAAATGAAGATTTGGCTTTGTTACATTACAGGATATGATAATAATCAATAAATATAAAATAATCAATTCAATAAATTTCGAGCGTGGTATTCATGATTACCTCATGCTCATTATTTCTGTATGGCTCGAAAATTGCACATAATATTTGTCACATATGGCATTCAATAATTTTAACCGCTTGTTTTATAAGGATATTATCCAATGCGCTTAATTGGTCATCTTAAAAAAAGAATTCATTTTCGGAATATTGGTATTGCAAGCAAGATATCCATGTTTTTTAGTATGTTGCTCATTTGTTTGCTGGTAATTATTGGAAGTGTTTTTTTACATCAACAGAACGTATTAATACAAAATGTTATAGAAACCCGAAAGAATCAGTATGAAGTCATGATTCAAAAAAGAAAGAACCATGTGTATCAATCGTTGAAAGTTTCTGTTCAGGCATATAATCGGATCATGGCGCAATCTGTATTGTTCAGCTTGTATGATTTGGACCCTATTACTGCAGAATATATGCTAAAAGTATTTATGGAGCCTAAATGGTTGATGGGTATTATTGTCTATGATGAAATGAATCAAATTTTTACATCCATCTGGCGCGGAGAAAACGATAATTTGGAATTTTTTAGTGGAGTATTTCCATATCAATCACAAGTTGATCAATATCTTGTGGATCTACAAGACTGTATTTATAAAAAGCATAAAATTGGGCAGGTTAAAGTGATTTACACCGATGCGATGGTTCATAAAGAGTTAGAGCATCTTAAGCAGGAAGCTGCCGATCAACTCATGCAAGATGAAAACATGTCAAGAAAAAAGCTTTTTGAGGTGGGGATGACCCAGGTGATCATTTCTTTTATTGGCGCACTGTTCATGTTGGGTATAGCGCTGGTCATTGGCCGTTCGTTGACTCAACCTATTCTTCGGGTCTCATCCTGTATCCATGAAATGGGAAAGAATAATCTGTTGGCATCATTGCCTGAAAAAGATCTAAAACGCGGTGATGAAATCGGAGTTATTGCACGCGGGTATGAGACCACCCGAATCAATCTTTCGACAATTATTTCAACCTTTCGACAAAATTCAATCAATCTTGCTGAAGCCTCTGAATCTCTGAAGCTGGACTCATCATCATTGTTTGAGTTTTCAGAAGATATGAGTGGTGATGCTGATGGTGTTGTTAAAAATGCTGAAGAAAATGGTAATTATGTCACTGCGATTGCGGAATCCACTTCTCAGATTTCTATCAATGTGAACAATACCAATGAAAAAATTGCACAACTGAGTACCAATATTGATACGGTGGCAACATCCGCCAGTCAGGCATCTGTCAATATGTCAGAAATAACCAGTAATATTGAAAAAATTTCATCCGATATCAATACGGTCAATTCCTCCATTGAAACCATGTCCAGCAATTTAGCCACTGTTTCCCTGAATTCATCTGAAACAGTCAAAATTTCAGAAGCTGCCAACAAGCAAATTAATAAGAGCCTGGATGCCTTGACCAAGCTCCAAAAAGCATCAGATTCCATTCAAAGTGCGGTTAAGATTATCAGTACAATATCCACGCAAACAAATTTATTGGCATTAAATGCTACCATTGAAGCGGTCCGCGGTGGAGATGCTGGCATTCGATTTGGTGTGGTTGCAGAAGAAGTGAAAAATTTGGCAGGCAAAACAGCCAATGCAAATAATCAGATTGGAAAGTTACTCAAGGAGATTCGCAACCACATTGATATTACATTCGAGAGTATACAAGAAACCAGTCAGGTTATAAAAAAAGTACTTGAAAATAATATCTATATCGGCGAAGCTATCTCCAGACAAAGTGACGCCTCCAATGCAATTACCATGTCTGTGGACTCTATCGCAGCATCAGCGGGTGAATCCGCAGAACGAATCAAACATGCCAATGATGGTCTGAAAGAAATCAAGACCTCGGCTTCAGAAGTTGCAACGGTTGCTCGTGAATCTGCAATAAATATATCTGAAGTGGCAGAGGGCATCGGAGATATTGCGAAATCCAGTGGGGCGGCTTCCGGCGGAATCAGCAAGCTTATTGCTGATATACGAAATATTCAGTATGCGACATACAACATAACGGATGTGGCATCTGCTCATAAAAAGAATTCGGAACAATTATCTCAAATGGCTGTCAATTTAAAAAAAGCAGTATCCAGTTTTCGAATTGAACAGGAATAAAAAATCTTATGAAAAAAGGCGCTGAATTACAATTAACGATCGATGGCATGGCCATTGGTGGACGCGGTCTGGCAAAACAAGATGGAATGGTTATCTTTGTTGATCATGCGGTTGAAGGCGACATTGTCCTTGCAAGGATTGTTCGAAAAAAAAAGCAATATGCAGAAGCCAGAACCCTTGAAATTCTTTTCCCTTCACCCTATCGCATTGCTCCATTATGTTCGTATAATGCCTATTGCGGTGGATGTAAATGGCAATTCATTGATTATAATCGTCAAATTGTTTACAAGCAGCAGCACATTGCAGAAGCATTGCATCATATCGGCGGTATAAAGGATGTGCTTGTTCATCCCACGATGCCCTCACCGGATATTTTTGAATACCGAAATAAAATGGAATTTTCTTGTTCAGATCGCCGGTGGCTGATGCGTTCAGAAATGGATGACACCATTGATCGAAGTTTTGCTCTGGGGCTGCATGTCCCGGGAACATTTGATAAGGTATTGGATATTCAAACATGTCTTTTGCAACAAAAACAGGGAAATGCAATTCTGTCAGATGTTCGGTCATTCATGAAACAATCCGGTGAACCTGCCTATGGGTTGAAATCCCACCAGGGGTTCTGGCGGTTTTGCGTGTTACGTCATTCCAGGGCACATAATCAGTGGATGGTCAATATTGTGACATCTACCGATCACCCTGATTTACTTCAAAATATGGCCGATAGTCTTTGTCAAAAACACGAAAATATTGCTTCATTTATTCACCAGATATCTTCACGAAAAGCTGCCATTGCTGTGGGGGAGTCAGAAAAATGTCTGAAAGGTCAGGAATGGATTGAAGATTACATTGGCCCATTTGGATTTAATATTTCTGCCAGTTCTTTTTTTCAAACCAATACACAGGCTGTGGCCCATTTGTATCAAACCGTCAAGACCTATGCGCGATTAAAACCAACGGATAGAGTTTTAGATCTTTTCTGTGGAACTGGAACCATCGCCATATGGCTTGCGGATCAATGTGCATCTGTGACCGGTATCGAAAATGTTCCAGATGCTGTATCCAATGCCAATCATAATTGTGAAAAAAATAATATCACCAATTGTCGCTTTATTTGTGGTGATATCAAAGACAGCCTGCCCCAGCTTAATGAAAAAGCCGATGTTGTTATCATGGACCCACCACGAGCAGGAACCCACCCAAAAGTAATCCCTCACTTACTGTCAATGGGCCCTCGACGAATTATCTATGTGTCCTGCAATCCATCAACCCTGGCACGGGATTTAAATCTGCTGTCATCAGACTACAGGGTTGCTGAAGTCCAACCGGTGGATATGTTTCCCCATACCTTTCATACTGAAGCTGTCGCACGATTGGAAAAGAAATCAACCGGAAGCGTAACACCATTATAGTGATGTAATAATGAACAATCAGGTAGAAATGAAAATAAAGATTGATCATCCTCTAAAGACTGGTATATTACATGCAAAATTGAAAGCGTTTTGCTTGAAATTGTATTTTTCAGGACTTTGGGAATGATCATAATTTTTACGGAGGATTTGCTATGAAATTGTCAAAACGTACCATGCATGTGTTGATACTTTGTCTTGTTTTCGGATGGGCATCATCCGGGCTTGCAGAGACAAAAGAAGACAGAAAAATTACCAACGCAATTGAGGTTTTAAATGAATTAAGTGCTATTCCGGAAGATGCTATACCACCATCATTACTCAATAATGCTTATGGAGTTGCCATTATTCCATCTCTTTTAAAAATTGGATTTATCGCTGGTGGCCGTTATGGCAAAGGTGTTTTGATGGTCCGCACAGAATCCAATCGATGGAGTAATCCTTCCTTTATTTATATTGCCGGTGCAAGTTTTGGTTATCAAATCGGTGCGCAATCTACAGATATTGTGTTGGTGTTTAAAAGCAAAAAAAGTGTTGATTCCATAACAACTGGAAAGATTACCCTCGGTGCCGATGTTTCCGTTGCAGCAGGCCCTGTCGGACGTTTGGCTGGCGCTGGAACCGATATCCTGCTGAGGTCTGAAATCTATTCTTATTCAAGAAATCGGGGTTTTTTTGCGGGTATTTGTCTTGAAGGTGCAGTCCTCAATATTGACAAAGGTGCGAATGTTAATTTTTATAAAAAAACATACATAACCGCTGCGGAAATCTTTGACAATAAAGACCTTGAATCGCCCCTTCTTGCATCAAAATTACGACAATGCTTAATAGGTTATACCCGTCAGCAACAACAATAACGTCAAAACTCTCTGCTAATATCAAAATAAAAAAGAGATATACAGCGATTGAAAATCATAATAGTGAGGCTGGCCAAGAATGTTAAGGAATGTTTTTAGATCTGAAGGATACATGTAAAATGAACGTCCCAACAAGAATCAAATTATTGCTGATCTTTCTGATTTGCATATTATCTGGCAATACCACCTTTGCCGATCAACCCATTTCCGCATTTTATCCAGGAGAAAAATTGACCTATCGCTTGAAATGGGGATTTATACCGGCAGGGCAATCGGTTCTTGAAGTCTTACCTTACGAAACAATCAATGGTTATCAATCCTTTCATTTTCAACTCAAAGCAAAAACCAATACGTTTGTGGATAAATTCTACCAGGTTCGGGATCAAATAGACGCTTATGCATCGATTGACATGAAACACTCTGTTCATTATCAAAAAAGTGTTCGTGAAGGCCGAACAAAGCGTGATGTTATCGTTTTGTTTGACAGTACCAAAAAGTTTGTACAATACAGCAATTTTGATCAGAAAAAACCTCCTGTCAGTATTTCCTCGCAAACATTTGATCCGCTGTCTGCTTTTTATTACGTGCGTTTGTTTGATCCCAATACCAACAAAAATATTTCTGCGTCAGTGACTGATGGTAAAAAATGCGTGACAGGTTCTGTTCAGTACATCAAACAGGAATCTATCACCGTTCCTTTTGGTACCTTTTCAACATGGCTCATCGAACCTGATATTAAAGATGTTGGTGGCGTGTTTGAAAAAAGTACAAATGCAAAGATTCAAATATGGGTAACCGATGATGAACGCCATATTCCCGTTTTATTAAAAAGCAAAGTGATTGTGGGGAGCTTTTACGCGGAGTTGATAAAAATTGAATGAGCATTGAAAGAAAACTGAGCAATGAAAAACAAAAAAAAGGGATCATAAAAATGATCCCTTCCTCTTATTGAAAAAAATATTTATTGCTTGATTGCGATGTTATACGATCTGACTTAATTCTTTTGCACTGAGAACAGCATCAATATCTAACAATATTTTGACACTACCTTCAATTTTAGCCATCCCTAAAATAAACTCTGTATTAACACTTGTACCGAATGTGGGCGTATCCTCAACATCGGCTTCTCGTACATTTAACACTTCAGACACGGTATCAACCACAATACCAATTTGAATGCGCTCTTCTTTTCCCTCAATTTCAACGACAATGATACAGGTACGATCCGTATAATCAATGGTTTCCATTTCAAATTTACTTCTCAAATCAACAACAGGGATGACCTTTCCACGAAGATTGATGACCCCTTTTACATAGCCAGGTGTTTGAGGAACAGGCGTTATGGCCATCATGCCAATAATTTCTTTAACTTTTAGAATACCAATACCATATTCTTCATCTGCCAAAGCAAAGGTTAAATACTTTCCCTCTCGTTGGACAGCGGATGCGACCTGTTCCATTTGTTCTTTATCGCTCATGTTGTTTCTCCTTTATGCCGGAATAAAAAACACATCATTGGTGCAATACATTACATTGGTGCAATACATTACGATCTGGAAAGAATTGTATTCTCCTTAC
>PEAL01000132.1 GCA_002753725.1 Deltaproteobacteria bacterium
TACAGATAAAGTCATTACCATTGCATGGGTATCCAAAAATCAAGGGGTAGAATCCAGAAGTTGGCCAGGGCTGAATGCTCAATTGCCGCTCCGATTATGCACCCTTGAATTTTCAGTTAAATCTGAGGCCCAAGGTATAACCTATGGAGATACCAGTGTTATTCGATTCACAGCCACATCAAAGGATACACGATATGCTTTTTATGCTTCACCAACAACACTTGACGTTGATCCTTTCAATTTCGATGTTGATGGAAATGGAAAAGCAGATGCTTTGACTGATGGTCTGCTGATCATGCGCTATTTATTTGGTATGATCGTTAACAGTCCAACCTTGCAGGCAGATGCGATTGCTCTGGATGCGAAGCGGACAACATCTGCAAGTATATGGACGTATCTCAATGATGGCTATGAAATGCTGGATATTGACGGCGATGGAGAAAAAGACGCACTGACGGATGGTTTGTTGATTATGCGATATATGTTTGGATTAACCAGTGGTGACAGTTTAATCGAAAATGCGATTGATCTTAATAATGCTACGCGATTGACTGATGAGGCTGTTATCCCATATATCAAACAATATCTACCGCAAAAAGGATCAACGATAATTACACCCTAAACGATAAAAAATTAAAGCAGTAAGGCGTGCAAATGCTTTGCTGCTTTTTCATTCTTTTCGTCAGGGGTTATACACATTTTTATTCATGTGTTTTCGAAATATCCAAGCGTTTTATAGAACTTAAGGAGGAACCAATGAAATATCCCATGAAAAAATTCACGAGAACCCTTAAAGTGCTGGTTTTCGTGTTTGCGAGTCTGCTCATTATTGGATTTGCACATGCGGGAACTCAAAGCGTTACCCTAACGCCTGAATCTGTTGTTGCATTTTCAGATGAAGCAACGGCTTTACAAGTGTACTACGATGTTATTGATGGTAAACAAAAAACAACAGGCATTGGCATTCGTATTCATTTCAATTCAAAAGTCATTGAAAATATTTCCTTGTCTGATGTATATGGTGAAGGTATGGTTGGGCAGCACTATTCTCCCCAAAAAGATATCAACAATCTCGATAATGATACGACAACGGATATGTTTATCATTGTTGCATGGGCTGGTATTACAGGCCAGTGGCCTGCATTTTTATCAATGCCAGGGGCTGTTGCTACGTTGAATCTTAAAATTAAAGCGGATGCACCCAATACTGAAACTAAAATAAATGTTACGGCGTCGAGTATTGCTGCAGGTTATAATTTTAAAGGTAATTCTACTCGTTTATTGATTCAGTAATGAAATCAATTGTGCCGTTTTGATCAAGCATAAAAAAATAGAGTCTTCATTATTAATACGTTTTTTAATGAGGACTCTATTATTAAATTTTATTAAATTAGTAAATGTTCAGGTATAATGGGACAAAATTTAAAAATATTTTTATATATCATTTTGAGCTATATACTTTTGCAATCAATAGTATTTGCTGAGGAACAATTTCAAATTGTTCAATTAAATACAGACAGAAGCCATGTGAATAGTGGAGATTTTTTTGTTATCCAGGTGATATACAGTGTTACCGATAATAATAATAAGCTACAAGGAATTGGTTTTAATATTCATTATAATTCAGAATATTTTGAATCGGTAGAAATTGAAAATTTTTATGAATACTCAGTTATTGGAGACCCTCTTGTCGCATCAGAATCTGTCAGTGATGATGATAGTGATCCTGAAACAGATGCGCGTATCGCTTTGGGATGGGCATCTGTTGGCAGTCCCTCGTGGCCATGGATTTCTTTGCCAGTGCAATTGATGCGAATTAAATTCACCGTCAAGGACAATTTGGGCTACAAAACAACCCATTTTAATATAACAAAAAATAGCAACGATTTTAGATATTCATTTAAAGGTTGTTCATATTATATTACGATGAATAAATCTTTAACGTCAGATATTAATAATGACAATCAGGTTGACACAGTGGATGCAATTCTGTTGCTACAGCATTTTTCAAAAATATATTGATTTTCCAAGAATACTTTCAATACTTTTTAGGTGTTTGTTTTAAGGAGGAAAACATGAGCAGTGAAAACTATAACATATTCCGCCGTTTACGCGTCGTAGCTGTTTTGGTAATGACAATCATTTGGTGTCAGAACCTTCAGGCGGCATCATACCAGTATATCAATCTGTCACCCAGCAATATCAATAAATCAATTGGCAGTGAATGGGGTGTATCAGTGATGTATGATGTCTCAACAGGAGATAATACACTCACTGGTATAGGGATTCGAATTCATTATGATTCTTCAAAGCTCGAATTTCAGGGAAACGAAAATGTTGCCATAGGTAGTGTCAGTGATCCATTGCATAAAGTGGAAGAGCCTATATACTCAGATAAAGATAGTACAACAGATATGATGATCGTCGCTGCATGGTCAGCTTTTCCACAGACTGAATGGCCGAAGCAAACTCTACCATTTAAATTAATGGATTTAACATTCAAGGTTAAGAGCGGGATTGATTCAAGCGATACATCGATCAATGTTACTTTTACCAGTACAGCAAGCGGTTACCTGGGCCAGGCACAAAGCGCTATCGCGCACATAACAACGGATCCGACGATTTCATGGGCCACTGCCAATCAGAGCGTAACAGAAAATACTGGCAGTGTTGATATCATTGCACAATTATCATTTACATCACCTCAAAATGTTAGTGTACCGATCACCGTTTCAGGTACTGCTGAGCCCATCACGGATCATAATTTTACAAGTCAATCCATCATTATTCCTTCAGGACAACTCACAGTAACAAAAACAATCACCATACTGAATGATGATCTTATTGAAGATGATGAAACCATTGTATTAAGTATGGGGACTCCTGTGAATGCTTTGACTGAAGATCCTATCGTACAGACAATTATTATTCAAAATGATGATGAGGGACATTTTACAACACCTATTACAGCAACAATGAATTCTATTCTCTTTTATGGTGAATATTTTACAATAAATGGCGATCTTGCAGTAAAAGGTGATGAAATTGGTGTCTTTGATCCAGAGGGTGTTCTTTGTGGAAGATCAATTATTGAGGCAACTGGAATGTATGCTTTGACAGTATACGGGGACGATATAACAACGCCTGATAGTGACGAAGGTGCGAACAGTGGTGATCTATTAACATTCAAAATTTGGGATGCAAGTACTCAGTCAGAATTAACTGTTTCAGGGAATATGTTTGTTCCTGATGATGTATTTGAAGGTGCAATTCCAGCATCACCCAACAATCCACCAAAATGGACATCAAATAATGATCAATGGGGCTTGAATATCTCCATTACAAGCAATCAGGAGATTTCCTTGAGAGCAGGCTGGAATTTGTTTAGTTTTTCTGTAAACAAAGTCTATTATGATTCTACAAATCAACCAACGGTTGCAACATTATCAAATGCTGAATTTCTTAAAGTTGCCAGTTTAAATGATGCACTACAATCAATTAATGGAAAATATCAAGTCATACGAAATTTTGATTCCCAAGGAGCACATACTTTCAATCCACTGCTTCCGACATTTCTCAATAATTTACACTATCTTGCTGCCGGGTATGGGTATTGGATAAAGATGAGCGAACCTGCAACACTTGTCTTGAGTGGTTCTCGAGCGAATGTTGCTGATTCTTTACTATTAAGCTCTGGCTGGAACTTAATTGGATGCTGGCATTCACATGCACAGTATTCCTCTGCAACGGAACCTGATATTGAATTTCCTAACCAGGTTGAATTGATCAAAGTGGATACAATTAATACCGTTTTTCAGTCAATTAATGGCTTTTATACGATTATTCGTGGCTTTGATACTGGAGCAAAAACATATAACCCGGCATTGCCTTCATTTCTCAATAGCTTGAATTATATTGGCCCGGGATATGGTTATTGGATTAAACTTAGTGAATCAAAAATATTAAATTATTAAAGGAGAGGAGTCAGAAATGAATCGCAATGACAGTACGATTAAAACATTAATGCTAATATTGGGGATACTGATTGTTTATATCACACCAGTATTTGCAGACCATTTTTCGTTTACCCCTGCATCGACCAGCACAATGTTTCTTTACGGTGACACTTTTACCATTGATGGTGAAACTGCGCAGCCCGGTGATGAAATCGCTGTTTATGATCCGCAAGGAACAATTTGTGCGAAATACGTTGTGGAACAGGCGGGCTTTTTTTCTCTATCCATTTATGGAGACGATGCCTCTACGACTCTTGTAGATGAAGGAGCATCCCCGAATGATCTTCTCTCTTTTGTTGTTTGGGATCAAAGTCAAGATATTGAAATAGAATTGGATAATTCAATGCTGATTCAAAGTCCATTTACATATAATGGATTTGATGTCTACCCTGCAGCGCCACACCATCCTCCCCAGTATGAAGGAGATAACACTTATTATGGATTGGATATTGTAGCGACAACCCCCTTGCCGTTACCAACGATTTCAGAAATATCACCTGATATTGCCTATACAACAGATGGTGGTGTTCTGCATATAACAGGAACCAACTTTCAGGAAAATGCAACACTAACAATCGGTGGAATTTCAGCAGAAAATGTTGTGAGGAATTCAGAAACACAGATTTCTTGTGATATTCCTGATCATGATCCTGGATTGGTAACCATTGTTCTTACAAATCCCGATGGAAATGCAGTAACTTTAACCGATGCGCTGACGTATGAGTATCGTGCCCCCGTTATAACAGAAATATTTCCAAATTCTGGTTTAACGATCGGTGGTGAAAGTATTGTTATTACAGGTGTCTATTTTCAAGAAGGTGCAACGCTTGTTTTTGGTGATAATGCTGCAGAAGAACTTTCTTTTGTTTCCTCCTCACAGTTGACCTGCACCGCTCCAGCCAATACACTGTCTGAAACCGTATCCGTGATGATTACAAATCCAGATGGAAAAATGTATACCCTTGTCAATGCATATTCATATGATTTACCCGCTCCAGTAATTAATGGATTCGAACCACAATTCGGGCCGACTGTAGGAGGGACAGCCGTTGTTATTACTGGAACATACTTTGTTGAAGGTGCTGCTGTTCTTTTCGGAGATGTTCAAGCAGATTCTATTGTCGTTGAATCTTCACAAAGAATTACCTGTCAAACCCCTGAACATTCCATTGGAGTGGTTAATATCATTGTTATAAATCCGGATGAAAAACAGGTGATGAGTACACTTAAATTTGGGTTCATTGATAATTCTCCGGAAATCATAAAAATCGTTCCTTCAAAAGGTATTGTCAGCGGAAATACATTGGTTCATATTTATGGTAATAATTTTATAGAAGGAGCAACAGTCAGCATTGGTGGACAGCTTCTTCAAGATATACAGATTATTAGCGAAAGCCATATTTCAGCGAAAAGCATTACCAATACCGTTGGTTTTTATGACGTTACAGTGACCAACCCTGATAATCAAATCGATACTTTGCAAGATGCTTTTCAATATCTTGAGTATATAGCCCGCTTTTCTTTTCCTGACGGTGCAGCTCAAACCGGGCAGGCACCTTTTCATGTATGGTTTGAAAATGATTCAGAGTGGGAGGGAGATGTCGTTGAATGGATATGGCATTTTGGTGATGGTGAACTCGAAAGTTTAGGAACTTTTGAACCAATGATTCATCATGAATATGCATCCGCAGGCGTTTACCCCATTACCTTACACGTTATCGGCCAAGCGGGAACCGATATTTCAGACGTTCAATATATTACTGTCACGCTGAATCCATGTGATATAGATGCTTTCTTTACATCTAATACTATCAATTCAGGTGTTGCACCTTTGACAGTATCGTTTGTCAATGAAACTTTTTCTAATACATTGCAAATTGCTTCCTACTTGTGGGATTTTGGTGATGGGTATACCAGCACCGAAAATTCACCCTCTCATGTATATACCCAGGCGGGAGTATTTGATGTACACTTAACAGCTATTTCAGAAACGGGTTGTACAAAAACACACCTCGCTCAAGACTTTGTGGAAATTGTTGCTCGAAAAATTACTGGAAAAGTGATCAATGTAAGCGGATCAGGCATCTCAGGTGCTCAGGTTATCTTAGATATACCTGATACAAATATTCAAAGAATCACAACAACAGATGAAAACGGTTATTACACCTTTTTAAACTTACCTCCGGTAGATTTTGTTTTTATCTCAGTCGTACCTGCTGGAGCTGAATATTTCCCTGCCCGCCTTAAAGAACCTTTGTCTGTTATAGAAGAAGATGCTGAAAATGTCGATATTTCAGTCTATCAAGGTGCTATTGCAGGGCAAATTAATCGATGTATAACGCCTTCCAACTGTGATGGATTACCTGATGTAGAGATTTCGCTTTTTGATGAAAATGGCGAGTATGGAATGACACGGTCTGATTCAGAAGGGAACTACACCATTACAGGTGTTCCAGCAGGAATGCGATATTATTTGAGCGCATGGTTTGAATCAATCGGGTCAGAATATTTTTATTCAACAGGTGGCAACTTAACAGCAAATTTTGATGAAGCCAAAAAAATACTTATAGGAGCAGGCCTGTCATCAGTTAATCTTTATATGGCATTTGGTGAATCCATTTCAGGTCAAGTTGTATGGGTTAATGGTGATCCCGCATCAGATATTTTGGTTCATGCATGGTCAGAAGGTTTAATGATTGGTGGGAATGCCACAACAAATGAAGAAGGATATTACACCATTACGGGTTTAACTGCTGTTGGCGATTCTGAAAACTTGTCTAAATATCTGGTTGAAATTCATCCCCAAGGATATCCTTATCAAGCCTATGATCATCAAGATAATCCTGAGGCAGCAACACTTGTCGCAGCTCCAGCAAATGATATCAACTTTACAATAAAATCTGGACTAACCATCAAAGGGACTGTCACTGTTGAGGAAGGTTCTGCTCAAAATATTGAGGTCGCTGCAAGATCGCAGAAAGTTCTTTTTGAAAATTTTACATTGACAGATGCTGAAGGAAATTACACCATAACGGGTTTACCCCCTGCAGATGATTATGTTGTTTTTGCTCATGCACCGGATTACCCTGTTCAATTTTATAATGGAAAAAGGCTTGAAGCTGAAGCGAACAAAGTCAATCTTACTTATGAAAGCATTGAAAATATAGATTTTTCAATGACTAAAGGCCAGGTTATTAAAGGAACAGTTAGTGGAGGATCATTTAATCCTTCAGCCAATGTTATTTGGGTTCATGTTTGGTCTAATTCAACAGGAACGGGCGGTGATGTACCAACGGATGAAAATGGACGTTATGAGATTGTTGGCCTGAATGCAAGTGCCAGCGATTATATTGTCTTTATATTTGATCCACAGTTTGGGCAGGCTTATTACAAAGAAGGCGCTGCAAACACTACGGTTTATGCTTACCAGGATCTTGCGTTTGTCAACGGTATTGCTCAAGGAGTGAGTCCTTCTGAAGAAGATAGAGATATTGTTCTTGAATCTGCTTTTTATTCCATCAAAGGTAAAATTACATATAACGGTTTAATTGTGCCGGGAATACAAATCGAAGCATGGTCTTCAGCCAATGGATATTGGGGAACATGTTTATCGGTTAGCCGACTTGATGCGAGTGGATCCAATTATGAAATATCCAACTTGATCAATGGCAGTTATGAGATTAGTATTATATCTGATAAATATGTTGTCAGTAATCAGACGATTACGATTTCAAATTCAACGATGAGCAATGTCAACATTGTTTTGACAAAACCGGATCGAAATATATCAGGAACAATTTCTGGGTTAGCAATAGACCTGAGAGTATGGGTTTCAGCTTTTTCAGAAACTGCTGACTATGCTGAGGAAGTCATGATTAAGGGGACGGGTGCTGATATGACCTACACCATTCAAGGCTTAAAACCTGCTGATGATTATGTTGTTCAGCTCCATGCCTTGGATTATCCAGATATCATCTACAATGCAAAGACAAGCTGGTATAAGGCGGATAAAGTTAATGTGCTTAAAACCGACTATTCCGGTGTTAATTTTACGCTATCCTCTGACACAGGGACAATTTCGGGTAGTATTACTGTGCCCAATGGTGCACTCGCAGGAGAAGAAGTCTGGGTGGATGCTTTTTCCGAAACCCTCCGTTCTAATGGCGCGACGATGATTCGTGTGACATCTGCTTGTGAAGAAGAGCTTGGATGTGTATATCCCTACACCATAAAGGCTTTAAAAAGAGGAGATAATTACGTTGTTATTGCTAATTCAGAAAAATATCAGACGATGTTTTATGATAACCAAACAACGTTCGATGATGTTACATTGGTTGATATCTCTTCTGAAAATGTGCAGAACGTAGATTTTTTAGTTAACACTGGATATTATATTTCAGGAACGATTGTTGATTCAAACAATGCTGGTCTTTCCGGTATTGAAGTCGAAGCCTGGTCAGCAGCAACAGATTCATGGGGAATTGCCAGTACAGATTCCAGTGGAAACTTTAAAATTGGAGGTTTGAACGATGGGTCAGATTTTATCGTTCAAGCTTTCAAAGAGAATGAAGCTCCATTTATTTATAAAAGTGGTGTCAATCATACACGTGATATTGATTTTGCAACGGCAGTCACTTCTGTATCGGAAGGCACCACAGATATAAAAATTGTCATAGTCAGCGGATATCAAGTCAGTGGTGTTGTCAAAGATAGTAACGGTAAGGGAATAAAAGGAATTATGGTTGCTGCCAATTCTCAAACGGATAATATGGAAAATATTGCAAAAACGGATAGTACGGGATCTTATACCATAAAAGGGTTACCTGGCAATACAACTTATTTTATTGCTGCTGAGCCTGGTCCAACGCAGTCTTATGTTCGTCAAGAAAAAACAGTTACGATTGATGAGTCCAACATTCAAGTCAATTTTACTTTAACAACAGGATATGAAGTATCTGGTGTTGTATGGAACTCATCTCTTGTACCCATCGATGAAGCAGGTGTGTTTTTAAGATCTGTCACAACCGGCTACGAGGAATGGATTGCCTCAAATCAGGATGGCGTGTATTCTTTTAAAGGTGTCCCCTCAGGAACGGATTATGTTATTCTTGTTGAAACCAGTGAAGACTATCTCATATATGTTGAAAATAATGTTTCAGTGACAGGTAACTTGACGTCAAAAAATTTATCGTTAACATCAGCTGCAGGAAAAATTGGAGGTTTTGTTTATAAGAGTGATGGGAAAACAGCAATTTCTAATGTCGCTATCCATATTTATTCAGATACGGCTGATTTCCAAAGCTTTGATACCTTTACCAACTATAAAGGCTATTATGAAGTTAAAGGGTTGCCACAAGCCTCTGATTATGTTGTTAAGGCTGTTCCTGCTTCAAGCAGCACATATGCCAAAGATTCTGTGACTGGAAAGTCTCCGGGAGATGTTGTCAATTTTACTTTGGCAACAGGAGGATCAATTAAAGGTGTTGTTCAAACTTCTGCCGGTACAAAACTTGAAAATGTTTTTGTCATATTGACGTCTGCATCTTTGAACGTTAAGGATGAGAATAAGAGGACAGACGCCAATGGCAATTATGTGTTTTCTAACTTAAAAAGTAGTCCAGCGAATGACTATGTTGTTACTGTTTATCCGGAAAGTAAAGGTTATCCAGTAACTCAACGTTCTAATATTAACATAGGAAACCCTGCTTCTGTTGATTTTAATCTGACAAAAGGCAGTTCAACAACGATTTCAGGTACCATTAAAATAAACGGAGAAAATCCAGTATCAACTGTAAAAGTTTACATTTACAATGCCGGTATTAAAGTAGGTTCTGTTACAGCTACTTCTCAGGGTGCGTTTGAATTTTCGACCTTAAGTTCATTAAAAACATATAAATTGCGTTTTATGAGCAGAGATAAAACGCTTAATCATTATGCTTCAGCGGATGGAACGAGTGTTGAAACTATTGACAATGCCTATAGTTTCAGTACAGGGACTACAGTAAACTTTGTTCATACTACCGCAAGATAGGCGATCAATATTTTAGCGGTCTACAATAAATCTATAGAGGCGTCCAAATTGCAATGCCTCTATAGATTTTTCTTGCGTAAAAAGATCGTTTTTTATTAAAAGATACTA
Organism: Deltaproteobacteria bacterium; assembly: GCA_002753725.1. Taxonomy (GTDB): domain Bacteria; phylum Desulfobacterota; class Desulfobacteria; order Desulfobacterales; family Magnetomoraceae; genus Magnetomorum. The sequence goes on from PEAL01000132.1 coordinate 10,156, forward strand.
ACCATCACTAAGGAGATTAACATGAAAAAAAATTGGAGAGGTATATTTTTTGGGATTATCATTATGGCCTTCTGCGGGGTTTTTTCTTTTTCCGCAAATGCAGCCACCGCACCTGGTACTGTTCAAAATCTTCGTTCTACTTCCCATGCGGTCAATGCTTATTCCAATGATCCTACAATTGATATGTCCTGGTCAGCCCCCACGGGTGTAACAACAACGGTTTATTATTATTATGTATTTAATACCTCAAGCAGCTATACAATAGATGAAGATGTCGTCTGGGACGAGGACTTATCAGCCTCGACATCAACAACAGCTCTCAGTGCAGATTTGAGTAGCCAAAACGGGACCTATTATTTTCATATTGTCGCTGCTATCGAGGATGGTGTTGATGAACTGTTTGGCGCAACATCTACCAAAGGCCCTTATTACATTGATACGAAAGCACCGACAAATGTTAATGTCAGCGCTCCCACAACAACCAATAGTCAAGTGGTTACCCTGACATTGTATGCCAATGGTGCGACACAGATGTATATCAGTAATTCAGGTTATGGGCAATCAGGTAGCTGGGAATCTTATGCAACATCCAAACAATGGGAATTGACCGATGGTTATGGTTCAAAAACCGTTTATGTCCAATTTCGTGATGCTGCCTTAAACTCAACAGAGAGTACAACACCGAATACAAGAGTTACCATTACTTTTGCACAAAATATTGCACCTCAAATTAAAGATTTAAGAGCAAGTGCGCAGGGATACAACTATTCAATGCCCAATGTGTATTTTTCTTTATATGATTACGAAGGGAATGATCTGTCTTTATCTCTTTCATCTTCAAATTATGCTGTAACAACGCCTGAAGGTATTACGATTACAGGAATGACGATCAGCAAAACAGGTGTTGCAACCTACACAATGACAACTATTGCTGCTCAGGATATACCATTGACTTTAACGATTAAAGCGTTAGCTTCAGCACTATTGGATAGTTCCTCAACCATAACACTAACGGTAAGAGAGTCTTCTTATTATACAAATTCAGATACAGAAACCCTTACTTTCAGCCGGAAAGATTTGCTCGTTGAATTTTCAAATATTTCAGTCATAAAAGAAACGAATCAAATGCTCATCCAATGGCAGACGACTTCTGAAGTGGACACTGCTGGATTTCACATTCAACGCAGTGAAACGATTGATGGTCCTTTCTCGATAATTACTGATCGTATTATCCCGACACAAGGAAGTGCCATTTCCGGTGCAAGCTATTCTTATCAAGATTCTCAAATTGAATCAGGAAAACTGTATTATTATCAGCTTGTTGAAGTTGATTTAAAAGGTAATAAAACGCCTCATCCCATTAAAAATACGGCAACACGTGAGGGGGAAAGCGATGAAACGTTGATTTATGATGCCAACAATGATGGAAAAGAAGATATTGCAGATGTCATTTATCTGCTTCAAATATTAACCAATTTTCAGAAATCAGAATAATTGGTTCTCTTTCAAACGCTTAAAGAGAAATCATTTAACTGACAAAAGGAGAGGTACAGTGGAAAAAAAAGAAATTATTTCAGACAAAAAACAACAGAACGATAAACTCAGGTATGAACCACCAAAGATTATCACTTACTCTGAAAAAGAAATTCTTGAACAAATCGGCCCGGCACAGGCTTGCAGCCCACAACCTTGTTCAATCAATCCCTAAGGGGCTATATTTAAAAATATGATTTTTTTCTATATGAAACGCCGGGTTTATTTCCTGGCGTTTTTTTTTATTATTGAATAATCAAGAAGGCAATATGATGCAATGCATTATGGATAAAAATGCAATAACATTCGCAATAAGACAGTTGGGCGTAATAGAAAGACTAAATATAACAGATATGTGACTAAAATAATTTTTACAGGAGTAGAAAAATGAAAAACATCTTAAAACATTCATTCACAGTATTTCTCCTGATATTTTTTTCAACAGCACCAATTTTTGCCGGTGATACCATCCATTTGGGCGTTGCAGGCGCTCACAGTGGCGATCTTGCATCATATGGAATCCCATCTGTAAGAGCTGCCGAACTGGTCGTTGAACGGATCAATACGAGTGGCGGTGTGTTAGGAAAAAAGGTTGAAATATGGTCTGAAGATGATGCCTGCAAGCCTGAACTTGCCACCAATACGGCTACAAGATTAATTTCAAAAGGAGTCCATGTGGTCATGGGGCATATATGCAGTGGCGCTACAAAAGCAGCTTTAGGTATCTATAAAGATATGAACATTGTTACCATGTCACCATCAGCCACCAATCCAGACCTTACACAAAGCGGTGACTATCCTAATTTTTTTCGTACAATTGCCTCAGATGATGCCCAGGCAAGCTTGGAAGTTGATTTTGCATTAAATGTGTTAAAGTTAAAAAAGATTGCTGTGATTCATGATAAAGGTGACTATGGTAAAGGATTAGCAGAATTTGCCCAAAAATTTATTCAGGAATCTGGAAAAGCGGATGTGGTTCTTTATGAGGGGATAACCCCGGGGGCTGTGGATTATTCAGCAGTCAATAGAAAAATTAAGCGCTCAAAT
>PEAL01000133.1 GCA_002753725.1 Deltaproteobacteria bacterium
CTATTTGATATCAATGTGAATATTTATACTTCACAAAGACAGGCTTGGTATTACTAAAATTTCAATCAGTTAGAGGTGTCAAGTCCAAAATCAATATCTTAGAGTCTGTAGTGACTGGCCTCTTAAAGGGGTTCGTTATACAATTACCAGTTTGGGAAGTCATTTTTATATAGATGATATAGGCTACATATCAACAGTGGCTCATCAAGATGGAATACCATTTCTTACTCTTGATGATATATGGGTTGATAGCTCAAAGAATATCGGTATTGGAACGAAAGCTCCTACTGCAAAATTAGAAATTCAAGATGGTAGTGTATATCCGAAATCACATCTAAATCAGAATTCAAAACCATCTGACTTTCCTGAAGGTATGTCCATTTGTGGGGGATATTTTGAAACAAATCATAGAATGATAATAACTTTTAAAGACTCAAGAGGTTTTAGTGTTTTTCAAATAAGATCAGATCCAGGTGCAAATACCCCCTCCTTTAGAACAAACGATAAAGCTGATTCTTCATATGGTAACTGGACAACATGGAAAAGTTTCTAAATAAATCAGTATAATTAATATCATCAAGCAAAATTGTTGTTTAAATTTAAAGTAAGAAACAAATTAGAAAGTTCAAACATCGACTCAATAAAAAGGAGGTTTATCTGATGTTAACAATAACAAAAAACCAGAAAAAAATATTACTTCTATTTTTAGTAATATTTACCTCTGCAATAGTACATGCAAAACCAAACGAAATAAAAATCCAATTAGACTCCTTCAATGGTGGTAGTTATGGCACAAACGCAACCTATCAATTACAATCATCCTTTGGCCAGCCAGTCCCGCAGAAAATAAAATCAAATGAGTTATACGTTTTTAATGAAGGTTTTTTATTTCCAACTAATGTAGCACCTGAGGCTCATTCTCAATACATTGAAACTTACGAGGACACGCCAACTGATATCATACTCACCGCCACTGATGTAGACCCCACCAATATTGAACTTTCATACGAAATTGTAGAACAAGCATCACATGGCGATTTATCAGGTGTAACGCCAGAACTGAAATATATTCCTCATAATAATTTCTTTGGTACTGATAGTTTTACTTTTAAAGTCAATGATGGGATGCTTGATTCAGAAACTGTTATTGTGACCATTAAAAGCTATTCTGTAAATGATCGCCCTTCTTTGAACTTAACTTCTGATGAAATTCAGTTAACTGAAGATTTTGACACATATACTGTTCCATTAACTGACATAAGCTCTGGTGCAAGTAATGAACAACAACCTTTAAGCATAACTGCTATCTCAAGTAATCCTGAAATAATTAATTCTTTTACTATAGACTACCAAAGCCCGAATAAGACAGGTCTTTTGTCCTTTGTTCCCATTCCAGATGCCAAAGGAGAGGTTTCCATAACAGTTACAGTAAATGATCATGGTCGTTTGAATAATACGCAGTCTTATCTGCTTTCTGTTTTTGTAGAACCTGTTAATGACCCACCTGATTTTACACCTGGTGAAAACGTGGATGCTTTTGAAGATAATGGCGAACAAACCTTTTTTGAATGGGCTAAAAATATAAGCCCAGGCCCTCAGGATGAAGCTGATCAAGTGGTTACGTTTTATGTCAGCAATGATAACAACAGCCTTTTTAAAAAAGTTCCAGACATTTCTTCTGATGGCACCTTAACTTTTACCCCTTCATCAAATTCATATGGCATAGCAAATGTTTCTGTATATATTGAAGACAATGGCACTATCAACAGGACAAGAACAAAAAATGCAAGACTATTCACTATTACGATAAAACCGGTTAATGATCCACCCTCATTTATCACAGGTCCCAATCAAACTGTTTTAGAGGATTCTCCCCTTCAAATAATTAGTGGATGGGCAAATCATATTATGGCAGGACCTGTGAATGAATCGATACAAGAGCTGCATTTCATTGTTAATACAGATAATCTTTCTCTGTTTAAAAAAGCACCGGAAATTTCTCCTGATGGAAGTTTAAGTTATGAACCTGAACAAAATGAATCTGGAATTGCCAGGCTTGAAATAAATCTTATGGATAATGGCGGCATCGAACATGGCGGCAATAATAAAAGTTATACACAAATAACAACCATAGAAATTCTTCCAGTAAACGATAAACCCTCTTTTTCAATGGGAATGGATATCACTGTAACTGAGGATTGTGAATATCAGTCCATAGAAAACTGGGCGAGTCATATCTCACCCGGCCCTGAAAATGAATCTCATCAGGATCAGGTTTTTTATCTGACTACAACTGTCATTCATGTAAATTCCAACCAGTTATTTGAACAAGAACCTGTTATTTCAAAAACAGGAACACTGGAATTCAAACCAGCAAAAGATGCTTTTGGTGCAGCATCAGTTTCTGTCTTCCTGAAAGACGATGGTGGCACAGAAAATTATGGCAATGATCAAACTTCCACACAAATATTTCATATATCAATAACACCTGTTCCTGATAGCCCCATTGCAAAAGACAAAAAAGTGATTGCCTATGAAAATAAATCACTGACAATTACACTTAACGCTTTTGACCCTGATGATGATACATTGGGTTACACAATAGACCAACTTCCAAAACATGGTAGTTTAACCGGTAGAGGGCCTGTTACAATATACCAGCCCTCTCCTGATTTTTATGGGACTGACAGTTTTACCTTTCATGTTCATGATCAAAAATTTATTTCCAATACTGCCACTGTAACCATCCATGTGGAAGCAGGTGTAAATCCAAGAATTGATCCCATACAAGCCCAGGAAACAAATGAAGATGTTTCTACAGAACCTGTTATGATTAATCTTATGGATGCTCAGGGCGGGATTGTGTCTGTATCCAGTCATTCTTTAAATACTGAACTGGTGGCTGATGAAAATATTTATTTATCAGATAATTCAATCCATCTCACAGAAGGAGTAAGTGCGTGCTTAAGCCTTACAATTATTCCAGAAGACAATCAATTTGGCTCAGCAGATATTGTCCTTACAGCAACAGATTCACAAGGCAATACTGGCACATCAATTTTTACAATACATGTTCTTCCAGTAAATGATTGCCCTGCATTTACTCCTGGAATGAATCAGGTCTTGATTGAAGATGCCGGCCAACAATCTATCACCAACTGGGCAAAAAATATGAGTACAGGTCCAGAAAATGAAGCTCATCAGACATTGTCATTTAAGGTGACAGCAGATTATCCAGAATTATTTGTTGAATCGCCTTTTATTACAACTGATGGAACATTAATATACAAGCCATCACCAGATAAATATGGTCAATCAACAGTTAAAGTTGTTTTACAGGATAATGGGAACATTGATCACAATGGCTGCAACCAGAGTTTTGAAAAAGAATTTTCTATAACTGTGCGTTCTAAAAATGATCCCCCTTTCTTTACAAAAGGAAGTGATCAAACGATCAATGAAGATGCAGGACAAAAAACGATTTTGTATTGGGCAAGGAATATTGCATCAGGCCCGGAAAATGAATCTGATCAATTCATTCAATTTTTTGTCAACACAGATAAGCCTGAGTTATTTATAGAAAATCCAGTAATATCGACTGATGGCCATCTATCCTGGGAAACATATCCAAATGCAAATGGTTTTGCGAATGTTAATGTTTTTCTGAAAGATAGCGGTGGTACCCAAAATGGTGGTACTGATGTCAGCACGATTCAATCATTTCAAATCAATGTACATCCGGTGAATGATCCACCATCCTTTACAAAAGGGGAAGACCAAAATATTCTTGAAAATTCGCCTCTGCAAACCATTAAATCCTGGGCAAGCCATATTATACCAGGACTTGCAGATGAACTGGCTCAATCAGTAATATTTCGCGTATCAACAAACAACGATAATCTGTTTTCAATTCTTCCAAAAATAACATCTCAGGGAGAATTAACTTTCCAACCAGGGCAGAATAAAACAGGTTCAGCCCTGGTGACTGTTTTTTTAGAAGACAATGGCGGTACAACCAATGGTGGCGATAATACCAGTGAAAGGCAAAGCTTTAAAATCAATATTACCCCGGTTTACACCTTATCAGTATCATTGGCAGAAACAGGAAACTGTGGTGGACAGCTTAAAACTGAAGATGGTGTATTACATGATTTTGACTGGTCTGAAAATTTTCCAGAGAATACCCTGGTATCTCTTGAAGCACTCCCATTCAGCACATGCTATTTTTCCTACTGGTCAGGTATTACAGTGGATTCAGGACATACAATCAGTATAAAGATGGATCAAGACATTCACTTAACAGCAAATTTTGTTGATATTCCATTATATGATTTAAATATCAGCAATCCAACCAGAGAAACTCAAGTTTTCATAAATGATTTATTGTGCGCAGATGAATACTGTCATTACACTTTTCTTGAACATGACAGTGTTACAATCACTGCTGAGCCCTTATCACGTTTTGTCTGCTGGACAGGCGATGTAACAGAAACCAGCGAAAACAGCATAATTGTTGAAATGAATGATCATAAAAATGTTTTTGCTAATTTCAATAATTGGGCAACATCAATATATCTTGAACCTCAATCCTCTGAGGCATTAGATGCACCCTATATTACAATTGGTGCAGCTTCTATGGCATACACCGAAATTGTTGATCCGGTTTCAAGTATTCATACAGGTGCTATTCATATATTATCTTCTGATCATCAATCCTGGTTAGCCAGGGATTTTCGGGATATGAATGATAATACATCGGTTTGGATAATTGGTGTCAATCCTAAAGCAAGCCTGGATATTTCAAATGAAACAGGTGTTGTAACCATAAACTGGGATCCTGTAAATTTCAGCGATGACAGTTGTTATGAACTGAGACAGGGACTCAATCAAACAGGAGAGATACTCATTCCAGACATGAGAACAAAAACTCAGTATACAATTACAGGCAATAACGCCTATCAATATTTTACTATTCACAGAAAAAGCCGGTGTGCCTGGACAGCTACAATACATGCTGAAGGAGAAAACTTTCAGGTACAGAACAAAAGTGATGTCAAGATTGGTGTTGCTCATGAAGAAAGCAGTAACCAGGCACTATCACCAGCACCAGAATATACAAGCTATATGGTTTTAACGCATAATGATGAAGCAAAAAGAAAAGTAATCTATCAGTTCTGTAATGATAGTTACCTTTGGACAATCAATGTTAATGCTTCTGGTAATGTCGGCTCACCAGGTATTGATAAAAGGTGCAAGATCAGTTGGAATCCTGAAGAATTTGCGCCAACTGGCTATTATCGTTTGATTAAAGGAAGTCAAACATCAGGAGAACTTGTAGTTTCTGATATGAGAAAAACAAATACTTTTGATGTGACAGGAGGAAATGAATTTCAAACATTTACCATTATCTGGAGTCATCATTTCTGGGTGGATATTGAGTTGAAAAAAGACTATAATTTGATATCACTCCCCCTTTCGCCAGAGCAATCAGATTTGCAATCTTTATTTCCTGGTGCCCTCGTTGCTTACGCATTTGAGAATTATGGCTATGTTGAAGTAACAAAGCTTGAACCCTCAAAAGGCTATTTTATAGAAATGCCATCCCAGGGTATTTATAGAATATTTGGTAAACCTTTTCCAGGATATACCAATACATTACCATTGGGATGGAGCTTAATGGGTGCAGCACTTGAACCGGCATTAACACCAACATCAAAGTCATATCAGCCGGAAATGGATGATTGTATTAAGGTTATGTATACCTTTGATAATGGTCGTTATATTCGTGTCACTGCTTTTGACCCTGGCTTTGGATACTGGGTCAATGTTTATGATACTGACGCGTGTGAAGTCAGTGTAGATATTTTTCATAAGTAAGCGGTCATAATTTATTGTTCGTTCTCACTTTTGAACCAGGATTACGCTGAAAAAGATGAAAAAGATGAAGAAGATGAAAAAGATGAAAAAGAACACTTTAAAATCATCTTATTCATCTTCTTCAGTGTAATCCTGGTTCAAAAAACGAATGATCTATTTTGCCCCCAACAAACAAAGGAATAAGCCAATGAAAAAACAATTATTTTTAATATTAACAATCAGTATATTTTTTACAAACATAGCATCCGCAAAATGGATTGCAACAATTCATGCCCAGGGAGAACACCTCAAAGGCCAATCAAAAAGTGTGATATCCATTGGTGTTGCTGATAAAATAAAACAGGTTTCAGCACCACCAACAGCACCTCTTTATTCATGTGAAATGGTTTTATACGACAGCAACTGGACTAAAAAGCTTGCCAAAGACATTCATCAGGAAAATGGAGAAAACACCAATAGCTGGATTATTGCAATCAATCCAGGTGGTAATGTGGCATCGCCATTTGCCTCAAAAAAAAGCACAATCAAGTGGAACCCTTCTCAGTTTGGTGATGGCACTTTTAAATTAATATCAGGATGGAAACCCGATGGAGAATGTGTCATCCCTGATATGCGACTTATAACACAAATGGATATCTGGGGTGGAAATGAAACCCTGTTTTTTTTGATTATTCAAGAAAAAGATTTTGGGACAATTAATTGAAATACTTAAAATTCACCTTTATTATTTTTTTTATTACAATACTTGTTTCCTGCACAGACAGACCATGCCCTGTTATGAAAAGGCTGGATAAATTCTATGGTTGGCCAGGGGGATATTTTCAGGGAGATTGGGAGGACTACTACATATGCGCACGCTCTTATAATGAAGGCGGTTTTTACGATGAAGCGATTATTGCCCTGGATAAAGCAATCAAGCAGCGTGATAAAGATCAATGGCGCGCCAGAACCTATGGAATGCATTTTGTTGATTATTTTCCCCATCGGGAAAAAGGCTATAGTTATTTTCATAAAGGCTTATACGTAAAGGCCAAAATAGAACTTGAATTATCCATTTCTCAAGAACCCTCGGATAGAGGTTATTACTACCTGGATCAGGTTCGAACAAAGATAATGAAACAAAAAATTCAAACTGTTTCCAAACCTCAAATTTTAATTCATGGGCCTGATGAAATATGGACAAACAAAGATTCAGTCATTTTTTCAGGAATTGTAACTGATGATCAGTTTGTTTCAAAAATTATGATTGGATCTTTACCCTGTTATATTCAAAGCGCAGATAAACGCATTTATTTTAAAAAGGAGTTGTTTTTGCATGAAGGCACGCATCTGATAACGATTTCTGCACATAACCTTTTAAATGGACAGGCAGAAAAACAATTGTCTGTTCATGTGGATCAATCAGGACCACTCATTATCGTTGAAAAAAAACTGGATAAATCTATTCAAGGCTTTCTTTATGATGATTCTGGTGAGATTTCTCTTTTTGTGGATTCAAAAAAAATAGCTCTACCTGAAGGTAAACACGTTCCCTTTTCCATTTTTACCAGAAATCAAAAAAAGACAATCAGAATTATGGCTCAGGACAAGATTGGAAATCAGACTGTGGCCATTATCGATCCAAACTCAAACTTTGCCACAAAAAATCAACTCTTTGTTTTTAATAGCGTCTCAAACATTCTTTCAGATCAACAGAATGCGAAATTTTTTAAAAAGAAATCAAGCTGTCAATTGAAAATTCACTTTTTGGGGTTAAACAATAATCAAATCGTTTTCTCAGACAAAATATTTATGGAAGGAAAGGTTAAAAGCAATGCAATCATAAGCAAAGTGCTAATCAATGATACGCTGATTTTTCCAAAGGAAAACCTATCATATGTTTCTGGAAAAAATATCAATTTTTGTCACCCGCTATTTCTTAAAGAAGGAGAAAATGAGGTTATTGTCAGTGCAAGGGATCAATATGGAAGATATGTAAAGAAAAAGCTGACTGTTTATCGAAAAATACCTTCTGTACGACAACTGAAAAATCGTTTTGCAATTGCCTTTTATGATTTGGAAAATTATTTCTCAAATAATGACAGTCTGATATTTCAAAATTTATTCTTTAAAAACCTGATTCAAAAAAAACGATTTCAGATTATTCTTCGTAATAATCATGACAAAACACGTCTTGAACAATATTTATTTTTAAAACACAATAAAACAAGCTATTTGGATATGTCTCCACCACAGGCAATGTTAAAGGGGATAATTTACGAATCTGAGGATGAAATTGAAATTGTCATTCGCCTTGTGGATATTAAAACATCAAAAGTACTGCTCCAGTGCGATATTTTTACTGCGGATAAAAAAAATCAATTAAATGAAAAAGTAAAAGAGTTATCAGATAAATTTCATGCAGCCTTTCCACTCATTGATGGAATGATCAGACAGGAAAATGAAATCCTTCCAGATATAAACAATTTAAATAATATTGATAATATACTGTTAAACTCAACTCTTATCTTGTATAAAAAAGAAGAAATGCAAAAAAATTCTGTAACAGGTAAACCCTTTGGCGCAAAAACGACAATATCAGGATATGCACATATTCATGAAATTTTTGATGATGGCAGATTAATATTTAAAATTGATGAATTAAAAAATGGATGCCAGATTAACGCAAACAGCAGAGGAATCATGCAATGACTGACGAGATTCTAAAAAAAGAACGAGAGATACTTCATTATTGTATTGTGTTGGGTCAAAAAGAACCTCTGGTTGCTGAATATTGGATGCTTGTCTACAATACAGTGCGTAAGACTTATAAAATACATGGTTTTTCGTATGATGAAGATTGTCTGAACAGCCGGCGTAATGAAGTTTTCATACAGCTATTTAAAAACGATTGTCGTAAGCTGCGGCAATATAAAGAAGAACTCGGCAAAGGACTGGCTGCCTGGATTAAGTTGATTGCCATACAAACAGTACAAAATAGCTTTAGAGCAACCATAAGAATCTCTAAAATTCCAATTGTTCCCATTGATGATATCAATTTAAGCAACAATCAGGAAGATGATGAAAACAAAATGGCTGTTATTGAAGCGTTGAAACGTTTAGATTCATCCGACAAATTAATTATCAAATTATTCTATTATAAAGGTCTGACATTAGATGACATTGCGATTATTATGAAAAAGAAAAAAGGCACTATAGCAACACAGAAAACCAGAGCCATTAAAAAATTAAAAAAAATTATTCAAAATAATTAATTTTGTAAATAATCTGATTTATGGGTGTATTTAATAAACAGAACATATAAACAATGCACTTATTTAAGATAAGGAAAGTTCAAAATGAGCAAAGAGAATCACATTGATATTGTAAATTTTTTAAGCGGTGGCTTAACAGCCAAAGAACATAAAAAAGCTCAAAAGCATTTGTCTCATTGTGACATTTGCCTTGAAAATATTTCAAAGGCAGCAGTTTTGCTTCAAGATGATGAATTAAACAACTGGGAACGATTATCAGAAAAAGAAAGCTTACTCGCATTGAAAAGCCTTGATATTTCATCAGAAAAACATGTGATGACTCCTTTGCCTGCTAAGAAAATCATTGAAGATTTTTCTCAAAAAGTACATCATAACGCAATACGTTTTCACGAGTGGCTTACAAAAACACTTACTCCCCCCATTGGTTTACAGCTTGCTTATGCAAAAATCAGAAGTGATGAGTCCTCCTCTGGAGAGATAACTCAAACACCTTTTGTACAACTATCAAAAGATATATCTGATATTGAGTTACAGATAATAATAAAAAAAATAGCAATGAATCAGATATCAATAAAGATTATACAATTGAAAGATAAAAATCATAACTTTCGTTTCACACTAAGAGGTGATGGCCAGATTATCGCCTCTTATAAATTTGCTGGTAATGATTTACCTGAAATTACTGATCTGTCTTTTGGAATATATCGACTGACAATTACGCAAAAAAGACGTGAAATTGGAAATTTTCTTTTTGAAATCAACGAGGAAGGCCTTTATGAAAAGTAAATCCAATGATATTCAATTAACTATCAGCCTTCAAAAACCAGGAAAATCAATTTCTTCATACCAGGTAATTGAAACCTCTAAAGAAAAAATTAAAACCCATTGTCGAAAATTAATTGAAACCATAAATCAGTCAGCCAGACAAACTGAAAAAAAGCAACTGTCTTCTGAATGGATCAAAGAAACCGGCCAAATTTTATGTGATGAACTGCTTCCATCATCCATTAAGCAAGCATTACGAACCACTACAGCAAGTTGTCTTATCCTGAAACTGGATGATTACCTGGTTGATATCCCATGGGAATTACTCTGTTTAAACAATCAGTTTCTTTGTCAGCGTTTTAATATGGGTCGGGTGGTGATGACCCGACAATCCATTTCTGAAACCGATGAACGTAAAGATTCTGGTCCTAAAAAATTATGGATACTTGCAAACCCATGTGGAGATTTACCAGGTGCAGCCTCAGAAGGGCTTCAGATTTGTGATTTTATGGATGAAATCAGTGAAAACCAGATTCCAATTATTGCTGATATGGATACCAGTACTTCCATTGATAAAATAAAGACAAACATCAGAAACTCAGATTTTGTTCACTTTGCCGGTCATGTAAATTACCATCCCAGAGACCCGGAACAAAGTGGATGGAAACTGCCAGATAAAAAATTGTTCACTGTACGAGATGTTGATAAAATGTCTGGCAGTGGAAAAATGCCAGACCTGATATTTTCAAATGCCTGCCAGTCAGCACGAACTGAAGAATGGGAATGGAAAGAAAATGCCCGCGATGATTCATCAAGTCTTGTCAATGCTTATATGCGGGCTGGAGTGAAGCATTACTTAGGAACTAATTTTGAAATTATGGATGAACCAGGCAGCCGCTTTGCCATTACTTTCTATAAAAAATTATTATCCGGAATGTCCATTGGTCAATCAGTAAAAGAAGCACGTATTGAGCTTATGAATGAAGATCCGGCAGCATTTTGGTCGGCTTATATTTTATATGGTGATCCTACGATTTCTTATTTTGGTTCAAACGAATCTGAAACCAATTTGATTATTTTAGAAGCAACTACTGATAAAAAAAGAAGTTCTGAAACAGAAAAGTCAGATACCAGCCAGTCTTGGAAAATACTTAGTTTTGTAGCTATTGGCTTAACAATATTTTTTGCTTTACTCTATTTTTGCTACTTACCAGACCTGGGTAGTTCAAAAAATCTTGTTGACCCCACTATTTTAAAAATTTTTATTGAACAAGAAAAGGAAAAACAACAAACAATCGCTATTTTTATAAAGGAATATATAAAGAGCAATCAAGCTTCAGAAAATAATGACGCGAACAAGTCTTACGATAGCTGGACATCAAAACCACTGACCATAGCTGTAGTTGTAGGAGATTCTTTAAAAAGCTTTCTTAACAGGGGAGCAGATAATTTGATGGCATCAGCAATTGAAAAAGAAATCAAACAAAATACACGATTAATTGTTTTAGATCGACTTTCATTGGATGGTATTATCAATGAATTATCACTATCCAATTCAGATTTGGTTTCAGAAAAAAATAAAATATCCCCAAATCTTTTGACTGCAAATCTTTTGATTGACCTTCAGCTTCGACTGGATGGTGAAAACCTGTTTGTAATAATGCGCTTAAAAGAAACGCAATCAGGAAGACTTCTTGATACCTTTAGGGAAAAATTAACCAAAGGCCCTTTGCTCACACAAAAAAAGCGCATTGCAAAAAAATTAATTACATATCTTAAACAAAATTATCCTGTCAGAGGTAGAGTTCTGGAAATAACTGATAAAGATATTGTTATCAATATTGGTAAAGATGCAGGCGTTAGAAATGGACAAGAATTTATAAATACAAGTCAGAATGTAGTATTAACAGTTATTTCAATAAAAACAGACACAAGTAAGGTTAATGCAAGAAATAAAGATAGAGTTTTAATATCAAAGGGCATGAAAATAAAGGAGAAATAAAAATGCAAAAAGTACTAATACGCATATTATTTATTTTGTTTATACCAGCCTTTTTTCAAACAAGTCTTCTAAACGCCAGAATATTTTCTACCAGAGTTTACACACCACCAGAATGTAGCAGTCATAAAGATTTTTGGAAATCCACAATCCATGCAGAAGGTGAAGATTTAGGCAGTGTTTATCAGTCTGATATTATCATTGGTGTGTGTGAAGAAGCATATGAAATTCCATCAGCACCATTACCGCCCAAGTACTCCTGCTATATGATTATAAGGCCAACAGACTTTAGCGAATCTTATGAAGAAGCCATTGTCAACAGAGGTGAGACAGAATATACATGGATAATCGAAATCAATCCCCATGGAAACATACCGCCATTAAATGCTGAGCGAACTTGTACACTGACGTGGGAGCCTTCAAGCCTGGGAAAAGGAATTTTTAAACTTAAAAATGGATTTGATGGACAAGGTGAAATTGTTGTTCAGAATATGAAGCAAGAAGCGCAATATTCTATTATAAGTTCTTTTGATAAAGCCCAATATTTTACCCTTCACTATCAACCACTTTTGCCGCCAACAAATCTTGATCTTGCAACTGAAGATGACACTGGCCAAAATTCAGAAGATAATTTGACAAATCAATTGAACAACCTGACCATAAATGGTTCTGGCATTGAAGGTGCTGAGATACATCTTTATGAAAAAGATTCTTTTCTTGCAAAAGGAGAAGTTAAGGATAACACCTTTTCCATAGATGTCTCATTTTCTTCAGAAG
>PEAL01000134.1 GCA_002753725.1 Deltaproteobacteria bacterium
CCATGAAACAAAAATTATTGTTCATTATTCTTTGTTTTGTTCTAATTCTGCCCTGCATGTCATACGCTCGTATATGGACATACTATGATTCAGAAAACAAGACCCTGAATGCACCGAAAGATCAGGAAATTGAAGGTACTGCTGTAAAAAGGGCTAGTGACGATGGCATTATCGAATATGCCTTACGTGTTAACCATGACTTTTCCGCTTCATGGGGTACAGGGTATTTGGAAAATATTGGGAATCCTATGCCAGGTATTGGGTTGCATTGGATACGGGAAAATACGTTGGCTGACTGTACCGTCGATGGAAATGTGCCGGATCTATATAATGTAGGTAGCCGATATATAACCACCAGTTATGTTGCCAGCGGCCCTCCTAACGCAAAATCTCATGCAAATGCGTTGAAGTTCGACGGCACCAACGATTATCTCACTATGAGCAATATCCCTTTGATTCCAGAAGGATTTACCATTCTTTTTTCTACAAAACGAGACAGTATCAATCGGTTGGACTATATCATTTCCCATGGAACAAGTTCTTCTGGAGTAGAAATTCTTTTTAAGACGGATAACTCATTGTTTTTTAACATAATGGGTTTAGGAGGTGTTTCCTCTCCTGTATATACAGATACTGAATGGCATAACTGGATATGCAAGTATTTTCCTCTTACGTCTACCAACACCTTAATCAGTGGGTGTAGTACCTATTACGGTAACGTATATGGATATAGACTTGAAATATATCGAGACAATGTCAGGGTCGCCCTCAAAGACTACACTGGGACGTTCAATAATCAGATTACCAGAAGTTGTTATGTCAGGACAACTTCCACGCTGGTGGGGTACCATACTAGCTGGTATCAAAAAAATTGGTGTTCTTGTTGGCATCCTTTCGGATTTTACTACTTGTGTTGGAAAGACCAAAAAGTATACGGAATGAAGTATTATTACCAATACACAAATGTTTATGAGAATCGAACTGGTTATACAAGTGCCTCTGACAAAAAATATTCCGCAGGGTCGAATACCCTGGTGGTGGGGAAAAGTCATGGAAGTAATTATTACAAGGGTGAAGTGAAGAATATACAGGTCCAAAATTACACCGATTCCTGGCAATATTATAGATGGTATGGTTGGCGTAAGATAAAAGCAAATTCAACGGTAGCCTACTGGAGATTGACCGATGGAAACCAGGCTTCTGTTGCTCAAGATTCATCCCCGTATAATCGTGATGCCACCTTGAAGAACTTTGACACAAGTATATGCTGGGTTGTGGATCCAACTATCAAAGTTAAATACTTATTTTCTGATGTTCAGGACCGTCAGGAATTACCTGAATTTAAAATGACAGCACAGGCAACCATTACGTATCGGTGGGACAAGGAATTGTCTATTACGACGATGACATCTCCTCAGGAGATGGAAAGTTTACCCTATATCAGCATAACGGATAACAGTGGTCAAACGGACCAAAAAGGCAGTGGAGTGTTTACATATAAAGCGGGCACAAAGCTTGAAATTGGTTCAGCTCACTGGAACTGTCTTTTGTTGCAAGGTTATAAAAATAATAAGACTTTAGAAACCGTTACATCAGATAAAAAAGTCATCAGCGATTTTAATGAGCCCGTCAACATCTCCTGGCTATATGAACCTTATATTTTTGAAGAGACCGTTGAGGTAGGTTCCTATGTTACATTCTCAACGGTTCCTGAAGAAATCCGGCGGTTAATCATGAAGACGAAAAAACCGATTTTTAAAAAAGATTCAGACCAACCCAGTCTTGATGAAAACTCCTTTTACATTTGGAATAATTATGAAGGAAAACTCTATCCTATTCACGGTGGTGTTTCCTTTGTCGTGGAATGGGATTTAGATCTGGAGTGTTCCAACTTTACAGTGATCGGCAAAATAAATGTCGTCTGGCCTGAAACAGCGCATGTCATACATGTGGCAGAAACGCCGCCGGTTTCCGTTGATCCTTCGCCGGATGATGATATTGCTTTCAAAAGCCTTAAATATGCAGAGGCTGACGGAGCGGTTTCTGGGAAGCAAAAATTTTCCGCAAATCAAAAGGGAAAAAGCGTACTTACCTTTACCCGATCGATAGCTGATAATTTGGCTCCTAAAGATATTCATCTTAAATTTGACGGGGTAAATGACTATGTAGATTTAGGTAATAAGATCGAATTGGCCAGAGACGCATTTACCGTTGAGTTTTGGGCAAAACGGGCTGTTACAAATAAAAAGGATATTATCGTGTCACAGGGCAATCCCGGTGATAATGAAATCCTTGAACTTGGATTTAATGAGGACAATACCTTTACCTTTGGATTTACACAGTACCAACTGAATTCATCGGAAGCCTACGCAGACACTGAATGGCACCACTGGGCGTGTGTATATGAACGAATTAGCGAAGACAGCACTAATTGTTATCCCTGCATAAATAGAACAACGGAAGCCAGTTGCCAATGGTGGAAAACATCGACCTATACCAAAGCGTTTCAGGGAAAAATTGTTTATAATGTGGGCGATATCCACTGGGAAGAGAATTATTATGCAGAGCGATGTCGTACTGCTTCCACCGTGATGTATAAGCAAAAGATCTATCGCGATGGCGAACTTGTTGAAGAACAGGATATTGATATGCCTTATCGGGGGGCAGGTAATGTGATTCTTGGGAACTCAGCCTTATTTGAAGAAAATACAATTTTTCAGGGCGATGTTGATGATGTTCGGATCTGGTCAAAGGGCAGAACCCAGGCTGAGATTCAGGAAAACAAAGACAAAAGTCTGATTGGCGACGAAGAAGGACTTATCGGGTACTGGGATTTAGATGATGTGCATGCTCCCTATGTTACTGACAGAACCACTAATGTTAACAATGGTTCAATGAAACATATGGATCCTTCCGATGCATGGGTGGTTAATAAAACTTCTGATCCTGCTAAAGGAAATCTCAATGATGAGAAATCTTTGGTGCTGGTTGTGGAAACTCGGCTCTGGCAGGAGGATAAACGGACGGATGAGGCTATTATTGGTAAAGAGCTGACAAGTGATTTTCATTACAATGTACAAAACAGTGGGTATGTATTCTGGGAAAACGCGCGATACAACCCTGATATCTATGATCGGTTGAATACCGACGGCCCAATATATCCAGTCAACAAACAATATACTGGACGAATAGAAGATAAAATTATGGTCGTATGGTATCGTGGACAGTATGCCATTGCATGGCCCTATCAACCCATTGAATATACATGCAAATGGCCAACTGATCTGCGGGTTGTGATTGCCAGCAGAGTCGGTACAGAAGGTGTGGATAAGGATGGTCATGATCAACTGTTTCCAGACAAAAATGATGTGCTTCAGAACTATTTAGATCCTGCCCGTTTTGTGGATGTTAAAATGTATCATCAACCTGATTCAACCAAAGCAGGCTACAATCCTAATGAGGAACATGGACTTGTTGCCCCCTCATTCCGTCATGCTGATGCTGCCCCACGTCCCTATGCAGGCTTTGCCTTGCGCAATGATTTGAATGTGACAACTCAAGATAAGAATTATACATCAGATCCATATTTGCTGGTGCAATACTTTGATAAGATACTTGGAAAGCATGGAATGAATGCTTTTAAAGTTGAACAGTCAGATCCAAATACCGGGTATACGTTTTCATATCCTATGAAAGCAGGAGATCCGGTCGTCGCACCCTATCCGTTAAATCTTGTTATCGGAGCCGCACCGCCAGTGGAGATTTTTGGAAAAAATGGTAATCCAGCGCAAGTTTGTTATTATTTGGACCACAAAGGCACGGGGTGGGCTGTATCTGGTGATTCGAATATTTATGCCTATTTTTGGTATCCTCTCGCACCTGATTTTTGGTGCAACGGTGATACCAACTGTGATGACAATAGTGCCATAGGAGACGGCAACGGTGATGTCGGCAAGGCAATACCCTGGCTTCCTGTAAATAACGTAAGCTCAGGAGATGGATTTCCTTCGGATATGACAGGAAGACCCAAAGTGGTGCAAGTTGAATTTAATGTGTCATGGCCGGATGAAGTACCCGTGCTTAAGGCTGGAGAAACACTAACATTTCCCGGTGGTGAATATAGAGCAGACAACCCGACGTATAAAGGCTTGCCTGGTGTTCTGGGATGGGCAGCCGGTCAGGTAGTGTTCGATTCATTAAACCCGTCTATGGATAAGAACAAACTTTTCCAAAATTATCTGGTCAAATTGATACCAGCACTTCTGGAAAGAACTGTAACTCTGAAGCTGGACAATTATCCAGAGGATCTTAAACCAGCAGGTAAACGAGTGGATGTAGTAGGAACATGCTGGTACTTTAAAGAACTTCATGCTGGCTTGAAAACGCGAATATTTTACGATCCCATGACCGAAAAGCTTGGTATGCGTGGTTTTATCAACGGAAAAACGTTGGGGGATACAGGGCTTACAGCATCTCCTCCTGCTGTTTACGTGCTTCAAGAAAACGTCATGACTGATCGGGAAAGAGATGCCATAAAAGATATTACAGGTGCGGATGATAAATTTAAAACGGCTGTGGATAGCCTGTACACGCATACCCGAAATCCGAACGATGTTGACAATGATTATAGTGTGGGTATTCAGACTTATGAAACCATTTTAAATGCCATGAAAGAGGCACATCCCAAAAACGTTAAGCTGATCAACGACATGTTTCTTTCCTGGCTCGGCAGTTCTGCAGAAACCGACAAGGCTCGTCCCATTACAGATATTTCCCTTGGGCCAGGCCTTGCAGTGGTGCCTAACGGTGCATTATTGGATCCTAATGACAGTCAATTTAGCACCTACTCTCAAGGTTATGTGACGCTTGTAGAAAATAATCATCCTGACTTAGGGGCTCTGCCTGTGGCCGTTCATATCATCAAAGTCGTTAAGGATAAATACAGGGGGGCCATCAAGACAGTTTTTTCCGAAAATGTTTTTGATGAAAAAATCACCCTGCGACATACTTCAGATTTTGGCGGTGAGTTGAACGACCTTGTCTTTCAATGGTGGTACCGTGAGGAAGATGGAACAGACCAACCTCCTCCTATTGTTAAAGCAGACAAATGGAAAATATTTCCCGATTTAAGCGGTAATAATGGACAGGGCATGGGTGAAATCTCTATGGCCGGTGCCGGTGCCGTTCTTTTGGTGGACAATCTATTTTTCGTTCGTTATCGCCATAAAAATTCAGATCCGAACCTACCGGAATCCTGGTCAATCCTGGCTGGTGCTGCAAATTCAAGACCGCCGGGTTTGGACGAAAATCCGGCGGATACCTTTCAACCCCAACTGGCCGAAGGTTGGGTGAAACGAGTGTTGAATGCGGTCAATCCATTTGAAGCCCGAATCAAAGATTTTAACAATATAGACAGCCCTGCCACTTATGTGAGTATGATCCAACAGGCAGGTGCCCGATTCGAAGGAGCGGTGTCTTTTAATCCACAAAAAGATGTGATTGAAAGTGTTGGACTGATAGAACTGTATCAAACCGTGTTGAATAGAGCTTCTGATCTTTCCATAAATTTGGATCAGCCAGCCAGTACATCCGGTATTGTTACGGCTTTAATCCTGGCAACCAGCAGAATTTCCGGTTTTTACAACCTTTTGGCCAGTGAAGCCTACACAGATGCTTTGGATCCAACCATCGGTTTTGGATCAGACAGTGTGGAATATGGAAGCTTGGCACCAACGGTCCATTCTTTTATGAACCAGGTATCTGATCTCCTTGAAGAAGAACTTGCGCTTCTACGCGGAAAATCCGAGGAAGGGGCCCGTCCGGCATACAATCGTCTGATGTGGAATTTTACTAAGGACCAGGGTGAGGCAGCTTACGCACTATCTTATTATATTCAGGATACGAACAAAGATGGATTTATTGATGTAGAGGATGGCCGCACTCTGTATCCTCAGGGGCACGGAGATGCATGGGGGCATTATTTGACATCCCTCAAAGGATATTACAATCTATTGGGGCATCCCTATTTCAATTGGGAATCTCGGTCTGAACTTTTCTCTGTCCAGGGAGTCGTCATGGATGTTGACTATTTTGACGAGCGAAAATTTGCCGAGGCGGCGGCTGGTAAAGCTAAAATCGGTACGGAAATCGTCAATCTGACCTATCGTGAAAAATATGTGGAAGACCCTGAAGGTCAATGGCAGGGATACAAGGATACGGATCCCAAACGGGCCTGGGGCGTAACGGGATGGGGACGCCGGACATTTCAAGGCACTTATTTTGACTGGGTCATGGCCAATGCTATTTTACCGTCGTATGAGACGTTCAAGCTGACGAGAGAAGATATTGATCGGATCAAAGAGTTAGTGCCCTTTGCCGTGTATACAGACCTTAATAACCTCGAAAATATGGGATATTCCACGAAGGATGCATTTCTGGATGCCTTGAAGCTAACAATTGGTGACAATCAAACGATTGATTATCAGGAGATCATCTTAAAATTTGCAGCGAATGAAGGTTTAAAGCGCGTGGATCGTACAACGGTTCATGACATTCCTGAAATAGCTTCCCAGGCCAGTCAGGTACAGATGCAGTTTGATAATGCCAACACAGGACTCAATCCTTTGGGGCTCGCAGGTGGCGTTGTTCCATTTGATATTGATCCCTCAAGGCTTGTCCCAGGTGCTTATAATGCAGCCACTCATTTTGAGCAGGTTTATGAGAGAGTTTCCGAGGTTATGGAAAACACGCGCGTAATCTTTGACCATGCTAATGACCTTAAAAATCGTTTACGACAGGTTGCCACTGCCACAGAAGAATTCACAGAACAGACATTGGAAGAAGATCGGGATTTTCGTAACCGTCTGATAGAAATTTTTGGCACCCCCTATGAAGGTACCATCGGTCCGGGGAAACCGTATCCACCAGGTTTCAAAGGGCCGGACTATTATTTTTACAATTACATTGACGTGAACGAAGTTAGCGAAGAAACTATCCCACCGGCCAGTGAGACAATGTCCGCCTTTTTTGAACCGATGAATATGAAAATCATGAATGAGTCATCTGATGCCGGTGGCGAAGGTTTTTCAGACCTTCCCTCGATCTTTACTCACTTTTTCGACGCTGATTTAGAAGGGTCCAGTTATAAATCGTCTGATTTCAGTGGTGTTGTTGAGATTGAATATCCCATCAGTTCCAAGAAATACAGTTTTCAGCCGCCAGAAAGCTGGGGGCTTCGACGGTGTCCGGGTGAAATCCAAATTGCACTTATTGAATTGATAATAGCTGAATCGACTTTGGAAATTGCGTTATCTGATTATGCCGGTTTGATGGGTGAAATTGATTATGCAACTAAATTACTTAATGCGCGATCAGAATTACAAGACGAAGAGTTGAAAATCGGTGATGAAGCTTATAGTCAAGTTCAATCATTCAATGAACGAATCGCTAACAGACATCGTGCTGCCGGTGCATTAGAAGTCGGTGCTGATGCAGCATGGAATCTTGGTGTAGCCATAGCAGGCGGACTACCAACATCTGTTGGCCTGGCAAGCGACATGTCGTTCGCTGGTCGAGGTGCTGCTTTAGTCGTTGGTCAATTGGCTAATATCACCATGAGAGGTGGTGCTGTAGAAGCTAATTATCAAGCAGAACAGGTTGAGTCTGAAAAGGAACTTTCTGAATTTATTACAGATACCAACCTTCAAAAAGCAGGTTACAAATATGACATCCAGGAACAGCTCAAAGAAATAGAAGGCTTATTAGGCAGCGAAGCACCTACTCGCTTGGCTATCTTTAAGGCAAGAGAGCAAATGCGTCAGGTGTCCGAAAAATACAGGTCAGTCCTTGCAAAAGGAGTGCGACTGTTAGAAGAGCGGAAGGCATTCAACGCCAAAGTTGCAGCTAAAACTCAAGGGAAACGTTACATGGATATGAGCTTCCGTCTTAATTTAAATGACGCTCTTTCCAAATATCGATCGATGTTTGATCTGGCTGGGCGTTATGTCTATTTAGCCGCAAAAGTCTATGATTATGAGACCAATCTTAGCGATCGAAATCCTGCATCAGCTAAACCTGTGCTGACGGATATCATTCGTCAACGAACGCTCGGTCAGTATCAAGACGGCAAATGGATCGTCGGACGTGGGGGGCTGGGAGATATACTGGCCTGGATGAAAACCAACTACGACTCACTAAAAGGGCAAATGGGATTTAACAACCCACAAACTGAAACAGGACGGTTTTCCTTACGACATGAACTTTTCAGAATCAAAACAGATGCAGAAAATGATGCGGCTTGGCGGCAAGCATTGAAGAAAAAACGCGTTGAGAATCTGTGGTCAATCCCCGAATTCAGAAAATTTTGCAGGCCTTTTGTTTCAGAAGAAACTGGCGCTCAACCCGGTATAGTGATCGACTTTCAATCAACGGTATCTTTTGGAAAAAATTTCTTTTGCTGGCCATTAGGCGGTGGTGATCATGCCTATGACCCGTCCAATTATGTTACCAAAGTGCGATCTGTGGGCCTCTGGTTTGATGGGTATGACAACAGCTTATTATCGGAAACCCCTCGAGCTTATCTTATCCCTGTGGGCATGGACATCATGCTTGTTCCAAATAGCGATGCGCTTGATACTCGAGAATGGACCATTATTGATCAGAAACTACCCGTACCATTACCCATACGTGATGCCGACCTGAACAATCCGGACTGGATTCCAGGTTTGGACAGCTTGAACGGATCTATGGTTCAAATTCGTCGTTATTCAAGCTTCCGTGCCTATCACGACGCAGGGTATTTCAATGCTAATCAGGTTAACTATGACTCACGTCTGGTGGGCAGATCGGTATGGAACTCTCGCTGGATGCTTATCATTCCGGGCGGCACGTTCCATTATGATCAGGATTACGGATTAGATACGTTTATCGATACAATAACAGACATTAAACTCTTCTTCCAAACCTATGCCATATCGGGAAATTAGAAGAAGAATTGATTTATTACAATACAAATGGCAAGGTGGCGTGAATAGAGTGTTCTGAAACACATCGATGAACGCCAGAACAGACAAAATGTTTTATCTTAAAACCTATGGAATAATGAGGTGTAATCATGGATCAAAGGAATCAAATTAAGAGTCAGCAAATTTGGGGTTTATCGTTTATCTTTTTTTCAATACTGATTGTTACTTCCACCTATGCCACTGTTCCGGAACCAGAAACCTTGATCTACGGTCAGGTGGTGAATCTCTACCAAAACAATAAAATCTTTCTAACAGATGCTGACGTTGAATGCTCTATTCGTAAAAAAGGAAGTGAAACATCGTTCACTTACACGGGAGCTGTTGAGTGCGTGAAATGTCAGGAATATGACGAGGCTGGCAATACTTGCAAAACATGTGAAAAATCGGCTTATTTAATTAAAATTCCACAAGAAACCTACCCTGTAAATGACGAAACAACCCAACAGGTTGTTCCTCTGTTGAAAGAAAATAAACAATATGATCTGGTTGAATTTAAAGTTAATGGGGTTAAAGCAAATATGCGTATTAAATCTGAACGTGGAAATATTCAACCTGAAGACAAGCAAGGAAAATTTATCCTGGCCGGACAACCCAGACGTTCTCATGCATATGAAGTTGATCTTGAACTGGTGCTTCCTGTAGCAGATACAGACAAAGATGGTCTTCCTGATTTTTGGGAAAATCAATATGGTTTAAATTTTAACGACCCGGCTGATGCAGATACAGACATGGATAGCGATGGTTGGAGCAATCTTAAAGAATTTCTTTCTGCAACAAATCCGACTATCAGTAACACGGTTCCAGTGCTGTTAGAATCTGAGATATTAACCTTTGAAGGATCACAGATTTTGTTTCGACTCAATATTGTAGATTCAGATACACCACCCAATGAACTCAGTATAAAATTCATTAGCATCCCTGAAGATATCAGTTTCACATTCTATGGCGACAGCGCACCTTTTGAACATGGCCATATCATTCAAAAAGATGACATTGTAAAATTGAACCATTTGGAAAATGGAAATGTTATCCTTCATAACAAAGTTGCTAAAAACATCACTGAACGTATCTATGTGGAATTAATAGACGGTGATAATGATCCGGTAATCGCAACTGTTGTAATCAGGACGTTCAAACCAACCGAAACCGATGCAACCGATGCTATTCTCTGGACCGACGCATTTTCTCACGCTCAAAAATTTGCTGATACACCTTCCAAGCTAATTCAAGATCGATCGGGTAATGATAATCGGGGTAATTATTATATCTTTAATCAAACCGATGAATCATATATTGAAAGTGATATTGAACTGGTTGCCAATACCACTTCTGGTAAAAATTCTGTGATTAAAGTTAATGGATATTTTGAACTCCCCTATGCAACACCCGTATTTCCAGATGGAAATATTACAATGATGTCAGTGTTTAAAGTTAATCCTGGTGAAAAGGATCATATCATTGCCTCAGGCCCCTACTATGAAGTTGCTGTAACCGGTAATAATCATCCACTTCATCCTGGAGAACTAAAAATCGCTGATGAATCCACAGCCGTATATAGCAATAAACGCATTGATAATGAATTGATAATGACAACGGTTACCCGAAAAGGTGACCAATCATTTATTGATATCAACTCGATTTGGTCAGGGGGGCCTTTTTCTTATAATGAAACAAGCGCATTAGCAACAGATCCCACCATGGGAGGAAAAAATATTTGGCAATGGAATTTTACGAATATGGCATGGAACTCAACGGTTAGTGGCGCAATGAATGGCTTGTTTGCAGAAATGCTTGTTTTTGATCGCTCTCTGGAATACATGGAAAAATGGCGCATTTATGCTCATTTATTAGGTAAATGGTTTAATTATATTATTAGTGATTATTCACAGGCGACTCGCGATATGAAAATAGCTTCAATTAGTGGTGAAAAAAACGAATCGCTCCGTCTGTTAAAAATGGAAGCTGATTTGGCATGGTTAGACTATAGCGATGCACTCTTTGCGAATGAAAATGTTCAACAGGCACTTACGCGATTGGAGTCTTTTTTACCTGAAGATTGGCAATGGTCAACCATTCCACCGAGTGTTGCTGAAGCCTCACAATCCCTTGAGTCAATTAAATACGATTATCAAACAGAATTTGTTTCCCTGTATGGTAAAGATAAATCTTATATTTTAATTGGCGGAATGGGGAATGATAAACTCATTGGCGGCTATGAAAACGATATTTTGATTGGTGGCCCGGGTTCTGATGTATTAAGAGGTTGCTCGGGTCGTGATGTTTTTGTTGTAACTGATGGCGATGATATCATTGATTTTAATGTTTTTGATGATGATATGATTGATATTTCACATTTGCTTAGTAATACAGATAAAGTTATCAACAATTACATTCACTTTGAATTGATCAATGATCCTGAAACCTCAGAAGTGCACACCATGCTCAAGATTGACGCCGATGGCTCTGGAGATAATTATGATGATGCCAGCATTTTGCTTCGCAATGTTACCTTGCGTGATCAAATAGATATTGCCAGTCTGTGGGCATCAGGTAATATTCAAGCTGGCGGTCCAAGACCAGAATTGGACGTTTCGCTGACTATTAAAGATGATCAGGCCACAGAAATTCCAGAAAACGATGCATCCTTTGAAATTGAATTTTCAAATGCAGCATTGCCCAAAAATTTAACAATCCCACTATCACTCAATGGAACGGCAAGCATTGGTTTGGATTATCAATTTCGCGTACCCGTTTGGAACGAAAATTCAAGTAAGTACGAATTTATTCTTGTTGCAAATAATATCATTCCTGCAAAACTTAAAAAAGGTGATCAAAAGCTTTTAATTCAGGTCGTCCCCGTGGCTGATCACATTGCAGAATCATTAGAAAAGTTATCTCTTTCACTATTAGAAAAAGATGATTACTATCATATAACAAGTACAAAAAGCACTGAAGATTCTATCATAGAAATATCAGATGGAATCAATGAAATCAGCATTCAAACAGATCGGCCAATAGCCATTGAAGGGAAAAGCACTGCCGGTAGAATTATCATTTCACGAAATGGTTCATTTGATATCAGTCAGGATGTTAATCTGCTGGTAAAAGGTACTGCAGAAAACGGCAGAGATGTTTACTATATTCCATCAGAAATATCCTTTGAACCTGGAGCGACAGAAGCAGTCATTTATGTAACCGCTTACAGTGATAAAGAAATTGAAGATGAAGAGTTTGTTGAAGTCATTGTGTCAGCGGGTGATTATAAAGTTAGAGGCCCATCCAGTGCCAGAATTTCTGTACGTGATAGTGAACAATCAACCATTAACTCAGGTGATATTAACTTCAGTAATAGCATAGACTTATTAGATGCAATTGTTGCACTTCAAATATGTACAGGAAAAAAACCAGCAGGTGTTTATGTTGAAGCATCAATAAAAAATGAAACCATTGGGATAGAAGATGTCTTGTTTATACTAAAACAGATTGCCAGGTAAAAAGGCTTTATTCTGAACCCCAATTCAAATGACAAAATAAAATTCGTTCTCGCGCTTCAGCGTGGGAACGAATTTTAGCTTTTTTTATACATCTACAATCTTTTATCCCGCCCTTATTAAATAAAAAAAAAACCGCCCGCGCGTA
>PEAL01000135.1 GCA_002753725.1 Deltaproteobacteria bacterium
CAACATGAATCAAAATATTTGCACTGGCTTGCTTGCCATCTGCTGATGTTATTGTATATTGAAAGTGATCTGTGCCAAGATATCCTTCATCTGGTGTATATCTGACTGAACAATCTGTTAAAACGTTTAACTGCCCATGTGAATGTGTTTGTTCACTGTCAGGACTGATGGATAAGGTGACGGGTTCACCAGTGACACCATCGTTATCAGAAGGATCAAACGATACAGACGTATTCATTTGCGTAAAGATATCATCCTGAGCCGCCCAGATTTTTGGTGTTTCTGACTTGACCAAACCTGGAACCCATTGAGGGGAGGATATTTGGCAATGTAAGTGATTGGGCCCCATATCCATGAGATATGTCTGAATTGATTTCATGGGCCAGTATGCCACCAAGTTATCAGGAATCGTTTGAAAACCGGTATTCATATTTGATAGAATCTCGGTTTCTGTTCGAACAATATTCCAGATGCGAATTTCATCCATCAAGCCCTGAAAAGCCCTGTCCATATTTTTAGATTCCCCAATATACAAAGCGTCGCTCTGACTGTTTGCAATAAGGCCAGAAGGTCGAGAGAATGGGTAGGTGAGCGACTGTTGTTGACCATTGATATACATTTTTATCGTATTCAAGCTGCTGTCATAGCTGGCTACAAGATGCTGCCACTGATTCAATTGAATTGAATTTTTGGGCGTATTGGCCATCACCATATTGCCATTTGGGTGTTCAATGGCAAACATCAGGCTATGATCCGCATAATCATCTCGTCCGGTTTCATTTAAAAAAAGAATATATTTTTCTCGATCAATAATCCGACCAAATCCCTGGACATCCAGTTCTCCAAATGATGTCGGATGTATCCACAACTCAATGGTGATATGATCTTGAATGTTTAAAGCTTCAGGTTTACCACAGGTCATATGATCATTGATACCATCAAAGGACAAAGCCAAATCTGATGCCACAACAATATCGACCTGTGCCGTTGATGTCTGTAAGTGTTCATTCACGAGCATGTAAGTCAGTGAATCAATACCGGTAAAATCGAAATCGGGCTGATAGGTAATGCCGCAGTTGGGATTAATCACGGCAGCTCCAGATGCTGGATTATCTACAATGGATTGAATGTGTAAAGCGATTCCATTGGGATCTGAATCATTGGCTATAACATTCATGCAAATGGGCACATTGGGATCGGTGTAAAATCGGTCTGAACGAGCGGCTGGAGGTTCAGATGGGCCTGTGGTTGAAAATATTATTCGGATCTTCCATTCTTTTAAAATTCCCTCCTGTCCTGTAGTATCATCAATGATCATCAGTTGCCATAATCCGGCAGCATATGAATTTTCAATGGTATCGAAAGAATTTTCAGGCAGATAAATGCCAGTATACGGTGCTGCTGCTTGAGATAGTCGATTGGCCGCTGTGTTCATCAAATGAATATCCAGTTCTGTTTGTGTGGTTGCCAGATGTGAAAATAACAGCAGTTGATCGTTATCCGGTGAAATCAGATATCCTGACAAATCTTCCATATGATCATGTTTAAGAGCAATGTAAACATCAATGCTTTGTATGCGGCCACCAGAATGTAATTCAATGCCAGAAATGACACCTCTCAGGTCAGCATCAGGAATGGATACAGAAGTATTGTTCGTCTGTAGCACTTGGTCCATAACATAGATAACAATTTCTCCGGTCTGCGTTGACTGCTGATCACTGATGATATAGCTTAACGTTTCTATTCCGGTAAATCCATCATCAGGGACGTAAGTCAACCGATCATTGGTATATTCAACCACTGATCCATGAATGGGTGACGAAACATTGACCAATTGTAGCATGTCATGATCTGCATCCAGATCATTCGTAAGGGGATAAATATCAATAGATTGATTTTTGGTTGTATGGATCGTATCTGAAATGGCAATCGGCGTTTGATTGACTGTATGCGATTGACTTTCACCATAAACAATCAGTTGCCATTGATTCACTGTGCCTGTGCATCCATATGTTTTATCATAAACATCCAGTGCCCAGGAACCATCGGAGTTCTCTCCCCAATGTCTGACAGAAGTAAAGCGCCATTCTTCATAGGGTGAGTTATCCACATGTTTTTGGGCCAATATACTTTTTGTTCCAGAAGGGGATGTGAGTGAGATTTCCAATTGCCCGGTGCAATCATGCTTTGTGGTTAAAATGACAGCCACATGTTCAACAGAAAGATTTGCCTGAATCGTTGTTTCAGAGTGTGCGGACTGGTTGGTGTTGTCTGGAATAACTTGATCGAGCGTCATCTTTGTAGAGGACGAGGATATTTCTGGGGAAACAGATTGCCATTGCCGTGCCAGTTTTACAGCATGATCTGCATGAATACGACCAAATCCATATTTATGATTGACCCATAAGCCTGCGCCATTGGTTGTCCAGTCAGGGTCCCCTGGATTGTTTTTGTCTGCACTTTTGGCAAGAACATGTTGCACATCACGCCAGGTCAGATTAGGGTTTGCTTCAAGAACCAGTGCAATAATGCCAGACACCAATGGTGCAGCCGATGATGTGCCGCCAAAGGTTCCAGTACAATCGCCGCTGTAATTATATCCATATTGACCGGTCAAATCAGTGGTATAGATACCCACCCGACTGCCTTCACTCGGGGCACAAACAAGAATACAGGCACCGGGTTCACTGTAATAGCTTTGATATCCATACTGATCCACTGCACTCACGGCAATCACAAAACGCTGGTTGGCATAGCCATCGTAATTGACATTATCCGATGCTTGCAAACCATTCCCCGCAGCAAATACATAGATATTTCCCAAACCGTTTCGCCCCTTTTCAATATTGTCTATCAGAGCTGCCAGGGCAAGCGGTCCAGGGCCTTCAATGCCACCACCATCTGAAGGCCCCCAACTGTTGTTATAAATATGAATGGCATTTCGTTG
Organism: Deltaproteobacteria bacterium; assembly: GCA_002753725.1. GTDB lineage: Bacteria > Desulfobacterota > Desulfobacteria > Desulfobacterales > Magnetomoraceae > Magnetomorum. The sequence goes on from PEAL01000135.1 coordinate 2,948, forward strand.
ATAGGATAGACATTGCGCTTCATCCGCATCACTGATTTCAGATGCCAATAATCTCAGTCCTGCCAGACGGGCATGATAAGCCGCACCAACGCCACAAGTATCGTTGTTTTCACGGGCAGCAGCAACCCCTGCAACAGAGGTTCCGTGAGGATCACCCGTTGCATAAAGGTTTCCAAGAAAAGGGGTGGGGTCCTGGTCATTATCATTAAAATCATAGCTCAGATCGGGTGCATAATTGGGCGAAAGATCCGGATGCGTATGTTGAAGGCCATCATCGACAATTCCTATAACAATGCCATTGCCACTGATGCCTGCATCCCAGGCGGGAAGAACATGTACATCCTCATCTGGTGTACCACCATGCTGTCCCTTATTGGATAGATGCCACTGGTCCGGAAAGATAGGATCTGTAAAATAGGGGATAGTACGAAGAAATCGCCATCGCCGCACTTGTTGTTGGGTCCAAACAACAGCCTGGGTATTCCTTACACGGGTTCGCGTGGTCTGTGTGAGAGCGGCTGTGTTTGGAATTGTGAATAGATAAGTATCCGAAAGTGTGGCAATCTGTCCTAAATTGATTGCACCAATTGTCTGGGCTGTTTCATCCGGATCAGAACCAGGGATTAATTTAACAGCCCATTGATCTGTGGACAGCCGTGTTTGAGATGATCTTGTAGCTGCAAGTGTATGACTGTATATGATGAATAAAAGAGCGTTGATGATCATCACTACCAGAAAAATTTTTCTCATGTGGAACGAATCGTATAATTGATTTCGTCTGTTGATCTGAACGTATTTTCTTCTCATTGGAGCCACCTTTCCAGATAATCGGTGTGGAATGAGATCAATGAAAATCCACACCAGAACTCTGTTCGAGAGTCGTAGATTTTCTAAATTGTGACACCCTTTAGAGAATTTACATCTCTCAAGAAATTTATAACGTATGAATAAAGTTTGTTATTTTATTGATATCTTTCATCATTTCATTTTGAAATTCAATACCTATGCCATCTTTTTCTATGCGAACCACACATCCAACGGCTTTAACAATATACGACTTTCCAGGAAAAGAAAACGTCAGAATAATATCATCACCGACAGCTACTTTTTTATCGGTTTGGACAAACAGTCCTCCCTCACTGATATCTTTCATATAATTGTTATCACAGACCTTTTGTGTGGCATAATTGACTTCCATGAAGCATTGTTTTCTTGGAAATTTTCTCCGGTCTGTCTTTTTATCTTCTCGCAGGTACTCAAGCAAAGCCAGTTGATTTTCAAATGACATATCCTTAATCATCTGGATTAATTTTTTTTGTATTTGCGTTTGATAGTCTATTTTTTCCGATCCCATGATCGTCCTCCATGTTTATTTTTCATCATCGATGTTCTTCTTTAAAATGGTACTTTTAGCATTGTATTGACTGATAATCAATACGTTCAAGTTAATTAAAATGGGGAACTTATTTTTCGAGCATTCCTTAGAAACTTAAACTGTGCAAACTCCATTTTGAACAGGTCATATGCAATTTTTATGTTTAAATAGAATGGTGTGTAAAAAAACACGGAAAAATGTTCATATTATTGGTATTGAATATTAAGACCTAAATCTTGCAAGCTGTTTTTTTTGAAAAAATATACACCTATCGTGTGCATTTGGGTGAATATATACGATGTGACTTCGTTCATATACATTTTCTTTGACACTTTCATTTGGATGTTTTAGTATTTTTAAATTTTTTTCACGATGATGAGTATTATGTTAGTAATACCGTTCTGTATCAAAGGAGAAATCAATGAAAATAGCTATCAGCGGCAAAGGTGGGGTTGGAAAGACTACTTTTGCTGCACTTCTTGCGCGAACACTCAATGGTATGGGCAAACGTGTCCTTGCCATTGATGCTGATCCAGATGCCAACCTTGCTGCTGCTTTGGGCATTCCAGGGGCTGAATCCATTATCCCCATATCTCAAATGAAAGAACTGATCTATGAACGTACAGAAATGAAACCCGGCTCAATTGGTGGATTTTTTAAGCTTAATCCAACGGTTGATGATTTACCGGATGCTTTATCGATTCAATTTGAAAATATTAAACTGATGCGCCTGGGTGGTATTCAAAAAGGCGGAGCGGGGTGTATCTGTCCGGAAAGCACATTGCTGAAAGCGTTGGTAACTCATGTGGTTATTGGTCGTGATGAAACAGTCATTATGGATATGGAAGCGGGTATTGAACATCTTGGCAGGGCAACTGCAAAATCAGTGGATCGTCTGATTGTGGTGGTGGAACCCGGAAAAAGAAGTTTGGAAACGCTTGATCATATAAAAAAATTAGCCAATGAAATCGGTCTGACATCCATCGCCGTCGTGGCAAATAAGATTAGAAATGCGCGTGAAGAAGCATTTATTCGAAACCAGATCAATGATACAAAAATTCTTGCCTGCCTGCCGTTTGAAAGTGCATTTATCGATGCGGATTTATCCGGTGAATCTCCCTTTGATGCAGACACACAGGCCAAAAGAATTTTGTCAACCATTGTCAATCAATTGTAACCCCCAAACATAAAAGGAGGCGGTATGCGTTTTTTATCAAACGATACCAAAGGATCCGATGTTGTCCGTTTACAACAACAACTCAATGCATTGCATTTTCCCTGTGGTCGTGAGGATGGAATTTACGGTCCAGCGACAGCCGCTGCTGTTATTGCTTTTCAACAAAGTCATAATATTGTTCATGATGGCATTGTTGGCCCGGAAACCATGACATCCTTGGATTTTGCAACAGATGAAGAAATCCGTGCGGCCAAAGACGTTCATCCTGTTTATAATGCTCTGGCACGAATCACTCCGGACAAAGTGTCCAGGCTTTTTCCCCTGGCACCTGTCAGATCCATTGAAGCACATTTTCCGATTCTCAAAGATGCGCTCATTCAGTGCCAGTTAACAGATTTAAAAGCTGTGGTTGTAGCGTTATCAATTATTTCAGCAGTGTCCCAATCGTTTTCTGTTCATGAAGAAACACTGACACGATTGAATACATCTCCCGGCGGAACGCCCTTCGATCTATACGATTATCGCAGAGATTTGGGAAATGAGGGCCATCCAGATGGTGAACGATATCGAAGTCGGGGATTTTGCATTTTTAGAGGGCGATTTCAGTATAAGCGTGTGGGTGAACTCATTGATATGAGCGACCAGCTCGTTGAACAACCAGAACAGGCCGCAAAGGTATCTGTGGCATCAAAAATACTCGCATGTTTGATTGAAAATCAGGAAAAAAATATCAAATGTGCCTTAATGCAAAACAAATTGAAATCAGCGTATCAACTCATCACTCAAGATATTGATGGATTTGAATTATTTCGATCCACCTATCGAACCGGTATGTTGATTTGGGGATAACATCAACCAAAAAAAGGGGGAAACCATGAAATGTCCGGCATGTTCCACACGACTCAGAGTCTTGCAAACTGAAGACATGATTGTGGATGTTTGTAAATACGGCTGCGGCGGTATTTGGCTTGACCGTTCTGAATATAAAAAAGTTGACCAGCAAAGCGAAACTGCTGGTCAAGCATTGCTCCACATTGAACGTAATCCAGATCTTTCTATAGATTCTTCAAAACGTCGTCGTTGCCCAAGATGTGAAACCATTGTTATGGCACGTCGTTTTTCATCCTTTAAACGACAGGTTGAAATTGATACCTGTCCATACTGCGGTGGCTATTGGCTGGATGGCGGTGAACTTGAACGTATTCGATCCTTGTTTGATACAGAACAAGATCGATACAAAGCAACCGATCAATATCTTTCAGGCTTTCAAGAAAAAGCGATCGAGCGGTATGCACCTGAACAGGCAAATCTTCAGGAATATCAGAAACGCGAGGAATCGACCATTTCACGATTCTTTCGCTTTTTGAATCCTTTTAAATAGACAGGCTATACAGATGATGACGCTCCATTAAAACAAACAGGATTAAAAAAATAATGAAGTTACCTGATTTCGAACGATTTGTTCAAAGAAACAAAAAAATTGGTGTGGTGGGTCTTGGCTATGTTGGACTCCCGCTTGCGGTTCATTTTGCTCAGTATTTTGATGTGGTTGGCTTTGACATTAAACTTGATCGTATTCAAGAGTTAAGCAACGGGATTGATCGAACATTGGAAGTTGAGTCAAGCCGGCTCAAAACTGTTCACATGCTTTTTACATCAGAACCTGAAGATCTGAAATCCTGTGCAATCATCATTATCGCTGTTCCAACGCCCATTGATGAATCTCGTATCCCGGATTTAAAACCCGTTCGTACAGCATCGGAAATTGTTGGTCAACAGATACAATCTGGTGCTGTCGTGGTTTATGAATCTACGGTTTATCCAGGGACAACCGAAGAAATTTGTATCCCAATATTAGAGTCTCGTTCAGGGTTGATATTTGGAAAAGATTTTACAGTGGGGTATTCTCCTGAGCGAATTAATCCTGGAGATCGGGAGCGTACCATTGATAAAATTGTTAAAATCGTTTCAGCATCTGATCAACCCACACTGGATCTATTGTCAAAAATTTATGGTCAGGTGGTCCATGCAGGGATTCACCGGGCACCATCCATAAAAGTGGCTGAAGCAGCAAAGGTCATTGAAAATACTCAGCGGGATATCAATATTGCACTGATGAATGAGTTATCCATGATTTTCCATCGTATGAATATTCGAACACAGGATGTCTTAAAGGCGGCTGGCACAAAATGGAACTTTTTGCCATTTCATCCAGGGCTTGTCGGAGGACACTGTATTGGTGTGGATCCCTACTACCTGACATTTAAGGCAGAGTCTCTCGGATATCATCCTGAAATGATTTTGGCTGGCAGACGGATTAACGATGGTATGGGAAAATATATAGCTGAACGTACAGTCAAAATGATTATTTCAACCGGTAAACCTGTCATGGGCGGCAGGGTGGCGGTTTTGGGGCTGACATTCAAAGAAAATGTACCGGATTTAAGAAATACCAGAGTCATTGATATTATTAATGAGCTTAAAGAATATGGACTCAATGTTTACATTCATGACCCGTATGCAGAAGCTGACGAAGCCAATGAATATTTTCAACTCAGCCTGACATCATTGGAAGACATGCCCAGGGTCAATGCTGTCATCGTTGCTGTAAAACATCAGAATTATCTGGATATGGGGCTATCACAGATTTCTCAATTGTGTATGCCGGATTATCCTTTGATTGTTGATGTAAAAAATGCGTACGATCCAGGAGAGGCCGAACGACTAGGGATGATGTATTGGTGTTTGTAACAGGGCGTATCCAACAGATAGGCATTTACGATAATAATAACGTTCTGTATTGCTTTATAATTGTAAATCCAACCGAATGGTTTTTTTCAACCACCGGATCACCCGATATAAATACGTAAATTTTCCAATTTCCAGGTAAACAGTACCTTTCATACCTTCTCGTAAAAACATGTTTTTGTTAGGAAATTCAACATTAAAACGATAAAAGCGGGCAATGCCTTTCATGATATGGATCGGCGAGATGGTTGTTACCTGTCCGGAAAAAATTTCAGAAGGTCGTGTATTGATAATAAAAAAAGAACGGGTACCGGGCCGAATACCTTCAATATCACGCTCCAGAATATCAATAACCACTTTATAAATGGAGGTGTCGATATACCGGCCAATTTCATCCCCGGAATTGAGAATGGTATGGGCAATGGCATTTAAGTTGGATTCAAAGATACCATCAAATGGAGCGTATAGTGTCAAATTTTCCAGTCTTCGTTTTAAGTCGGTTTGCGCATCGGTCAGTTTTTGCCTCATGTTTTTGAGTTTCAACAATTCGGCAGCATCCCCTTTTGCCATAGCGGTCTGTTGAAGTTGATCATTGGTGCGCAAATCAATGTCAATATCTTTTAATTGCATCTGTAGATCTGAATTGGACTGAGTCAGAATAATCCCATTGTTTTTATAGTGCAGCTTATTTGTTTCAAGGGTTTCTACATAGCCGGTTTCATGGGCTCGGATAATGGTTTGATGGACAGGCTCCAATGCAGCTTCCAACTCCAGATGTTGTGGAAAAGGATAAAAAATAAAGCCATAAAGCAGAGCGATCACAAGAATCAGCCCTGAAATTTTGACAATCGGTTTTGAAAAAAAAGTATTATGTTCTGTCATAACTAACCTGATAAAGTTAATGAATTTAGTAAACATTCGACCAAAAAACATATACATCACAAAACAAAGAACAATCACTCCCACCCCATGAAACTGGCTGATTAAAAATCCTCCTGCGAGAACAATCAAACCAGTCATGACATTGATCATATAAATGGTTACCAGAAAACCAAAAATACCCAGTATCCAGCGTTCACGCTTCGTCAGAGAATCACATTCTTTTTTCAGGCGGAAAATTTTGGTTGAAATCAAGTAACTGAAATATTCTTTGGATCGGTCTCTAAGATTGGGCATCTCCAAGTAATCACTCAAAGCAAAATAACCATCAAATTTCATGAGGGGATTGAAGTTCATGAATATGGCTGAAAAAAAACACACCACCACCACTTTAAAGGCCAACATGTTGATCAATGCACCTTTTTGTGTCAAAACCCAGACATAAACAGCAATACTCCCCACTAAAAACTCAATAAAACATCCAGCAAAGGTGACATATAAACGATGCTTTTTGTTTTCAAACAACCAGGCATCATTAACATTGGCATACATACAGGGATTGAAAAACATGAACAAAAAACCGATTTCATGGCATTCCCCGCCAAATCGCCGACATGTTAACCCATGCCCCATTTCATGAATAGCAATGACACTCATCACGGTTGCCCACAACACAAACAACTGAAAGAAGGATTGATTGGAAAAATCAAAAATGTGTGACATGCCCACTTTAAAGTCAGCATAATTTTGAAAAAGAACAATCAGGGCGGATATCATGAACATATTCAGCAGAGTAATGACAGGACGCGCCCAAACCCATTGAATATAAGGCATGACTTTGTGAAAAAAAATATCTGGATCAACGATAGGCATCCGAAAATAAAGCGCAGAGCCTTTGGCCTGACGAATCTTGCTTTTTCGCTGTTCTTTGAGCTGTTCATAAAGAAATGTATTTAACTCTGACAGATTTTTTTCCAAAAGATCATTGGATTTAATAGAGCTGATAAATTCATCAATATCCTGTCCCGTGAGAGTGTCATAAAATTGTCGATTATAAAGTTGTGAAATCTCTTCAGCAGTAATTTTGCCATCCAGATGCTTTAAAACAAAATATTCTTCTTCTTCAAAGCGGAAATATTTTTTTTTCACAGGATCCTTGATAATGGCAATATATGAATGTTGATGCGCAATGGTCTGTTTTTTTACAATCAGATCCGAACGTAATGGCGCCAGGACTTCGCTCATGATGGATTTTTCCCGTTAGCTGCATCATGGGTTTGTGAAAATTTTAACCGAAACTCTGTACCAATTCGATCGCACAATGGTTTAAAAAAGATTTCAAACGGTGTTTTCTTTCCAGTGACGATTTTTGCCTTTCCTGTCATACCAAAACGGATTTCCGGATGATCATCAATGTCCTGGCCCATAATCCAGGCTTTATAGCCTTTGGGTTCATCCTCGGTTTCCGGTTCAGTTATGGTCCAGGAAACAGAATGAACACGTCCATGAATCAAGATATCTGGAAAGGCCTGCAACGTAATAAATGCAGGGTTATCTGGTTTCACTTTTAGAACATCGGGTTCAGCAAGAATGACTTCTATCATTTTGCCATCTTTCACAGCAATTTCAGTGAGAACTTCTCCTTTGATAATTTGCTTATTGAGCAACTGACCGGTTTGCTGGGTCAAAATACGACCATCGATCATCGGTTTAATCCTTGTGAACGATATCTGCTTGTTGATGATTTGAAGCTGATTGGTTAATTTTTCGATTTCCAAATTTTTTAAATGGATTTCATAGGGGGCCCCATCACTTTGAAGTCGTCGCAATTCTCCACTTTGTATGTTGATATCTTTCATCATTTTTTGACGTTCCAGTTTCAGTAAACTGCTATCTAAATAAATAATCGACTGATCGCTTTTAACCAGATCGCCTTCATTAAAATGGACCGATTGAACAACACCATCAGTCATGGCAGTCACTTTCATCCTCTGAGCAGGAATCACTTCAACAACAGCGGTCACACGGTCGGTTATTTTCAATGTGTTTATTAAAACAAGTATCAAAATGAGGGAGAAAATAAACAGTGATGTCTTTTTCCAGGAACGTGTGGATTCTTGAACACTGGATTTAAGTTTTCCACTCAATGTATGGGATGGCAAACTTTTGTACAATTGCGCATTTCGAATGGCAACGGTTGCCTGATTAACGACAATATCAATGACATCATTGGATTCTTTAACCACCAGTGCGTTGTATGTGCCCTCCATGCTGATAACAGCCAGTTGACCTTCAGCATCTGCCATGATCATGACAGAAATACATTTTAATTCAAAGGTTTCAAGATATTCTATAACATTTTTTGGGATATTTTTGGGCGGTGCATCTTTTTGAAAATTAACCACATGAATGGGTTTCCCTGTATCCAGCACATATTTCATAATGGATTTTATCTGCTTGTTTTGAACCTCGGTCATGTCGGGTTCTGCAACATTGGTTTCAGCAGCCAGGGTTAATTTATTGTGAATATCCAACAAGGCAATCACCGCGCGTTTATAAAAAATGACCTGACTCCCAAGATTCACAATTGCCAGTAAGACCCGATCCAAATCCAGTGTTGAAGAAACTTCTTTGCTGATGGTCAAAAGGGTTTTCAGTTCTTTTATTTTTCGCTCGCTTTGAAACAATTGAGCATTTTTAATGGCAATGGCGCCGCTGGTAGCGAGCAATTCAAGTATGTCAACATCTTGTTGATTAAACTGCCCCAAAGGTGTTTTTTTATTAAGCAGAGAAATGGCCCCAACACATTCATTGTTTACCAATAAAGGAACGCATAATATTGATTTTGTTGTAAAATTGACTTTTTCATCCACCTTGTCAAAAAATCGTTCATCAAGACTGGTGTCAAAAACCACGGTTTTTTGTTTGTTCTCAATCACCCATCCAACAATTCCTGTGCCGGGTTTAAGTTTCAATCCCAATACCCTGTCTTTTGCCGGGCCACACGCCACATGACATATGGCCATACTGGATTGTTTTTCTTTGATCCAGAAAGAACCTGCCTCAGCATTGGTTACATTGACAACCTTATCCAGAATGGTTTGCATCAGCTTGTCAACATCCAGAGTAGCACTGAACTGGCGTGAAATTTCCATAGCAAGTTCCAGGCGTTGAAGTTTCTGGCGGAGCTGTTGGATTTCCAAAGCAGGGGGCATGCGAGGCGTATGGGTCGGTTTATTGACAGGAATACTTTTCTGGGGCGAAACAGGAGGTGTTTGATTCCCAGAAGGGTTGCTTGATGTTGAAGGTTGATGGTTATTGGATACAACAGGTGTCTGCACCTGCTGTGCAGTGGGAATACCTGTGTGTTTTGATTCTGAATTATTGGTAGATGTCATATTTGTTCGTTCCTATGGCATGGTCAAGGTTGGCCAGAGATAATTCTGTTTTTTTCTAAATAACTAATTATGTTTTTAATATTAACGATTAAGTCAGGCAAATTGATCTTTAT
>PEAL01000136.1 GCA_002753725.1 Deltaproteobacteria bacterium
TATATACTGTAAATCCATTTTCAGCATAAATTTCACAAGCAATTCGAGCCAGGTCGCGTGAGGATAATTTTAGAACAGGATGATTGTCAGGTAAAAAAGAAAAAACCTGACCAATATCTTCAAAGATTCGAACATCAAAGGCAACAATAACAACCGGCTGATCGCCGCAATCATAATGGGCTTTCATAAAATTGCAATGCCCTTGAACTGACAAAGCAACGGTTGCAGGATTAATTCGATTGGGTCCATACCCCACTCGCCCGCGTCGCCCACCGGTTCCAAAAGGAAGACGTTGATAAAAAGCATCCAGTAACAAATCAAATTGGTTATGTTCCACATGAGATAGAATTGACGCATGCTGGTCAGAAAAAAAGGGACTGTTCAGCCATTGATCCATAAAGGTTATTGCTTGATCGACAGCGGTTTGATTTCCTGAAACTTTCAGAAAAGCTTCTCTTAAATCTTCTGACTTAATATTTTCAATAGTCATTGCCTTCTCCTATCAATTATGAGAACAAGAACGAAAAAATAAGTGTATCGTGATTGCTTCGTTCGCATTATTTGAATGATAAAAGGGTTGTAGAGCCCAAATGTCCTATATTTTAAATGTTCATTTTTTGACCCCGCTGTTCAATATCAAATCCAAGATAATTTTTATACTCTTTTTCTAAAATGTTTAGCTCATCTTCTTCAAACATCGTCATTTCATAATGAACAAAGTTGTTTCTTTGAATGCTATCGGTCATTTTCGCTTTTGCACTTTGTTGAGTGTATTCTGAAACGGTCATCATTTCTAAAAAAGTTTGAATGGCCATTTCCGGATACTTTTTAATATCCTTAGCGATCTGATTCAAAATGTAATCTGGATCGGTGAACATAGGTTTATATCTCCTTTTCAATTTATTAAAAATTTCTCAGACACCAATTTGAGACTGAATCTCTTTGGCTATACGGTCTGCATAGTCGGTTATGATTTTTTCATCCTTGCCTTCAATCATTATCCGGGCTTTGTTTTCAGTTCCACTGTAACGAATGAGCGTTCGGCCTTCATCGCCAAGTTTCTCTTTTACCTGATGAATTTGATTCATGACACTGGATAATGATTGCAATTCTTTTTTTTCTCTTACAGCGACATTACGAATCACTTGTGGATAAAATGCAATACATTGCTTGAGCTGTGAAAGGGGCTGGCCGGTCTGTTGCATGATATCAAGTACCTGAAGTGCTGCAACCAGGCCATCACCAGTGGTTGTTTGCTCTTTGAAAATGAGATGCCCTGAAGCTTCGCCGCCCAAAAGAAAACCATCAGCACGCATTTTTTCAATAACATATCGATCCCCATTCAAGACTCGAACCACATGCCCGCCGCATTGCTGGATAGCATCATCCAGTCCCATGTTGCTGTACTGGGTGGCAACCAGTGTGTTTTGAGGAAGGCGATTGTGTTGAATCATATGTCGCCCACAAATGGCCAGTATATGATCTCCATTTAAAGGCTCGCCCAGATGATCACAGACAATCAATCGATCGGCATCTCCATCAAAGGCGATACCGATATCGGCCTTGTTTTCAAGAACGGCTGACTGAAGTGATCGGGTATCCATTGCACCACAGTTTTCGTTTATTGATGCGCCATCAAGGCGAGCATGAATTATTTTTACAGAAGGGCTGAACGAGTTAAAAATTTCATTTGCAACCGTTGATGCAGCCCCATTGGCACAGTCTACAACCATTGACAATTGGTTTACTTGATTCCTGGGAATTGTTTTTTTCACATAGTCTATATAGAGCTGCTTGGCATCCTCTTTAGGATAAATACGAGCATATTGACCAGGATCATTTTTTTCATAGGATTTTGAAAGCAGGCAATCTTCAATGTCGGCTTCCATTTGATCCGGCATTTTATAGCCATCAGAACAAAACACTTTGATACCATTGTCCTGGGCTGGATTATGTGATGCCGATATCACAAAACCTGCATCAGCCTCAAAATATTGTGTCAGATAAGCAACTGCTGGTGTAGGAACAATACCAACCTGAAAAACATCATACCCCCCTGCACAAATTCCAGATGACAGAGCAGCTTCGAACATATCCCCGGACATACGGGTATCTTTACCGATAATCATTCTTTTACGGGCAGAAGCATTGTTGGAAAATAGGGTAGCTGTTGCCAATCCCAATGCTTGCGCAATTTCTACAGTCATAGGGAAGCGGTTTGCTTCTCCGCGTATGCCATCCGTTCCAAAGAGTTTACCCATGTTTATTTCCTGGCTGACATTCCGGTATAATCTTGTAGGCGCCTTGATAGATGGCATCAACAATACTTTGAAGCCATAGCGATCCTTTTTTTCGCGTCAGTTCATCCAATGACGTTATACTTTCAACATATGATTCTTTTTTTGCACAATCCATTGCAGCAAAGAATTGATCGTCAATGGTCAATGAAGATGGCGGAAATGCATTTTTACAGAAGGCTGTCAATGCATCACATCGATCATACAATGCTTGCTTAGCGTCTAAAATTGAAGGATGTCGGTCAGGGGATGACATCATTTTTTTGTATTCATCAATGGATTGAGGCATCTTTTCGCTAAACAGTTTTATCTGTTTGATACGTTCATCAAGACCTGATTGCAAGGTTTCGAGTAAACCATCGTTCAGTGCTACTTTCATTGGATCATTTGCCCATAATCGTCGGATATAATAATACCAGTGCGCCAAAGCGATAAGGTTACCCATGTAAATAATATTGTTTTCAAGGATTCGATTGATATTTTGATACAGCTCTTTATTGAATGAAATGGATGCATGCCGCATGGCACCATCCATGACCAGTTGATTTGGTTTAGGGATGTCTCTTCGGTAGACACTCCCGGCCGCAATGATCGTACCATATGCAATGCGACAAGGCCCCACCAGCCCCCCTTGTCCGCCTAAAAAAATTGGCGGTTGGTTCAGCATGACACCATTGGGGACGTCACCAATTAATGAGGGGGTAGCCTTATCCTGATTGGGTGTGTAATTAAAATGAATATAAGAACTGCCGACTTCGCTGTGATTTTTTCGGCTGGTCCCGCCAGACATCAAACAGTCACAGAAATTGATCAAACTGCCCAGGGTGACAAAGGGAAACAAGATGGTTTGTTTCAAGCCGACGGTATGTGCGCCGCTGGCATATTCTTCCAGAATCGTTCCCTGCCGAACATGAGCACCTGATCCCATCTCTGCATGATCCAAAAAAACAGCACTCTCAAAATAACCACCTTTGAGGCGAACTGCTGAACCCATCAAACAGTTTTTTACAGTGGTCGGTGTTTCTTCACCAATGGTTGTACCGGACAAAATCAATGTTTTGGCGCCATAAATTTTACACCCTGTGTGAATCGTAACATTGATTCCGGAAATTCTTTCAATTTGAACATCTTTCCCAATTTCGACACTTTCCGGACAGGGTATGTGGACACCTTTTTGTATGAGGGCTTCAATCTTGTTTTTTTGCGTGTGGGGCATATGGATTATCCTTTATTAATGGCTTTTTCTCCAAATTCAAACGCTTTGAGATTGATATCAATAAATGCTTTTTTTACAGTTTTTCGGATGGCATTCTGCATATGTTCTTTTGTGAGGGGAAGTGCTTTTGTGGCTGAGAGTGCGCCCAAAAGCACAACATTGACAGACAAAATGTTTCCGGCCTGCCTGGCCAGATCTGTGGCATTTAAAGAGAACAATCGATCTGTTTTTTTCTTGATAAGCGGTTCCACCTGTTTCAGATCAGGATACTCCCCTTTGCCAATATTGACTGTAAACGGCGGCAATGGTTCCATATTGGTAATGACCCAGGAACGTGAGTGGCATTTTTTTAACGCTCTCAGTGTTTCTGAGGGTTCAAATCCTAACAGAATATCAGCCTCGCCATCGGAAATGATGGTACTGTCTGCATCGCCAAAAATTAGGGCGGATTCAACCACACCGCCACGTTGCGCCATGCCATGAATTTCACTCATGCCAACACGGATATTCGCAGCCATGGCAGCTTCACCCAAAATTTTGGATGCCAAAAGATTGCCCTGACCGCCCACTGCAACGATAATCAAACGGGTTGTTTTCATGATTGCGACTCCTTCACGGGGATGATTGCATTTTCAGGACAAATCTGTGCGCAAACAGCACATCCCACACATTGGGCAGGATTGATTTTTAAGTGATTGCTTTCAAGATAAAAGGCAGGGCATGCAAGTTCATTGATACATACGCGATGATCTTTACATTGATCCGTTACTTGAAAGGCGCGTTTTTTTCGTTTTTTGTTGATTAACGCGCAGGGTTCCTGGGCAATGACAACAGATACCCCTTTAAATGCAAAGGCTTCTTTCAAAGCATCGATGCTCTTTTTAACCTGATAGGGTCGCACCACTGAAACATGGGGGACCCCAATGGCCCGAACCATTTTTTCAATGGAAATTTGAGTATATCCATCCAGATTCCATTGGGTCATGTCAACCCCTGGATGCGGTTGATGCCCGGTCATGGCAGTGGTGCCATTATCTAAAATGACCAATGTAAACTGGTGTTGATTGAATACTGCATTGATCAAGCCTGGAATACCAGAATGAAAAAAAGTTGAATCACCAATAAAAGCAACAATTTTTTTATCCAAAACTTTTGAAAATCCGCAAGAAGTTCCAACAGAAGATCCCATGCAAATCAAATAATCTGCCATGCTCAATGGCGGTAAAACGCCCAGGGTGTAACAACCAATATCCGTCGGATAAATCACTTCAACATCCATTGTTTTGGCTGCTTGCTTTACCGCATAAAATGTTGCCCGATGGCCGCACCCTGCGCATAAATTGGGAGGGCGAGAAGGGATTTCAGGCAGATCGGAAAGATCTGGAACAGGGGGTTGAACGTCAGGAATGTTAAAATAATTTGCAATCATCGACCGAACCATTGCCGGATCATATTCGTAAAGCCTTGAGAACAAGTGGTTATCTTTTCCTTTGATAGAAACGGTCAGGCCAACTTCCTGAGCCAAAGCTTTGATCTGAGTTTCCAGCCAGGGTTCCCCTTCTTCAACAATAAGCACACGTTCACAATCCTTTAAAAAGGATTGAATCATGGATACCGGCAATGGATGCGAAAATCCAATGCGAAGCACGCGCGTTTTGTCACTGATATCAAGCGTTGAAATCGCATCTTTAACATAATTGAAACTGACACCATTGCAAATGATACCCCATTTCCCGATTCCTGTGCAGATATTCCAGGGAGACGCTTCGGAAAGAGATGCTGCTTGCTTGATATTTTCAAGCAATTGAACATGTAAATTTCTTGATACCGATGGAATGGTCACCAGACGAAATGGATTTTTCGTAAAATGTGACTGTCGATTGATGGGTAAAATGGTGTCAAGAATGACTGGTCCTGTGGAATGATTAATGCGGGTGGTTGTTCTCAACAGAACGGGTTCCTGAAGCTGTTCCGATAATTCAAACGCATATTTTGTCATGGCTCTGGCCTCGTCTATGGACGAGGGTTCTAACATGGGAAGTCCGCTCAACAGTGCATAATACCGGTTGTCTTGTTCATTTTGACTGGAAAACATCAGTGGATCATCCGCTGTCAAAATGACCATTCCCGCTTTTACACCAACATAAGCCAGCGTCATCAAGGGATCAGCAGCTACATTCAGCCCCACATGTTTCATGATACACATGCTTCGAACGCCTGATGCTGATGCTGCGGCGGCAACTTCCATTGCGACTTTTTCATTGGTGCTGTATTCAAAGTATAAATCGGTTTTTTGTGAAATTTGAAACAATGACAGTGATATTTCCGAAGATGGCGTGCCAGGATAGGTGGCTCCCACACAAAGTCCAGCTTCAATAGCACCACGCGCAATGGCTTCATTGCCCAACATCAATTCGGTTTTTCCGGGTTGATCGGTCAGTAATTTATGGGTCATTGATCGTGTTTTTCCTTATACTAAAAAATTGCAAGTGACATCTTCAAAATGATGGTGTTCGCACCGGTTTTGAACAGGTCACTTGCAATGTTCAGATTATATTTTTTTATTTTTTATCAAAAAGCACTAGTATAACAGGTGTTACATGATGTAAAGCGATTTCTTTTTGATTTGTTTTGGATACATACGCTTAGGAATACTCGAAAAATAAGTTCCCCATTTTAGATTGGAGTCCCAAAGCTTTAGCTTTGGGAGTTACAGAAAAACAACGCATTGAAAATCTTAGGAACTCCCAAAGCTAAAGCTTTAGGACTCCACCAAGGGACTTCAACTGGGAAAATTATTTAATCGTGATTTCTTAGGAATATAATTGGCTAACGTTCCCATTCTTAAAGAAGTTTCTTCATCACTCTTTCAAATCCAGGCATGGAGCGGACAATCGTGTCATCAGAAACACAGTAAGATATTCTAAAATGCCCGGGACAGCCAAAGCCGCTGCCTGGAACCGCCAGAATATTCTCTTTTTGAAGTTCTCCGACAAAAGCAACATCATCGGGTATAGGGCTTTTCGGAAACAGGTAAAATGCTCCTTTGGGAACAGTAAACATGTATCCTGCTTTTTTCAGGCCACTGCATAGTAAGTCACGTTTGCTCTGATAAAGGCCTGAATCAATCTGTTTACCCTGCATTCGGGCAACCACTCGTTGCATCAATGCCGGAGCATTGACAAATCCAAGAATTCGGTTAGCCATGGCCAGAGCTTGCATCAAATCGGATTTATCTGAAGCCTTGGGATGCACCGCTAAATGACCAATCCGTTCACCAGGGATGGAAAGATCTTTTGAGTACGATGTACACACAATGCTATTTTCATAGCAGGATAGAATGCCGGGAATTTTAATGTTATCGTAAGAAATTTTGCGATAAGGTTCATCGGAAATCAAATAGATACTTCTTCCATTGGCCTTGGATTTTTGTTCCAGAACGTGGGCAAGCATTTCTATATGACCTCGGGAATACACCTGACCGGTTGGATTATTGGGCGAATTGATCAATATTGCTTTTGTATTGGGTTCGATAGCCTTTCCTATGGCATCGATATCCATATAAAAATCGGGTGTTGATGGCACTGTTTTCAATGTACCACCATGATTGTCCACATAAAAACCATACTCAACAAAATAGGGTGACGGGCAAATGACTTGATCACCCGGGTCTAATATGGCCTTGAATATAACATTCAATGCTCCGGCAGCACCGCATGTCATGATCAGGTCATCGGGTGAAAGTGTTATGCCTTGTTCAGTTGACAGATACTCTGCCACAGATTGACGAACATCGATATAGCCCACATTGGGCATATAACCGTGTTGACCGGACTGATGGTTATCAATCAAGTGTTTTATGGTTTGATGAAATGATTCAGGGGGGTCCAGATTGGGATTGCCAATGCTGAAATCAAATACATTTTCATCACCATACAATTGTTTAAGCCGTCCACCTTCCTCAAACATTTTGCGTATCCAGGACGTTCGGGTGAGGGAGGCTTTGATTTTTGTTGAAATGGGCATGGAGCGCTCCTGTTATTAATCAGTCATCACCAAGGTCAAAACACAACAATACCTTCGCCCCTGGTGATGATTTTTTTCCACTTATGCAGGTTCAACAGCCTTGATTTCAGGCAGTTCCTTTTTCAAAAATTTTTCAATACCATCACGCAATGTCACTTGAGACATAGGGCATCCTTTGCAAGCACCCTGAAGTTGAACCCGGACAACACCATCATCCGTGACTTCAACCAGTTCGACATCACCGCCATCTGCCTGTAATGATGGCCTAACCTTATCCAATACGGCCTGAACTTTTTCTTTCATGAATAAATATCCTCCTAAATTTGATACAGTCTGTATCTATTCGTTTTCCGAAAATGAACATTCTCGAAAATAGTGATAACGGGTATTTTCCCGATATCGTTATCAGTGTAAAAAAGATGAAGCGGATAACATAAAGGACATCCTCTATTGAGTCAATTTTTTTTTGCACTTACAGAAAAAGAATTTAAAAAGATATTGGTATGAAAAATACACTCTAAGTCATCCTGAATATGGGATGCAAGAATGTTGAAGTTATTAAATTGTGGTTCCTAAATATTTGTGGATAATCGACCTTTAGCCATCAGGCTAATTGACTGCCCAATTATCTGAGCAGTCAACGAACCTGATTTAAAAATTAACTGGTTGCCCTGGTCATCTTTTTTTCATCAACTTTTCCCCGCCAAAATTCAAATCCAACAACAGCCGCTAGAGCTACAGCACCTCCAAAAAAAGGGTTAAACACAGCAACCTTTGTTGCTGTAAGCAATTTTGCCCCAAAGCTTTTTGCTCCTACGCCTTTAGCCCCGGTTGCAGCTATTGCAGTATTTGCCTGTACCGCACTGCCTGCGGCGGCTGCTTCAGCAGCCGGCTGAATGACAGCTTGTTCTAACATAATAACCTCCATTTTTAACAAAAAATTTTCTTTATAAACAGGATACTACGCAATGAATTTATGTATGCGAGCCATCTATAAAAGACAACCCGCATTTAGCATACACTTTATTTCAAGCTGTTGCTGGTTGTAGTGTTGCCGATACTTTTTTGCCTTCGTCAAACATTTGCTGATAGTAGTCTTTTACTTTCTCAGGATCAAGGTTCAGTAAAGTTCCACCCGTTGCAAAGTGTTGAAGAAATACTTTACCAATGGCATATGTTGTTGCTCCAGCTGTAGCCGGCATTGCAATAGCACCTGTCGTTGTTCCTATAACAGGAATTGTTTTGCATAAGCTGGCCAGGAGATATCCGGCTGGAAGTGTAACGCCACTCCCCATTAGAGCTCCAATGATATTCTTTCCCTTATCATTTGAAAATGGGATACTGTAGGCAGAAGCCATTTTTCTGATCATGTTTAGCTGGACCCATGTCAAGGCAACGAAATCAACTATAGGCAGTGGGATCAAGCCGACCCCCATGGAGCCGATAACATGATTTTGAATGAGCTTATCCATGTTCTCTTTTGTTGGTTCTTCATTCAGTGCGATTTCTTTTTCAGACATATAACCTCCTTTTATTTTATGGATAAAAATCAATTAATTATCCATTGTTCTTAAATAAAAAATCTTAAAAATATTAAGTAGAATACTCAAGATGCTTCCTTATTCAGTACGCGTTTGTCAGATGCAAATAAAAGAAGCAAGCCAATTATTGGCGTTAATACAATTGATCCAAAAAAATATCCCCAGAATCCAAATTTTCTATTTGCTCCAAAAAAACCAATCACAAGACATAATACAAGATATATTATCATCGGCATTGTTATTTCCTTTTTTCTTTGTGAGATTCAAATTGTTTTAACAATCCACCAAGTCCAAATTCATATGTTTTCACCTCTGGATTTAAAACTTTTGAAAATTTTGAAAAATCTATCTTTCTAAAATCAATTTTTCCCATGCGTTGGCTTCTTAATTTATCCAGAAACAAATTAACATTGTCTTGAGTGATAGCACTCAATCGAGATTTCATTTCAGTACCTTCCTTCGCAAAATCATTACCTTTAAAAAAATCATGAAGTAAAATCATTACCCATCCAGCATCCATAAAGTGCCCACCAATTGTAGCTGTCATTTTACCTTGTTTAACAGCTAAAAAAGCTTCCAATGTCCAGTCCATACCACCGATAAAAACATCTTTTCCTGGTTTTAAATTCAATTGTTCACAGGCATCGATCACCCCCATTGCCATCGGGTCATTTGCCGCCCATACGACAGTTGCAACAGGGAATCTTTCATACATGGCAAGCATACCCAGTTTAGCTTTTTCTCGTTCCCATTCCCCTGTTAACAATCTTAAAAAGTGAATATCTTTTCTTTCATTAATGGATTGCATCAATCCTTTTTCTCTGGAAATAGAGGATTGATCAGATTTTATACCTGCAATTCCTATCATGCGCACAGGTGTTTCAAAGCCATTTTTCAGGGCTGTTTCAATCAGAATAGTACTCAGATCATAACCTGCCTGAGTATTGTCTGGAATCATTTCTCCTATCCAATAAGGATACTTTTCACGAGGTTTTCCATACTTTTCCCGTTGTGTTAATGTTAAACCGGAATAAAACATAAAACAGGTGATCTTGGCCTTATTTGCAATGTCAATAACCTGAGTACCATTTTGACGTAAACTTTTAAAAACAATTGCATCAGGGGCATCTTTTTCAAGCGCCTGTTCCAACTGAGATATCATTATGGCACGATTCTCCCTGGCATAATAAACCTTAATATCCATATTTAAATCTTCACAGGCAGCTCGCATGACCATTTCAGCCTTCTTCCAGAAATAATTGTCAGGGGTTGATGGGTTTAAAAATAGTATTTTCTTTTTTATGTCAGTTATTTTTGTAGATTCATCAGATGGTCTCAATTGTATGTTAATCTTTGCTGTTGATTTCAAGCCTGCACTATCAGAAACCTCAACCGTTAACGTATAATTATTTAAAATCAAGTTTAAACTGTCAAAGATTTTTAACGTTCTATCATCAATATAAAAAGCAGACATGAGATTTTCAGGGCTGATAATTTTAAAATTTAATGGAGAATTTTCCGGATCGTGAGCGATAATCTCACCCACCGTACAGGTATTCATATTCTCCGTTAAATAAAATGTTTGATCTTCTATCGTTGGTGGTTCGTTAACATCATTAATCTTAATGTGAATCTTTTGATATGCGCTGAGGCCACCCGTATCAAATATCATGCATTCCAACGTATATGATGAAACCGTTTCATAATCAAGGATCTGGAAAGTGGTTATTTCGCCGGTTTCAGGTTCAATATCAAAAATATGATCCTCATTACCACTTGTAATTGTATATGTAATGGGATCATTATCCGGATCCATTGCATTTAACCTGGGGGTAACAGTGGATAATAAAGGAAGATCTTCATTAATCGAAATATCTTCTGCATAAAATACAGGAGGTTCATTAATATCTTTAACATAAATAACAATCGTTCCAATCTGAGATATATTTGCGCTGTCAGTAATTTTAATTGTTAAATGATAGCTATCTTGAAGTTCATGGTCCAATTGTTTTTTATTCGCTACACGAATTTCTCCCTTTTCTTGATTGATCAAAAACGTTTGCCGACTGTTACCACTGAGGATATCATATTTATAGCTGGAATTATTATTTAAAGTCTTGATTCTAATCGTTCCGACGAACGTGTCATTTTCAGAATTTTCAGGCACTGAAAAAATCCATTTATTTATTTGTTCTTCTTGTTTATTGGATTTTTGCTGCTTAATAATTTTATTTGTTTGTTTATTAATAAATATATCAGAATCAAAATACAGGATAATTATAACAAGGAAACAAATCAACACTGGAACAAATATTTTTTCCCAAAAAAGTATCATTCGTGAAGATTTTTTTAAGGAGAATAAAATAGAAAAACAAATGGATAGGGTTACATAGATATATAATACAAAGTAAAGATAATCAATGATCGTAAAGTAAGTCAAACTAAATGCTGATGCTACTTTAAAATGATGAAAAAGAGCGATAAAAAACACAAACATATTGAGAACAAGTCGAAGCCCATATCTGTTATGGGGCAAAAATATAATAAAATAAGCAATCATAAAATATAAAATGATTGGTAGAATCGTTTTAATAATTATTTCATTTCCTTTTCGTTTGATATACCAGTCCGTATTAAATTGTGAGTAATCAATGAATTTTGAGGCTGACGCCTCAACCCTATGAATATCTTGAAAATAGTGTGATTGAATAATCTCCCAATGTAAACTTTTAATTAACTTGTATGTGCTGTCTTGTTTGTTATACTCTAATTTGTCAGCTATAAATATCAGGCTATGCTTGGGAGTTGTTCGATGATGAAACCTTACATTGAGTTTATGGATGTCAAAAGGGAAAGCGTTAAACATAAAACGTTTCTTGAATTCTGCCTTGATATGATAAACTCTTAATGTCGTATCACCTTCTTGTTCTTCTAAAATGGTCTTTTCAAATTGTATTGGTTTTACAGCATCCTTAAAAACAATTTCAGATTCATCAAAATTTCCTTTAAACCTGAACCATATCAGAAAATCTAATTCATACTTATTTTCATAAAAATCAATGGCTGAAATTTTGTTTAATTTTATTCCTGTGTAAACAAGATCTGTTTGTTTCATTATGATATTTCTTACAGGAATAAGGTCGCCTTTTAATGCCTTGTTAAAGGAATCTTTTGACTCATCCATATCTGAAATTGGCTGATATTGAGAATAAGAAGGAAGAAAGTTACCTTTAGTGTAGTATCCAACCCCTAAAGGCTTTACAATATTGCCATTTTTATCAAAAAAAATTGATCCGGAAACCCCTTCAACGGCTTTATCTCTACTATATATTCCTGCTAATTCATCCCTTATCAATCGTCTGCTTTTTCTGATTTTATCCCCTTTAATTTCAGCTAATTTTATGGCCTCTACAGCAGTTAAGGCTGCATCGTAATAGGATGCGGCAATCCAGGTTGGTTCTATTTTATACTTTTTTTTGTAAGATTTTATAAAATTAATCGTTTTTAGCGAGCCTGTTTCTTGTTTATATGGTGTT